>CAIQIE010000254.1 GCA_903871805.1 uncultured Planctomycetaceae bacterium | reverse complement strand
GGTCGCCAATTTCGCCTGACTCGCCATGACCATTCCTCCCTGCAGATTCAGAGATCCCAAAGAGGATGTCATAGCAGATTAGTCGCTAATGCGCAAATTTACCAAAACCACCCACATTACCCAGTGTGCGCGCTGGCCGTGGGGAAATGCACCGGCCTCACCGGCACCAAACAGGAATCGGACCAGAATCAGCATTGATAGTCCTGAACAGGCTCCGGTGAGCACCGTAAAGGTGGACCACCAGAGAGAGATTCGCGTGAGCACTCGACGTGAACCAATTGTGTCTCCCCAGTGTCCTGTGGGAATTTCGAACAGTCCATAGGCCAGTGTGAATGCCATCAGGACAATGCCGGTTTGCGTATTACTGATTCCAAGGTCCTGCTGAATATCACTGAGTGCAGAGGAAATGCAGATACGATCGAGATAAAGAATACCAGCAAGTGAGCACAGCCATGCCAGCACAAGAAAACGCACGTTTTTGCGCTGTTGGTTATTGTTGGATTCCGCGTGGGGCAACGCCTGGTCCTGCTGCAAATGTCCGGTCATTGCGAATTTTCCGGGGAGGGCGGTCGGTTGGAAAACCGGATAATGAGCAAGTACAGCTGGGTGTGTGTACAGGGAACGTGTTCCGGATCATGTCCGGGAATCTGCCTTTCGGCAAGTCCAGGCAGCCAAATCCGCCGTGAAATGTGAGCTTCTGCGCAGAGTGCCGGGTGACTGGTTTGCCGGGGGACCTGTGGAGCGGTACAACACGGATCCTTTCGGTGTGTTTACTTCAGATTACAGCGTATCCCGGTGATTTTGTTCACTGAGGATGCTGTTGGCTGTCAGTCTTCGTGACGAGGTGTCAAGAGTGTGGGTTCGCCGGATTCCATTTCGAGTGGACATTGCTGGTATCATCGAGATCATGGGGTCATCGCTGTACAGCCGTATGGACACCCCCATCCGAGAACTGATTCAGAATGCCCATGACGCTGTGATGCGTCGTCGCAACCGGGATCTGAGTTTTCGTGGTCGCATTGATATTCGACAGGATCCGGGGCAGGGGACTTTATCATTTTCGGATGATGGCGTCGGTCTGAATGCACAGGATGCCGAGCAGTACCTCGGGACACTGGGGATCGGTATCACCGGTTTGTTAAAGGGTCGAGGGTCCGATGAACAGCGAAGCGTTGTGCACGGAGATGCACAGGGACTGATCGGGCAGTTTGGAATTGGTCTGTTCAGTGCGTTTATGCTGGCCGATTCTCTGCGAGTCGAAAGTCGACGTGAGGATTGCGACGAGGCGATCTGCTGGGAAGCGGGACCCGGTACGGAAATACAACTGTCTTCAAGCGAGCAGGTTCGGATTGGAACGACAGTGACTTTGAAACTGAAGCCTCAGTTTCGAATGTACGCGGAATCGCCGGAAGTTCTGGAAACGGCTATCCGTGAGTTCGCAGACTTTCTGAACGTACCCATTCACCTGAATGACAGCGCTGCGCGAATTAACGTCATCAGCGTTGCCTGGTTTGAGCCGACTCCGGATCCCGATTCCGTAGAGTTGGCACTGGCAAATTACTTCAGCGAGTCTCCCCTGGATGTGATTCCGATTCGCATAGAAAAGCCGCTTTCCATCGCCGGGGCGCTTTACATTTCTCCGCAGCGAACGCCGGGATTTGCAGATGAAGCGACGGTTGCTGTAACCATTCGACGAATGGTGATTTCCCGAAGAGTCAGGGATTTATTACCTTCATGGGGAAGTTTCTTTCGAGGTGTGCTGGAACTGGAAGATAGTACTCCGACAGCCAGTCGCGAGGATCTTGTCCGGGACGATCGCTTTCGCCTGCTGCGATCCACTCTCGAAGAATTTCTGTTTACGCATCTGGAAACGATAGCGGAGGAGCAGCCTGCGCGGCTGGAGGCGATTGTCAGCTGGCATCGCTATCATTTTGCCGGGGCGGCATTGAGTGAAGCTGGTCTGCGTCAGCTGATGCGAAAAGTTTACCGCTTCAGCACGTCTCAGGGACCGATGCTGCTGGATGAAATTCTGCAGAAAAGTGTGGCGGATGCGATTCATGAATCTGATGCGGAATTTGTGATCTGGTACAACGCCGATCGTCGGCAGGAACGCTATCTTGATGAATTATTTGCGCGGGTTTCCATACCCTGCGTTCATACGTGCAGAAGTTTCGAGGAAAGTCTGCTGGCAGCGATGATTGCTGATCAGGGCAATGATTCCATTGATCTGCGACAGGCCACGCCGTCATCTCCCAACTTTGCCGTGACGGTCATGGGCATGGCGGACCCCGAGGATGTGGCAGAGGTTTGGGGCGATTTTTTCCGTTGCACCGAAGCACGCATAATGCTGGCCTCGTTCCAGCAGGATGTTCCTGTCGCTGCGTTTCTGAATGAACGCTATGAACTGGCTCAGACTTTCGAAGATCTGCGCCGGGAAGGCGACATTCCGCAGGGATTTCAGCGATTGATCGACGCACATTTTCGAAAAGCGCCGGCAGGGAAGAATGAAGTGGTCCTGAATCGCGAGCATCGGCTGGTCCAGCGCGCCTTGCGAAACGGTCCAGGGAGTCCGCTGGCGAGTGTCTTGCGGCTGCTGGTGTTGAATTCGCTGACGGCTGCCGGAGCGGGCAGATCGCGCGAAGCATCCGGAATTCAGAATGAAGACCTGGATTGGATCGCTGACGCACTTTGGGGCCAGTCCTGAAATCCACTGTCCTTGTTTCAGTAGTCTTCAGTCAAAAAGTGATTTCTGGCGGCCGGCCGATCCGACCTCGCCGGGCCACCCTGGCATATCCGGCAACTCATGGTAATGCAGACCGATCTCGCGATACAGACGACGAGCAAACTCCGGGGCGTAGCGATCATCCGGCGCATGAGTGAACACAAATGGTTCAAGCCCGTCACGCATCCAAGTCGCAATCACTGGCGCCCATTCTGCGATCCAGGGTTGAACATCTTCCAGTACGTTCCGCCCGATGAAACGCAAAAACGGATGACGTCCTGTGACCGTTCGACGAATCGGAGTTCGAGGTTTTCTGGTCTGCGAAATGGCTTCAATTTCATCGGAAGGAGGCTGCGAATACAGGGCGCGACTATCAAAAAGCACAGTGTCGACACCACCATGACGGAGCAGAGACGTCAGCCACGTTTCATGTTCTCCGCGATCAAACCAGTCCTCGTGACGGACTTCCAGAGCCCATGGCAGGTGGGAGGGCAGATTGGCCAGAAACAACTCCAGATTCCTCGCTTCGCGAAAGGAAAAGTCCGGTGGAAGCTGGATGAATGAAGGTCCCAGGACACCGGCTCTGTTCAAAATATCCGCGATTTCCAGAAAGGACTTCAGTTCTGTGTGTGCACGCAGCAGGCGGCGATCGTGAGTGATGCTCCGGGGGACTTTTAGGCAGAATCGAAATCCCGGTGCCACCGAGTCTGCCCAGCGTTTGGCCGTGTCGGAAGATGGCAACGCGTAAAACGTGCTGTTACCTTCCACGGTACTGAAAACCGCAGAATACTGACTTAGCCAGTCTTTTCGACCGGCGTTGGATTTGTAAAGAGTTCCCTTCCAGTGTTCACAGGCCCAGACAGGACATCCGATGCGGAAAGCAGTACCGTGGGCCATAGAATGATTCAATGTGATTTTCAGTAGTGAACCTGCACGGAAGTTGCGATCAGGCTGAGCACTTGCCTTCAGGACGAGTGACCGCCGACTTCAGATTCGGTGAAGTCTCTAAGAGGGGTGAGAAACCGAAAGAAGATTAGCAACGGTCTTTTCGATTGCCAATGAACGCATTTGTTCTGATCGCACCCGAGATTCTTTTCACGTTGCAGGATCCCGTTGCAGAGATTGCCGTTTTCTTCAGCCCTTAGCTGAGAAAAACACAGCCAGCCAAACAGTCGCTTCCGTCCGCGATGTCGATTCCACGCGATGTTTCTGATGTGCCGGAATCAGCAGATAACTTCCGGGAAGCATCTGCCGGGATTTTTTGTCCCCGTCCAGCAGAAGTTCAGCCGATCCCTGAAGCAGAATCACCCACTCATGTTCCGGCTGATCGTACCAGAATCCCTCGGGCGAAGCGTGGCCCGACGAAACAATCCGTTCAATTCGGATATGGCTGTTTTGAGCAAGGATGGAAACCAATTCCTCCGGAAGTCCGAATGGGACCGATGCGAAAAGATTTTCATCTCGATGCTGGCTCATGATGCTGGCGATACTGTGACGAGACTGGAATTCAGACGGCGCGATCTGCCTGATGAGAAGCTGTCGAGTACAGGGACAAGTGAACCTGTTTGTTCGGTTGCAATGGCTTCACGCCGCTTCCTCATCGTCTTCGGGAAACGGAAGCTCGGCGATTGCCGGCAGGTTTCGTTTCCTTCGCAGTGACGAATAGTTTGGCATATCGTCCAGCTGGCGAAGGCCAAACATCGTCAGAAACTGGCGTGTGGTTTCATAGAGAAATGGACGACCAAGAGAATCATCTTCGCCGCCAATGCGAATCAGCCCCCGGTCCATCAGCTGGCGAATCATTTCCGCAGACTGCACGCCGCGAATTGCCTCGACATCAGCGCGAGTCACCGGTTGCTGGTAGGCAATAATGGTCAGAGACTCCATCATCGGGGCTGAAAGCTTCATTTCCGCCTGACGATTGTGCAATCGATCCAGCCATGGCGACAGAGAGGCTCGTGTCATCAGGGCATAACCTGTTGCGGTCTGTTCCACCCGGAATGCCGATCTTGTTCGATCATAGCTTTCATTAAGTATTGTCAGTAACTGTTGAACTTCGCGAGCATCGATAAGCCGGGCGATCTGGGCGAGTTTTTTTGCGGGGGTCGCCCCCTCAGAGATCAGGAGAGCGGCTTCAAGTCTTGCCAGTCGAATGGAACGAACCACACCACCATCCGGTAGTATCTGAAGCCCGTGACGAAGCGAGTTGTTTCCAGGTTGTCTGAAGACCGCAAGACGCTCCCTTTCCGTCCTTACCGAAAATGGTGTCTGTGCCCCGGGTACCTGCGAATTCATAAAAGCGGCAACCGGTGCGGACAACCCCCCCGTTGGTATCAATGGCTGCAGAGCACTGCGGTTCATACAGGGAACTCGAATCGTCATCAGAGAAGAGGATTCCGACAAGTTGGATTACTGCGTAGGCATTTTGCTGACTGGCGGAGTTTCTTCCGGGGAAGAACCGCAGTGGTATGGAGACTTGTTCTTTCGGCCGAGATTCATTGCGGCGGCGACTGAGGAACTATTTGCACCCAACCGAGTTGGCTGGGATTCCGGGCCCGTCAGGCATTTTATTTTGCTGCCGCCGCAGTTCTCCATTGAGTAACCTGCTTCAGGACATTCTCTGCACATTCTGTTCGGGTCTGGCCTACCGCCTCAAATCGATATCGCATTAACTCAGTGTCTCCGCGGAAGAATGCAGCAAAGCCGACCGGAGATGTTTCACCGGCGTCGAACCACAGCGTTCTGACGGCACCCATTGCATTCAATTGCCTGACGACCGTTTCAGAAGTTGGCCCATCACTGTTTTTCGGGCTAATCTCCACTTCGGACTCAGAGGGCCCCGCTTTGGGAGAAGGCCTGTCGCGAATCTCTTCTTCCTCCAGCCCGGGCCTCTCGGAACGAACGTCCGGGGTAAAAATGTCATTGTTTTTCTGAGTTTTTGGCGTTGATCGTCGTTTTGGCGGAGTTGGCTTTGGGGAAGAACCGGAATCAGAATCTTCAGAGGGAAAGCCAAAGTCATGACTGATTTCGTCCTGGGAAGTGGACGAATCTGCGGGCTGGCCGCCTTCAGAAAACTCCGTTGGGAAGCCAAATTCCTCGGCTTCCGCACTTTTAGCGACCGTGTCAGAAATTCCTGAGGTCTGGCCCGGCGGGCGCAACAGAGCAATTGCCGGCACAATAATGAGCGGCAATGTCATCAGGAACGTTGAAAGCAAGCCGCTTCGAGACGAATCCATTCCAGCGACCTCGGAGGCGAATGTCACATTGCCAGTCCATCAGGCAATTTCTGCCGTAGTTTATAAGATCCTGCGAATTCTCACAATTCCACTTTTCCACTTCCCCGGACAACGTGATTTCCTGTAAAAACCGACTCTGCGGTGTATCGTTCGGCAGAATCTGCCGATGGGTTCCGGATCAGCGGAATGGCGCGCAGAAAATATCGCTTGTGAAGTCTTCATCCCTGGACTTTTTCGTCCAACCGCTGATCTTAATGCGATTGGCTGATGCGGATCTGTGGGAAACAGCGATTGAATAACAGGGGAGGCCATGTGCCGCTGGTTTGGTTGTAGATCGGATGATCCTGAAAGAGGTGAAATCTGACGGGCAGGGCACCGGGAATCTGTTGAGGAGGGCTATGGGATGGACAACAGTCTTGAAAAAGACGGATCGCGACTCGGCCGCAGGAAATTTTCCTCGCTGATGATGGCAATGGGAGCATTGTCTGGCGGTATTCTGTCGTCAGGCGATACTGATGCCCTGACGCCTCTGGACAAGGAGCACCCACTGACTCCGGCTCTTGGTGCCGCAAGGCAATGTCTGCGTCTTGCGAAGGCGATGAGCGGCTATGAGTGCCAGTTTTCCAAGAAGGAAGTCGTTGATGATGACATGGTCGCGCAGACCATGAAATTGAAGATTCGGCACAATCCCTTTAGTGTTTACATGCTGTTTCAGGAGCCTCGCGCGGGCCGTGAAGTGATCTTCGTGGATGGCCAGAACGAGAACAAACTTTTGGTGCATGAAACCGGGCTGGCTGCGCTCATCGGAACTCTGAAGCTATCTCCCGATGATCCAAAGGTACTCGCCGAGAATCGTTACCCGATTACCAGAGCCGGCGTGGCGAATATGGTGGCGGCTGTGATTGCGATCTGGGAAAACGAGATAAAGTATGGCGAAGTGGAGGTAAAGTACTTCGAGGACGCGAAGGTCGGTGATTACACATGTCGGGTGATTGAAAGTGTTCATCCGCAGCCGCGACGGCAGTTTCAATTCCAGATGACCAGGTTATGGATTGACCAGAAGTCCGGGCTTGCCGTTCGAGTTCAACAGTTTGGGTTTCCAAAGAAAAAAGATGGGAAACCGCCTGTGATCGAGGATTACACATTCACCGCAATTCAGCCGGATATTCGGTTATCCGATCGTGATTTCGATAAGAACAATCCGAACTACAACTTTTAGACGCCTTGTTGCTGAATGTTGAGACATTCAACGGAATGCTGGTTCGACGTGGGCACTGATGCCGAGACTTGGACCTCAACGCAACCTCGAACGGCTTTCTACAGATTTTCCTGGCATGTCAGCCCGCCTGCCAGGCAGTGTCAATGCACATGCTGACTGAGTCCGTGCTGTAAAAATCATCCCCGCATCCTGCCCGCGTCAGCGTCAGCGTCAGCGTTATGCAGCGTGCCGCAGTAATGCTCCTGCACAACTGCAGACATCGTTGGGGCTAGCCCCTGTTCTCTCACAGGGTTCCAAACACCAGCAAGTGCCTGCAGGGCAGTTTGTATTCAGGGATGCATATGCCTCGGTCAACTATTTGCCGATGGCCTTCAAAATGGCAGTGTCGAGTTCACTGAGTCCTTTTGTCACGTCAATTTCGTAGAATCCCGCGTGATAATGTATCACTTTTCCCTCCGGGTTAATAACCAGCCAGAGCGGCAGTTGGCCCCGACTGTCTCGAGGATCGCCAAGCGACTTCAGGAGTGCTCCATCGTCATAGCCAATGGGATAACTGAGATTCATGAACTCCGAAAGCTTTCTGGCCGCTCGACGTCCCCGGTTCTGATTCTCTGGATTCTGAAGATCCTGGTTGGTGCTTACGCCAATGACCTGAACATTTCTCGACTTGCGCTGATTAAAGAGAAACTCAAGATAGCCAGTTTGTCCGTAGGGTTCAGATAAGGGGGCATCACGGTAGTCCCAGAAATGCAGCACAATGGTCTTGCCTTGCAGGCTTTCGGACTTCAGTGTGCCACCCGAGACCAGATTCAGAGAAAACGCGGGGGCGGCGGAATTCATAACGGAACTGGCTTGACCTGCCACAGTCTCCAGTCGTTTTTTCTGTTGTTCGGAATCAGAACGAATCTGTCTGACCAGTCGCTCCAGTGGTGTGCCGGTGGCTAGTTTTGTCAGTGTTTCCAGCGTCGCCACGGTATCATTCACCTGACGTTCCGACAGTTCCGCCAGTTGAGCATCCGCGCGGCGGTTCAGTTCTCCCTGAAGCTTCAGCAACTCGGACTGAAGGTCCTTCACTGTCTGGGAAATCGCGTCGGCCATCACAGACGTCGCAGATCTCTCAAGAGTTAGAAGGAACTGGTCTCCCTGGCCCATGAACACATCGGATTCTGCGCGGACAAGAATGCCCGATACTGTGTCAGCGAGAATGGTCTGGCGACGCCCTCGTGGCTCGCGGGCTTCAACTTCCCAGACTTCTGTACCATTCAGATTTTTCCTGGCAAGTGTTGTCATTTGCCAGCCAGCCTGGTTCCATGTGGAGCCCGGCTCGGTGTTTTCCGGAAAAGAAATAAGGAGCGGCGGCAGGACGATGAAGTACGTGTTTCCATCGTACGGATAAATCAGATGTGGCTGGACCTTTTCCGGAGAAACCGCGGTGCCTGTCACTCCAAAGCTGTCCGGCCATGGACAACCCTGGCGGACGTCATCCGCAACGTGAAAGAAATGACTGCCATCGCTGCTGAACAGCTGGACCTCAAACCGTCGCAGGATTTCGCCGTCTCCCTTGCCGGGCTGTATCAGCGATCCAGAATATTCTGAGTGCTGAATCGGGGGGGCCGCTGCGGCAAAGGTGAGTGGAGCGGTTCCGTAAACACCTGCGAACACACTGAAATACAGGAGGCTGGCGATTGTGTGAAGCAGCGAAAACCTCATGAGAATCTTTCGGGAAAACGCCTTGAGAGGTTGGGAAGAAAAGTGGCCCGGATCAGTCTGGCAAATCCATTTTTTTGGTGTCACGAGAACTAAGCCCGGACGCCATGGACGTAACTATGTCAGATCCTGAGGATTCCGGCAATTCTCCGGAAGCCATAGTGGCTGTAGCGTCTCAATAACTGCGTCAGAAAACGGTGTGATCCTGTTCAGGATCGTGGGAAATCTGCGTTGAAATTCGAAGCAATGGCAGACGATTGACGAAATACTGGTCGGGAACATGACCCCAAAACGTCATAATCCGTCGTTCGGGACGATAGAATTCCCGAAACTTGGGGAGGCCGGGCAGGGAATAACATCGCCTTCACTTCCATCAAAACGTATGATGATTGGCGGTTTTCTGCTCTTCAGTGACTGTTTTTGTGTTCAACTTCCACGGAAACTACGTGGTATGACGATGAATGGTTCTGAGTCCGACGCGGCAGAATGTCTGTGTTGCCGTCATTCGGCAGTTTTGCGGAATCCCGGTGGGAGTTCGCAGCGGTGGGAACAATGGAGTTCTGTCCTTTGGGACAGATGAACGTTTGGATAATTCCCGAGAGGGCTTACTCGTGGCAGATAACGTCAATCTCATTGGTGGCTACGAACTGAAAAACTGCATCGCCTCCGGCAGCTCCACACAAATCTGGGAAGTGACAGAGCAGGGCAGTACGGTTCCGCTTGCGATGAAATTGCTACTGCCGGATGCGCTGAAGAATTCAGAGGCGAAGGCCGTTTTAAAGCATGAATTTAAAGTGGGGGCCGCGCTGGAACATCCCGGATTTGTTCGATTTCACAAGATTGAGGTCAACAGAGATCACGGTTTCTTCCTGATGGATTATTTTCGCGCACCCAGCCTCAAAACGCAGCTGGGGATCAACCTGCCCGAAACCCAGTCCCGACTAAAAAAGATCGTGGAAGCAACTTGTCAGGCCTTCATTCATCTTAATGAAAAAGGCTGGCTCCATCGGGATATCAAGCCGGACAACATCCTGGTCAATAAGGCCGGTGAAGTGCGTGTCATCGACTTCAGCCTCGCGTCTCGTGCTGCGACAGGAATCATGAAACTTCTGGCAGGTAAGCAGAAGAACATCATGGGGACACGAACATACATCGCTCCGGAAATTATTCTTCGAAGGCCCCCAACGGTTCAGTCTGATATTTACAGTTTCGGCGTGACGCTCTACGAAATCGTTACAGGGGTACCACCGTTCGCAGGGCTCAGCCCAAACGATCTGCTCAAAAAACATCTCAGCGAAGCACTCGCTCCGCCCTCTGTAGTGAACCGCAATGTTACGCCCGAACTCGACATGATCCTGACAAAGATGCTGGCCAAGAAGCCCAAAGATCGGCCACAGGAAATGCGAGATGTCATGTCTCTCTTTCGAAACTGCAAAACATTCCTTGAGGATCCGGTTGAACTGCAGGACCGTCATGTGAAGCTGGCCAGGGAAAACGAAAGCCTGAGCGTCGATAAACGTCTCGACAGCCGTGCCGACGCTGACCGAGTGGCTCGCGGGATTTCTGCCCCCGAGAAACCCAAAAAAGGAAAACGCATGACCGCGCCAATCGGGGAACTCGAGGCTCCCAAAAAAGCGGGTGCCGCCCACACCGCTGCGGCTGCCGCAGCAGCCGCGGCCGCGCAGCCACAGCCTATGCCCGGGATGATGCCACAAATGCCGTTCGGAATGCCCGGGGCTATGATGCCTGGCATGATGTATCCGGGAATGATGCCGCAGCCCATGATGATGCCTCAATACCCTATGGGAATGCCGCAGCCCATGCCTGGGATGATGCCCGGGATGATGCCGCAGCAGCCCGCCATGTATCAGCAACCCACCATGCCGCAACAACCTATGATGCCGCAGCAACCTGTGGCTCCCGCTGCACTAGCACCCGCAATTGCGGTTCCGCAGGCGCCGGCTGCCGTGGCACCCCAGGTTCCCAGTGCTCAGCCCGCTCAGAAAACGGTCCTGCTGCCCCTCGAACGACGCACAGCTACCTCCGCAGCGTCCGAAGAGGTACAAAATCTTGATTTCATGACGGAATTGCCCGATATCGACTAATTTTCCCGGGCTATCTCATAAAAGAAGGTCAGGTTGTCCTTACTTTGGGGATCGCTTTTCAGTGGCGTTTCATTGGTTTTTGTCCTCGGGTAAGGTCTTTCGGCCGTTTTTACACGAAATTTTCTGGATTCCATCAGAGTGTCCGTTCTGCTGGAATTCTAATCGAACCGCCTGTCCCCATTTCCACAGGACCCATTCTGTCATAAACTGCGTGACAAGCATGTGGGTTCGTTTCGCGTGCCACTAATCCTGATCACCACCGAAATGTTCGTCGGCAAAAAATGTTTTTTGCCGTTCGATGAACAACTTCCGGTAAATCGATCAGCATGTTCCCTGAGTTAAAAGCCTGAAACACACCTGCCGGAATGCGGTGTTTCAGGAACTTGCGATGTGTCCGGCGGGTTGAGATGCTATGGCGCCACTTCACCAGCTTCCTTTCGAGAAACCTCTGTACGAACTCGAGGAACGAATTCTTCGGCTCGAAGCTCAGCAGGCTCCTACGCCCGCTGAAAAAGAGATCATGCGACGTATGCGGGTCGAACTGACACAGATGACCCGGGAACGCTATGCAAATCTCGATCCATGGCAGACGGTCATGGTTTCACGACATCCCGATCGCCCGCAAACCCCTGACTATCTGGAACTGGTTTTTGACGAATTTGTCGAACTGCACGGTGACAAATCCTTTGGTGATGATCGGGCCATCATCACCGGCTTCGCTCGATTAGCCGGTCGAAAAGTCATGCTCGTCGGCCATCAGAAGGGACGGAACCTGAAGGAACGTAACGAGTGCTGCTACGGCCTCGCTCATCCGGAAGGTTACCGTAAAGCCATGCAGAAGATGGAGATGGCCAGTCGTTATGGTTTGCCGATTATCTGCCTGATTGATACTCCGGGAGCCTATCCTGGGATTGGTGCTGAGGAACGTGGTCAGGCCTACAATATCGCAGTCAATCTTCGAGACATGTCGACTCTGGAAGTGCCGATCGTTTGTGTGGTCATCGGAGAAGGCGGATCCGGCGGTGCCCTCGGTATCGGGATTGGTGACCACGTGGCCGTTCTTGAATACGCCTACTACTCAGTGATTAGTCCGGAAGGATGTGCGGGAATCCTCTGGAAAAGCGCCAAGCATGCAGACAAAGCTGCCCGCGCCCTGCGTTTTACCAGCAAAGATCTTGTGCAACTGGGTGTGGTCGACGAAGTTATTCCTGAACCACTCGGCGGTGCACATCGAGATCACTTCAAGATGGCTGCGACGCTGAAGGGCCGATTGGTAGAGGCCCTGAGTCACCTTGAAGGGTTGCCCGCCACAGAACTGCTGGAACGGCGTTATCAGCGATTCCGGAAAATCGGCGTGTTTTACGAGGACAGCACAGAGGCTGGCGTTTGACCGTTGTTCGTGGCATCAGGCTGTGCGAACCACGTTCAGGCATGCCGTCCATCGGGGCGATGTCTGCGGCTCTGCGCAACTCTGATACCCTCAGACCCTGAAATCAGGGCTTTGTTCCGGCAGTCTGTTTCTGCGGCCGCGGACTTTGCAGCCTGCGCAGTATCGCTGCAGCCAACTCCCTGCGATTTACGACTTTGTCCCCGTCCTGATCCACCGCCTGCAGGTTCAGACGCATTCTTTCGGGAAGTTCCTGTTCCGTCAGTTTGCCATCACTGTTCCTGTCCAGCCTCGAAAAAATCACAGCGGAGTCGTTTTCGTCAGCCCGCTCAACGGGATTTTTCTGCTGCTCCATAATCAGGCCACGCTGTTTTTCCCGGTCCGGTGTTTGGGCGGGCCAGGTTTTTTCCGCTGCAGACGACATCACTTCAGACGCGTCTGCCTGTTTTTCGCTGCCAGGCACAACCTGGGCCTGGCGGATCTGCATTCCACGCAGAAAGTCCTGTAGGCTCGCCGTCGGGATTTCAGTCCGATCAGTCTGTCGAAGCCGCTGTTCAAATCGTGACTTCAATGGAACTGGTACCTCGTCCAGGGAAATGACGCCGTCACCGTTGCGATCCATTGTTCGTGGATCCACATTACCCGGCGCACCCGCTATTCCCATGGCGGGTACTATCGCAGGTCTGGGATCGGTGATTGCCCGAGCCAGTTCTTCCCGAGTCAGCGCGCCGTCTTCATTACCATCAGCAACACGCAACGCTCGCTGAAAAAATTTCCGGGCTGATACAGAAATTTCGTCTGACCGGATGAGTCCATCTTTGTTCTGATCCAGCCTTTGAAACAAGGCTTCACTGTCTGCAGAAACGTAAACGCTGGTCATCAGACTGACGAAAGCCAGGAAAGTGCCCATTGGTTTTCTCCAAACAACGTTGATTTTGTCTCAACGTCCCGTTACCCAAAGAATGTCATCAGGGTTGATGAACACATTGTACAGCACTGATCCATCGGCCAAGCTCCAAAAATCGCCGAGATCAAGGCGGAATCTGGTCGCTACCCTGTGTTACTGGACAGACGCCACTTGCTGACGTTTTTCCAGTAACCCTGTCAGCACGGATTCCAGCAGCAGACAGCTCATCCCGGCGATCAGAAAATAGCGCCAAAATTTCTGCCGGGATTCCAGCTCTGTGGCATCCAGTTGACTCGCAGTGTCCGGGTTCACAGGAGCACCGTCTGCGTCGCTGACTTTGGCTGCGGACAACCCCATGGCCTGAAGTTGACCGCGGGGAAGAGGGGCTGTACGGCTTTCTGATGCTGCAACCGTGACCAGTAAATCCATTGATTGTGGCCCCTCTGGTGCCTCCGAACTCAATCTCCAGCGACCCGGCGTGTCCAGGACAATCGCTGCGGGTGTCTTGTCCGCACCTGCTTCCCTGTTACCGTCAGGCGTGAGTGTTTCTGCCGAGGGAGTTTTCAGATTGGATGAACTGCTGGTGGTACCATCAGGGGCTACTAAAGTCCACTGGGAACCATCAATCATTTCTGTCGGTACAATGGCTGTGCCAGCCTCAAAAATCTGATTGCCACTCTGTTTTGGATAAGCAATTCGCAGTAGTCTGGAAATCATCGGTGGAAATCGGCTTGAAAGAGCCCACTGACTGTCCGCCGGTTGCCAGCCGGTGGCCATTGTATAGATCCTGCCGCCGGAGGCATTCAACGTTTCCAGGATGGCAGGGCCACCAGAATCAAAACGAGCAAGGACTTTTGATTGGGTTGCAGGTTCCGTCATTTTCAGGATCCTGTGATGCCAGATGCGAATGGAAGAAAAGTCCGCGAATCGTGCATCCGCAAATGGTGCCAGAAGGCTGGATGTCAGATCCGGCGACGACAACATGGCGTAGTCAGCTACTGTCGCTTCTTCAACGGATACCAGATCCGGCAGCAGCGGCTTTACGGATTCCGCCATCTCAACTGACGCCATGGCAATCAGTATCACTCCGCCACGGTTAACGAAGGCCCGAAGTGGTTCAAGCAGATTTTCAGGGACCTTATCCGTCACGAACACAAGACGAATATCCGCCGGGGGCGGGACTGCGAGACTGTCAGGCTGCAGAAGATCGATGACTTCGATTGGCTCTGACTCATCTCCATCCAGAACTCGCTGCAGATAGTATCTCATAGTTTCCGAATCATTGGCATCGATGGTTCCCACATGAGCCACACGGTGCACCTGCTTTTCAACGGTGGGCAGATCAGCCACATTGTCAAAAGGATGCGAATCTCCCACGAGCTCTACACCGGCAATCTGCGGTGCCCCGGCAGAAAAATCCGGAAGTGTCAGCGTTCGTCTCTGCCCGGGAGCGACGTCCGCCTGAATCGCAGTTCCCGCAGGCTTTCCATCCTTATCAAAAGGCTGAAGTGTGTACTGTCCTGATGTGGAATCGCCGGAGTTTGTCAGCCGCACCCGGATGCGACCGCTCTTTCGATCTTCGGAAAGACTCAAGCCGGCATTTCCTGTTTCTGCCGGAGCAACAGGATGCAGATCCGAAGTCACGTTGTCAGGCCATGCCCCCGAACGAAGGACGTCCAGTTGACTTCCTTCCTGAAAATCAGTGATGACGATGACTTTTCGTACCGTCTCTTCGGAATCCTGACTGCGTTCCCGGGAAACTTCATCGGCGGCTTCCAGCATGGCCCTTCCAGTGTCAGTGGCTCTCCAGTCCGGTTCATAATTTTCCAGAGCACGATCAATCAGTGACTGACGGCTACCGGGATCTGCCTGTCGCCATTCTTCCGATGTGAGTAGCGGTTGGCTGATAGTTGAATATCGAGTGATACTGACGATGTCCTGCGGAGAGAGATCACTCGTTACATTTCGCAGTTCGTTCTGTAACGCGTCCCTCAATCCATCTCTGCGCATACTGGCACTGCCGTCCAGGAGTATTGCCAACCGACGGCCAGTCTCAGTGCTGCGGGACCTTTCCACAGTGAGTCTTTGAAATGGACGCGAAAAGGCAAGAGCCAGCAGAATCACGGCCAGGATTCGCAACAGCATCAATGGCCAGTGCTGCAGTCGGGATCGCCGCGTTGTTACCGGGAGTGTGGAAGGCAGAAAACGAACGATACTGAACGGCATTCGAGCGGCCGGCGTCCGTCTAAGCATATGCAGGAATACAGGGATAGCCGCGAGCAGTCCCCCAACGATCGCAAAATTCTGTGCCAGAAGTTCAAGCATGACCTGTGTGCCTCAGTGCGGACACTGTGTGTTTCGCTCGGTAACTAACCTCGCCGTCCGAACATCGATCCGGATTGTCGGCGCGCCTGCAGAAACTCTGCAAGCGATAACTCAAGGGGTTCATCTGTGATGATCTGCCGAAAAGACGCCCCAATCGCCTCGCACTCGGTCCGGATTGCGGCATTATGAGCCTCCAGACGATTTCTGTACTCCTCACGGACAAGATTCGGGTCAGCAAAGACTTTCTGATCCGACTCCATATCTTCAAACAACCTCGGTCCGTCAAAGGTCAGATTCTTTTCGGCAGGGTCCAGAATCTGAAAGACGACCACATCATGCAGACAGCCTTTCAGCAGCCGCAGGCCGTCTCCCAGTTCCTGCACCGGCGTCAGCAAATCCGAAAGCAGGATGACCAGACCGCGTTTTCTGAACCGCTGGGCGATATCCTCCAGCGCAGCTGCAGGGCTTGTCTGCGCTCCGGAGACAGACTCTTCCAGGGCGACCATCAGTCGACGCAGATGTCCCGGTCTGTACCGCGCCGGGATCACTGCCCGCACCTTGCTGTCAAACAGCGTCAGTCCCGCCGCGTCACCCTGACGACTTAACAGCCACGCCAGTGATGCTGCGATCGTTCTGGCATAATCCAGCTTGGTCCAGCTCAATGAGGAAAAGGACATCGATCGACTGATGTCCAGCGCAATACAGCATCTCAGATTTGTTTCGTCTTCAAATAATCGAATGTAACTCCTGTCGGTTCGTGCGAACAGTTTCCAGTCCAGAAACCGAGGATCATCGCCCTGGGAATACTGGCGGTATTCGGAGAATTCCACGGAAAAACCGTGCCTCGGACTTTTGTTCAATCCCGTCCTGAATCCATCAACAACCAGCTTCGCTCGCAGTTCCAGCGATCGAATGCTCATTATGACCGAAGGATTCATGAGCTCTGCTGTCATAAGCAACGTCTGCCTGGGTCAGTTGTCGGATTGTGGACGCTTCAAGGAAACCCGTCCGGTGAACTCAGGGCAGAGCCCCGTCACTCAGACATCAGGAGACGGACTCAGGTGACTTTTTCATTCTTCGGGTGCTCAACAACACCGAGCAGCTGGTCAATCAGTGAGTCCACAGTGATGCCCTGAGCCTCGGCGCGGTAGTTCGGAAGAATGCGATGTCTGAGTACCGGGCGAGCCAGTGTGCGGATGTCTTCCGTGGATACAAAGGTTCGACCGTCCAGCAGGGCCCGGGCCTTGCCACCCAGAACCAGATACTGTCCCGCTCGCAGGCCCGCTCCCCAGGAAACAAACTGACTGATAAAGTCCGGGGTGGATTTCTGACCGGGACGGGATGCCGCAGCAAGCCGCACCGCATAACGGATCACATCATCAGCAATCGGAACCCGCTTGACCACCTCATGAAACTCGCGCACCGTTTCGCCGTTGAACAGCGGCTGCACCGGTTCCGGCGGACGCGCCGTCGTCTGCCGGACAACGGCCACTTCTTCGTCTTCCGGCAGATAGTCAATCAGAACATTGAACATAAACCGATCCAGTTGCGCTTCTGGAAGCGGATAGGTGCCCTCCATCTCAATGGGATTCTGAGTTGCGAGGACGAAGAAGGGCTCCGCCAGCGGATATCGACGGCCCGCAGCCGTGACCTGATGCTCCTGCATGGCCTCCAGAAGTGCTGACTGAGTCTTCGGGGGCGTTCTGTTGATCTCGTCAGCCAGCAGCACGTTGGCAAACACCGGACCCGGGATGAACCGCATGGTTCGAGCCCCCTCGGAGTTTTCCTCAAGGACTTCTGTTCCGGTAATGTCCGCCGGCATCAGGTCCGGGGTGAACTGAATTCGGTTGAACTTCAGGTCAAACAGTTGGGCAATTGTTTTGACCAGCAGGGTCTTTGCAAGTCCCGGTGCTCCTGTAATCAGACAGTTGCCACCGGCAAGAAGTGAGATCAGCAGCTGCAGGATGACATCCTTCTGCCCGATAATCACACGCGATAATTCGGAATCAATCTGCCTGCGAAACTGACGGAGCTGACCAATCAACTCACGTTCACGTTCAGGAGTAAGTTCGACCGATGTCATTCGATTGCCTTCAGTCTTGTGTCTTGTCTCACGCGTATTCCGCAGAAGCCGACTCCATACTGCTGAACGTCGGCAGCCAGCCTCAGTGTGTCATCGCATAAAAAATAATGTTGATTCCCAGTGGATACGCTTTCTTCTCAGAAAACTCTTTGAAGTACCACGGGTCTTCTCCTTCACGCTCCCATCCGTCACCCAGATCGGTGTTGTGACAAATCATGGCCATCAAGCGGCCATTGTCATCATATAAACCTTTGTAATGAACCTCTTCCGTGCCATAACCCTGGGCCGAATACACCTCGCCGTTTGCCATCTGACGGGCATATCCGATTGCCGGAATCTGAGGTCGCTCTTTCAGGTCATATACACAGTGGAAAATCGGGTGATCCAGAGGCAGCTCGACAGGCTCATACTCAGGAAATACCTGCTTCAACTCACGATAAAATCCTTCCCACTCCTCGTCACCCCAGAAGTCATCCACCATCAGAAAACCACCATTCAGCAGGTACGAACGCAAGGCCGCTCGCTCGTCGTCCTCAAGGTAAATGTACCCGGGCTCAATGATGTAGATGAACGGATAGTCAAACAGTCGTGGATCCGTCAGCTCAAGAATTACCCCGTCAGGGTCAGTATGCAGCGACGTCAGCTGCTGAAGACGGTACGAAAAATTGAGATCAGCGTCAGGAAAGTCTGTCTGCCAGCCCCAGCGTCCCATCGAGCGATAGCGGATGCGGACAAAGGTAAAAACATCCTTCGCGAAGTTTTCATCAACCTTCCAGTCCGGAACGCCGTTTCGCTCTACACGCCCGTCCGCGCCGTACATGCTGCGGTATCGCCCACGCTGACCAAACTGCGCCATAACAGCAACAGAAACACATAGCGTCAAAAGTGCAGTGGCTACGGTCAGTCCGCGTCGATTCATGATGCGATACCTCAGGGATTCTGACAGTCGGGCGCCCAATTTGAGGAACCAGCTGCTGTCAGGTTGATTGAGTTAACCACAATACCACCAGGTTTCTGCTGAAACACTGATGAAACTCCATCAGACTTCAGGTGATCTTTTCTCCAGAGGATGCTCCTGCCCTCTGCACGGCTTTTTTCTTCCACCGCAGATTTGTTACGAACTTCAGCGAACTCAACTGATCCTGGTTCCGGCCAATAATCAGTCTATGCACGTGTTGTCCGCCAGAGAGTCCCGGAATTTTCTCAGATTATTGTCTTCTTTACCACCTAACGCGAGCTTTTTCGCGTGACTCCGGCTCGTGCCGGTGAATTCACTGAAATTTCGTCATCCTGACACGGAGGTCGTTTTCGGGATCGTGAGGGCTGTTCTCACCTGTTCGCTGGGCCAGCCCCTTCCCGCAGTATCACTCGCCATACATCAAATCCATCGCTGTAACTGACGCAGTATGTCGTCCAGGATCGGTCCGTCACTGTCCGGCCGCGTCGGACTGGCGGAATGTGTCAGCGATGTGCGAATCCAATTCCTGCGCGCCAGAAACATGGCCGCTGAATGCTTGTAGGCCGGGACCGGACTTCTAAAAGCAAAGAAGCCCAGATACTGCAACACGTCGTTCAATTGGTAAAAGTCCGAGTCCCCGGTCATCCAGAATCGGTCTCGCTTCGCAAACAGGTCTGGTGCAAAACTGCTGAGCCCCAGCAGGTAGTCGCTTCCCCAGGCCACCATATCAATGGCGAGGTCGTTGCCCGTCAGCACCAGAAACTCCGGCCGCTGTTCGTCACGCCATGCAAGCCTCTGCCATTCCAGACTTCGTTCAAGCGAAGAATGCTTGGCCCCCAGGCACTGAGGAATTTTCATCAGACCCCGGTAAACGTGCTCACTGTAAATCTGTCCGAAAGGCGCGAACATCTTTCCCAGTTCAAAGCCAATAAAACGATCAGTATAGTCCGCAAGCCTCTGGTAACTGCTGACAATGTCGTCGTCCGCCTGCCGGGTTAGTCCGAATGACTGGAAAATCACGGGCGTTCCCCCGTAATGCTGAATTTCTTCCATCTGAGTCGCATACCGGGAAACGTCAAAGACACTTCCCGGCGTGTCACCTGCAAATGCTCCCGCAACGAATGCCTGTCCAGACACGACGGACTGTGTGCGACGCAGCACTTCTGTTCGGGTGCTGGCGTCCAACAGGTTTATGTACCCCGTGTCCATGTTGACGGCCGGCGTCAGACCCGCCTGCACCGTTCGCTCAACATGCTGCTCAAAACTGCTCCAATCGACTTCCGCATGAGTCAAAAAGGGAAGCAAAACGGCAGACATCCCCGTGATTCTGCGGCGAGTTCTAAGTTCAGGGATCGGGAATACAGACGCTGACATGAAACTTACGGCATCCTGCTTCAAGGGCGAAGAAAACTCCATGGTCGGAGCGACATCGTGACTCACCTGACGGCAGGAACGTCTTCCGGCCATTGACCATCCACGATGTCTTTCGCAGACAGTTTCTGTGGGTCCACAACCGCGTGAACAATTCGCTGTCGCTTCCACGTGTAGGTGATGTGCACAAGCCCGTCCGCTGTCTGAATAATGGCCGGATAGGAAAACTCAGACTTCGCCTCGTGCTCCAGAGTCAAAGCGGCCTTCCATGTCTGGCCATCTTCGCTGCTGGCAAGATTGATCATTTCTCGCCCCTGTGGCGTCCCCTTGCCACGCCACGTGTGATTGTAAACAAGCAGGTGACTACCGGATTTCAGCGTCACTGCGTCAATACCGCTGTTGGGGTTGGGCAGCACAGTGGGCTCCAGTTCCGTCCACGTCAGCCCACCGTCGCCCGAGCTTGTCGACAGAATCTGCCCACTGCCGTTCTGGTTGCGACAGAGCGCCTGAATGGTACCGTCAGGGTGAGTCAGCAGTGTTGGCTGAATCGCTCCAATGGCTTTGCCATCATGGATGGCCGCAGTGCGCTGCCATGTACGACCGAAATCTGCTGTTCGCTCAAAATGCACCCGCCACCCATCAGATTCCGTACTGCTGCCACAAAGCAGCGTTCCGTCACGAAGCAGCACGGGCTTGTTTCTGACCGGGCCATCGATATGCTCAGGAAGACGGCAGGGCGGAGTCCACGTTTTTCCATGATCACCAGACATCGACATCATTCCCCACCAGGACGCCGGATCCGGGCCACACTTCCAATACAATACCAATGGTCCTTCCGGATACTGAAACAGGACCGGATTCCAGGTTGGATGTCGATACACACTACCGTCCGTCCGGACATACTGCACTCCCGTGGCAACCTCTTCCGGTGCTGACCACTGCTTGTTGCGGAAGTGCGAGATCCAGATGCCAACATCCGGATGTTTCTCTTCAGTACCCCCAAACCAGGCCGCAATCAGCCCCTCCGGTGTTTCTGCAATTGTCGAGGCATGGCATTCCGGGAACGAGGCCTTTTCGTAAAGAAAATCCCGTGAAATCAATCCGGGTACCTCCATGCCATGAACGGTTGCCACAGGCAGAAAAATGGCAATCGCTGCCAGCCCGCAGATGCGATAAAGACAGGTCCGTCGACTCTTCACGGTACGTACTCCTGAATTCCATGGAACTGCGATTTGAGAAGCATGACAGCCCGTTGAAAATCGATAGTCATCCCCGCACAGGTGCGGTTCCATGGTCGGTGTTTTAAATAATCACTGGATTCCCGCCTGCGCGGGAATGACGTGCCTGGGGCTGACACAACCAACCGGAGTTTTCCAACAAGCTGCTATGTTTGTTTCCAATTGCAATTCCGCCAAACGTTGTTCCATATCGCAACACGTCTAACAGTTTCCGATCACTGGAAAAATCGCAAAACCAGCCCCACGGTCACGCATGTCGCCAAGGTTACAGCGAGACCCTGTCGAAAGGCAAACGTAAGCCCCATGGCGAGTACCGTAATCGCTACCGCGTCAAAGCTAACAGTACTCCATTCCGGAATCTGAATCTCGCAGGGCCCCCAAAAAAAACTTTGCCGGGCATGAAACAGCGTCGATGTGGCAAGGCTGATTCCCAGGGTTCCTATCACGCCAATAACAGCCGCGGAAACCGAGGTCAGGGCACTGTTGAGCCACCGCTTGCGCAGTAACTGTTCCAGCCACGGTGCACACAGGAAAACCCAGAAAAAACAGGGCACAAAGGTGACCCATGTGGTTAAAATCGCCCCCAGTGTTCCCGCAACCCACGGCGACAATCCAGTGCTGTGACGCGCAGCCGCAAGAAAGCCGACAAACTGCACAACCATAATTAACGGCCCCGGTGTTGTTTCGGCCATTCCCAGCCCGTCCAGCATCTCCTGCCGCGTAATCCACTGGTATTCATCCACGGCCTTCTGGTCCACATAACTCAGCACAGAATAGGCACCGCCAAATGTTACCACCGCGGCTTTACTGAAGAACAACGACGACTTTACCCAGACACTGTCCGCTCCCGTGGTCCTGATCAACACCAGAATAGGCGCAAACCACAGCGTCAAACAGACAAGACAGACCATCAGCGTTCGCGAAAGACCGCGATCCGAAACTCGTGCTTCCCATGCGATCGCCGGTGCACTTTCAGGTTCACCATGAAGACCACCGCCCAGTACATGCGGCCACCATCGATGCCCAATCAGCCCAGCCAGTACCGCCAGTCCAATCACATACGGAAAACTCAGGGCATGGATCCACAGCAGCAGAAATGCTGCCAATGCAGTGCCGATCAGCCATCGATTCTTCAGGACGCGTCTGGAAAGACGCCTGATCGATTGTGCGACGATGGCGAGCACCGCGCATTTTAATCCAAACAGCAATCCATCAAAGGCGTCCACTCCCCGCATGGCCACATACAGGTAACTCAGCAGAAGTATCGAAAGAAATCCCGGCAGGATGAACAGCAATCCTGCCATCAGCCCGCCACGAATTCCATGCATCAGCCAGCCCAGACACGTGGCTAGTTGCTGGGCTTCCGGGCCTGGAAGAAACATGCAGAAATTCAGCGCGTTCAGAAATCGCTTTTCGTCCAGCCAGCGTTTCTCTTCGACTATAATCTGATGCATGACCGCGATCTGGGCAGCTGGGCCACCAAAACTCAGTAATGAGATGCGCATCCAGACTGCGAAGGCCTCACCAGGCGACGGCAGGACAGGCGACGGCAGGACAGGCGACGGCAGGACAGGCGACTGGCGACCTGGTTGATCGCTGCTCTTTCCCGGTTCAGTCATTTTTCGACTCTGGGGGCCGCACGACATCTTCCGGCAAAAGATGCCCCATTTTATCTCTCTTTGTCGCCATATAATTTGTTCGACAGGCATGCGGCGGAGCTACGATCGGAACCTGCTCCACGACCGTCAGGTCCACTCCCGTATAAACGAAAGCATCAGTCTTCTTCGGATTGTTGGTGAGCAAACGGACTCGACTAAGCCCCAGTTCTTTAAGAATCTGAAGTCCAACCATGTAATCCCGCATGTCGGCTTTGAACCCCAGCCTGTGGTTGGCTTCCACGGTGTCCAGTCCCTCATCCTGAAGCTGATAAGCACGCAGTTTGGCCAGTAACCCGATTCCACGCCCCTCCTGAGGCAGGTAAACCACCGCCCCAGTCCCCTCGGCCTGAATCATGGACATCGCCATTCGCAACTGATCACCACAGTCACAGCGCAAAGAATCCAGAACGTCTCCGGTGAAGCAGCTGGAATGCATCCGAACCAGCGGTGCATCGACACTTGTCAGATCCCCCCAGACCAGAGCCAGTGGTTCCTGGTTCTCATGAGCAACCTGGTAACCAATGACAGTCGGGGTACCAAACTCAGCCGTCGGTAGGGGTACCGAAACAATGCGGGTGACAAGATGCTCCCGAATCCTGCGGTATCGAATCAACTCTTCGATCGAAATCATCGGGATCGAGTACTGCTGGGAAAGCTCCTGAAGTTCCAGGTAGTCCGCCATTCCGTGCGTTCGCTGACTGCAGATTTCGATCAATGCCCCGGCCGGACGCCGACCAGCCAGTCGCATCAGGTCGATCGTCGCCTCCGTATGTCCGGCTCTGCGAAGAACCCCGCCTTCCATTGAAAGTAATGGATTGACGTGACCCGGCTGAAGAAAATCCTCGGCAACACTCTGCGAATTTGCCAGAGCCCGAATGGTTCTTGCACGGTTCTCGGCACTCACGCCCGTGCCCGCGGTCACGTGGTCCACTGCTCTTAGAAACGCAGTTTTGTTCGGAGTATTATTGCTGGATTCCTCAACCACCGGACGCAACTTCAGACGACTGGCTTCTTCTGCCGTTACCGGGACACATAAGGTTCCCCGGCCCACGCGAAGCATGAAGTCGACCTGGTCCGGTGTGATACACTCGGCCGCACAAACGAAGTCGCCCTCGTTCTCACGGTCTTCGTCATCCACCACAATCACCAGCCCGCCAGACTGGATTGCCTGTATCGCCTGCTGAATCGTCTGAAGCGGCACGTTGCAGCTCTCGCTCAATCAAAAGTTCCGGAAATTCCGGGAAATATTCCACCACGTTCACTGCAAACTATAGTCGGCAGGCACACAAAAAGTATTGGCTGAGGACGACTTTGGTGAGTCCGGGAATTTCAGGGGGCGTATAATTCCGCAAATGCCCGACGGTAGGCTTTTTCTCCCACCGGAAACAACTGCAAAAAGGTCTGGTCCTCTGTAGCTCCATGCTGCATCCGCCGCTTTTCATAAATCGGCATCGTCAACCCCGTGATCTGCTCAATCCCACGACGAACAATGTCGCCTTTCAGCTCATACAGTCTTCCGTGATCCCAGTCCGTCATTTCGATAAACGGGATCCCCTCAGAAACTTCAATCACATTCGGCAAGGCAAAGGGGCTGAACCCCCGAAATCCCGTCGCCGCGGCAGGTGCCCACGTTCGCACATGACCACGACTTTGCCCCCCGCTGTAGGTCAGTGAATGCTTGACCGCCTGAACCCCCCAGCCTTCATGATATAACAGAGGATTGTTCAGCACACTGCGTATGGTCAGTTCGCT
Source organism: uncultured Planctomycetaceae bacterium (assembly GCA_903871805.1). Taxonomy (GTDB): domain Bacteria; phylum Planctomycetota; class Planctomycetia; order Planctomycetales; family Planctomycetaceae; genus SXXK01. The sequence goes on along the minus strand of CAIQIE010000254.1, from coordinate 6,720 downwards.
GTTTTCCTCTATCGGATAGTCCTTCAGGTTCTCGTCGCCACCGTCGCCATCCAGCAGGTAAACCCAGTCAGCATATCGCTGCCGAATCCCGCGACATAATGCAAGGCCCATCGCCGCGGCCTGCACGTCCAGCGGTTTGTAATCTTCAATGACCCGCACCGCTTCGCGATAGTCAACCGCCGACTGCGGTACATCAATCACTTCCAGAAACATGCCCAGGTCAAGATTTCCCAGAAATTCTTCGGCCTGCGCTGCGTCACGACCACGGGAATCCAGAGATAATGTGAAAGCCTTCAGCCGTGCCGGCGATTGCCCTCGCTTCAGCATTGCGTCATAAGTGGCAAGAAACACGGCCCCGCTGTCAATCCCGCCACTGAACATCACTCCAATGGGCGCTTCCGCTGGAATGCTGTCCAGCCAGCGGGAAATCTCCTGCTGCATCGCTCCAATGTACTGCCGCCCTATCTCGTCCCGATCATTGCTCAGCCGATTTCTCTCCGGAGTGAAAAATCGCGTGTTGGCAGGACTGGGGTCCGGACACCCAATCAGGGCCAGTTCCTGAATGTAATGAGCTGGCACCATTCGCGTATACGAAGGATGAAACTGATCACTCAGTCCCTCGTTGCGAAGCCACTCGGCAATCTGATCAATTCGCTCCGCCACAATCAGACACGGGCCATCAATCTGCTTCGCCAGAAAATAACGCATGGGGCGACCAATCGATCGCGCCATCCGGATAATATGCCCAGTTCTGTGCACCAACGCAAACTGACCATCAATCTCCCTGACACGGCATGGGCCGCCCGTCCCCAGTCGCTCCGTCGCCTCCTCAACGGTCATGTTGAAGATCTGATTGCCCATCGGATCCAGAAGATTGATAAATCGCTCGACATACGCGTGATACTGCATAACTGACACTCATGACTTATCGGGAAAAATAAAGCTGTTTGCTGACCGATACCCGCTTCTGCTGGATAGCAACTTTGCCGTCGCTGCTGCCCACTGTAATTTTCTGTTTTCCCGCCCCGTTTCGCAAATCGACAGCCCCGGTTCTTCAATGCGGATCAGAAAATAGTTGAGTCCCCGCGGCGAACCAGTTCACACAGTACCTCATACTGACGATTCATGGGAAACATGTCGAAAAGCTGCAGAAACCGAATTTCCATTGTTTCCTTCAGAGGTTCCAGATCGCGTCGAAGCGTCTCCGGATTGCAGCTGGAATACAAAATTCGCCTCGGTTGAATACTCTTAATCAGTGTCCTCATGGCGTCGTCCAGGCCTCGCCGCGGTGGATTACAGATAACTGTGTCGAATGCCTGGCCCGCCAGTTCCGCTGCCTGAAATGCCTGAAGAGACCGACAGGCAAATCGAGCGGTGATGCGCTGTGATTCGGCGGCATCTATGGCACTGGCTATCGATTCCTCGGTAATGTCAATCCCCAGCACGTCATGACCACATTTTCCGGCCAGCAGCGAAAATGCCCCAGTGCCACAGTACAGGTCCAGAACTCGCCCCGGCCGACCACCAGTCAGTCGCTGTTCCGCAGCCAGATAAAGCTTCGAGGCGATTTCATGATTCGTCTGCACAAAGCTGCCAGAACCCAGACCCAAAATCACCGGTCCAAATTGAATCGGTAACCGCCGCGTTTCCGAAATCAGAATATCTTCCTCGCCGTAAATCCGGGAACTCCGCTGAGCCTGAATCCCAATACTCATCACGCTCAATGGCCCACGTTCCGCTGCCGATAACTTTCGCCACACACTGCGAATCCGATCCACCGCTTCCCGCGATCGCAGGACCCACTGAATCATTAACTGATCATGCGATGGTGATGCCGTAAGAACCAGAAACTTTAATTCGCCAGCGTTCCGCTCCGGAGAATAGGGCGTCAGCTTCGCCGAACCCACAAACTGAAACACCGACCCAATCGCGCCCGTGATTAAAGGGTGATGCAGCGGGCAATCTGCCACCGGAACCACCTGCTGAAGGTCGTTGAAAAAACCAAACACAGGGTTTTCAAAAGTACCCGCGACGGCCAGACGCGCCCTGATCCTGCTTCCGTAAGGCGCTTCACAGACGACTGCAGGCTGCAACGTAACGTCCGGAAATAAACTCTGCAGATGCGACTGCTTTCCGGAGATCACCGCTTCCGCTGTCTGATCCAGATACGAACACGATCGACAGGTCAAGGCCTCAAAATGTCGACACGAAAATGATTCCATAGTTCCGGTACATTTCGTTCCAAAATGGGCCGATCGCGACAGGCCAGGACGCCGAATTTGTTACTCGTAGTGCGATCCGTGTGCGCCCGAAATCTGATTCCGGCTGACTGTTTTAAAGAAAAGACATCATCCAGAGCACAAACCCGAAAGGGAAGGGCAGGTGTCTGATGTCGCCTCGACGCCGATCAACGTCTGCAGAAACGATTCCGCGTTCCCGCCCGCCCCAATCGTTTCCCACTGCCAGAATCTCAGTAGGTAAACAGTTCTGATAACGTCGGAGTTTTTCCGGTGGCGTGAGAGAATGCCCTCAGGACCAGTCCCTGCGTATTTCGGGTCAGCCAACGGCCCTTCATCGCCCGCGTGATCATCTTGTGAGTTAGTTGCTCCGGAGATGCCTCGACAAGGTCGTGCGGCTTCAGATTCAGTGCGGCCATCATCTCCGCAAGCGGTTGCGGCCCCATCTCCCGGATTTCCGGAGGTCTCATTGGTTGTTCCAGACTTTCAGTATCTCTGAGCAAAAAAATAAAGACAGATGGCAGTTTTTCTATGGTCGATCGCGCTGCGCAGCCGTCAGAAATCCTGCTCGTGACATAGTCGCGATCCACCAAACCTGGTTGAACCGAGCATTCTCGGATGCTTTATGCACCTGTCTCTCGCCTGCCATCATAACAGAACCAACCGGGTGCCAACAACGCTCCGCCGATGAAGACGCCCCCGCTCACCCCCTGCCGGGAATTCTCAACGCCTGTGGCACAAGTTGCAGGCAACCTTCCAGTTTCCCGCAACAGTCAAAAACACAGGCTCCGTAGTACGAAGTCCGGCAACGTGGTGCCTGGCACCTGGGCATCAAATGGTGTTGGGCATTGTGATGCTTTGCTCTGGCTCTTCTTCGTGCTCGTGCTCAGCATCGCGGTGCTCGTGCTCGTAATCGACGCCATGAGGATGCTCGCTCGGGCGTTCTGAACGGTGCGCCGTGGTGCCTGGCACCTGGGCATCAAATGGTGTTGGGCATTGTGATGCTTTGCTCTGGCTCTTCTTCGTGCTCGTGCTCAGCATCGCGGTGCTCGTGCTCGTAATCGACGCCATGGGGATGCTCGCTCGGGCGTTCTGAACGGTGCGCCGTGGTGCATGGCACCTGGGCAGCACGAGCACGAGCACGACATTTGCCCTTGAATTCCAGAAGGTTTGTGATCATCGAGGCCGAGGCGTTCTTCTGCATCGCTTTGCTCTGGCTCCTCTTCGTGCTCGTGCTCAGCATCGCGGTGCTCGTGCTCGTAATCGACGCCATGAGGATGCTCGCTCGGGCGTTCTGAACGGTGCGCCGTGGTGCATGGCACCTGGGCATCAAATGTTAGTGAAATTCCACGTTTTTTGGAGTGGAGTACTTTGAGGCAATCGCCCGAGACAAGCCCTGCGCCAGCATCGGGGCACGTGGATCGGAGTGTTCAATCCCGGAGCGTTTGCAGGCACCCATGCGAAGCGGGGCAGCGTTTGAGGGTTTGCAACCGCGGACAGTCGCGCCTGCGACTGGCTGGCGGAAATGCGGTTTCACGCGCCCAAGTTATTGCATGGCGATGCGCATCAGCCAGAACAGGGCGGCGATTCCCAGACCTGTCAGGGCCAGTCGCAGGGTTCGATTCAGCTTCAGGTAAAACACAAGGATCAGGCCGCTCATGGCGACAAGACCGGAGGCGATGGCGGAGATGTCAATCAACAATGACCATGCCCCACCTGTGTGACGCCCCTTGTGCAGATCGTTCATCACGGAAACCAGATCGTTGCTGGTGCTGGTCAGCGTGTAGTGACCGTTACTTCGCGCGATCCGGGCTGTGGCGGCGTATCCTGGGCCCTGAAAGGTCACTTCACACTCATCCTGAAACGCCAGAAATTCGGACATTCGCCCCGACAGCGAATGCCGGGCTCGCAGGGTTTCTACAACCGATAATTTATCAATCTGATGGCCAAAGTCTGTTTCATCCCAATCTTCAGGTGCCGGCTGAGTGCCATTCAGCCACGTCTGCTCCAGAATGCCATCCGCTGTGGTCGTGGTTTCCTGAAAAAACCAGTCCGGATGATTCAGCGTCAGACCGGTGATACTGAAAAACAGAATCGCACCGAACGATAGCAGCGACAGATAGATGTGCAGCCACCGAAACCATTTGGCAAGCCAGCGATGAACCGGCTTTTTTGTGACGTTACCCGCAGCGGCGGATGAATTCCCGGGCTGTGACAATGGAGATTCGGTCATGGGACCTTACTTTCTATGGTAAGTCACTGACGCACTGCCAATCTCCACATTGCCTTTTAATGTGTGCTTGTAATCCTCTTTTCCCAGTTCAAGGGGCTGCTTCATCAGTTGGTAGGTTCCATGCTCCCGCGCCGCTTCTATGTAGAGGGTGTAGGTGCCGTCTTTCAGCAGCTGCCCCAGATCGTCAGTCCCATCCCAGGAAACTTTGTACTTGCCGGGATTTCGGCTGGGTTTGGAAATTGTTCCAATCAGCTTTGTCTCATCCACCAGTTGTCGCACCTGGTCACTGGAATACCAGCGTCTTAGATCCCGATGCCAACGGGGACCGGGATTGTCTGACATCAGAAACAGGCTGAGTGTTTTGACGGGAAAGCCATCGTTGTCTTCGACCCACACCGCGACATAGGGCCGTCGGTATCGCCCGCCCTGTTCGGGTTTTGCAATTTCAAATTCCACCAGAAAATCATGAGGCGTCGAGGGGCCTTTGCGAGTGGCTTCTTTCTCCGCTTTGGCTGCCGGCTCCTGATTTACTTCCACAGGCCAGCCGCCGGAAACCAGCAGGGAACCAGAGGACGTCACCAGACAACACGCTGTAAACGGCAGGGATTCTATCAGCGCGATCGAATCCTGCGGGGGCAGCACACAGCAGATCGTCGCCAGCACGTCGGCTGTCTCCGCGTCACTGGCAATCACGGAGGCACTGGCGATCTGCTCACAGGGAATTCCACTTCGAGGATCAATAATATGCGAGTACTTCTTTGGGCCGATGCGGAGGAATCGCTCGGAGGATCCACTGGTGGCGATAGCCTGATTTCGCAGGTTGAGTTCAATCAGCGGTGCCGCATTGACCGTATCCCGGTCAGGATTCGGGATCACCACACGGTGATCGTGGTCTCCCACCACCAGAATGTCACCCCCGATGTTGATCATCATGGCGTGAATGTCAGAAAACTGCTGCTGCACACGCAACGTGGCAAGATCCAGAATGGTACCTTTGGCAATAGCATTCAGGCTGAGCGGTTCTGTGGAAAGCCGGGTCGCCCGATGGGATTCTACCTGAACCTGCCACTGCCGCTGTGCTGCCCGTTTGACAAGGTTCGCCAATTCGTTTGCCGCCGGTGCAGTTCCCGTCCGTGCCGCCTGTTTCCATTGCTGCGACATCACTTCCACGGACGGATTAAAGGCCCCGTGGGAAACACGAGTCCATTCTTCGCAGCGACAAAGCAGTCGCGACAACTCGGGAGAAATCGAGGTGACAGATCCAACAGGAAGTTTGCAAAACCTTGACAGCTCGCTGGTTGCCGAATAATGACTGAAGATTTCACTCAGTCGATCAATTTCGGTCAGAATCTGCTGCTCGGCCTGCTTCGCCGTTTCCGGGTCTTCGCAGGTCAGCGTCAGCTCCAGGGATGTCCCCAGGACGTTCTCGTGAGAAAATGAAAAGTCGTCAGCCTGGACCGGGCTAAGTGATACCAGGGCAAGGATGTACAGCAGACTGAATGCGTTTTTCATCGCGATCACCCGTGGTTCTACCGGGACAGAAATTTTCTCTGAGCACCAATTCTGTCCCCGGTTAACCTGCAGGCCAATGAAAAGAGTCGATAAATATTGATTTTTCTCAAGTGATTCTGTGGGAAAGGAAATTGAGCGATCGCACGGCTGTCTGGATGTGAGACGTAACCGAGCCGTGAACGGTCTCTTCCTGGGTGCCCGCTTCCGTCTTCAGCCAGACAGCGCGGCAAGGGGGGCGTTTTCCAGACCGCCGCTGTGACGCGGCGAACAGACGCCGATTGACATCACCAGCTATACTTTCAACCAGGACGATTGTGCTTCTGGAGTACCCTCCTTACCCACAATGCGTCACAATTTCTGATTCCCCGGTTGTCGTGCTTCACCCGCCATAAACAGGGATGTCGTGATCACCGCAATCAGTCCCAAAACAGCCACGATTCCAGGGAATTCCGACCAACCCCATTCGTCAGCCAGCCCTGTCCAGAATCCGTAAAACAGGGCGACAAACCCCGCAGCATGAACCAACGCGATCGTCAGAGTTCGACGGCTGCCAAGACATCGCCAAGGTGCGTGGCCCCTGTGCACTTTTTACGAGCACGAGCACGAGCACGAGCACGACATTTGCCCTTGAATTCCAGAAGGATTGTGATCATCGAGGCCGAGGCGTTCTTCTGCATCGCTTTGTTCTGGCTCTTCTTCGTGCTCGTGCTCAGCATCGCGGTGCTCGTGCTCGTAATC
>CAIQIE010000253.1 GCA_903871805.1 uncultured Planctomycetaceae bacterium | reverse complement strand
GATTTTTCTGACCATGTCACGGCCCACAAAACGCTGATGATTGACCAGATGAGAAACAATCCGCGACTGGCAAAAGACGAAGACGCTCATCTGGCACGAAGAACGACACATTGCCTGATTGGTGTGGGTGCCACAATGCCTGTTGAGATTAACGCCATCTGCATCGGCGACGATCTGGCGATTGTCTGCCTGCCGGGCGAAGTCTTCGTGGAACTGGGACTGGCCATCAAACGCGCTTCGCCCTACCGTCACACTATGGTGATTGAACTGAGTAATTCCGTGGAGACCTACTATGTCCCGACGCGTGCGGCATTTGCTGGTGGCGGTTATGAACCCACCAACAGCACAATTGCTCACGGTGGCGGCGAACTGCTGGTCGAAGAATCCATCCGGATGCTGCGGTCCGCTGCGGAATAAAGACGCTTCCCAACGTTATCGAATGCCGGAGCAGTCCTGTTCCAAATTCCGACGGCAAAGGGTTACCGCAAACAAACGACGACCGAAATTTCGGCGATGCTTTTTCCTTCCCTCCATACCTGCTGATCAAGTGAATGTGATGCCACGAATCGTCCTGATTGTCTGCCTGTGTCTGCTGCAGGAACTCAGTCCCCTCGCGGGACAGGAACCACGGCAACCCCCGATCGCTGCGCCTCAGGTTAATCCACTGATTTCCCGAATTGCGTTTGGGTCATGTGCCAATCAGGATGATCCCCAGCCAATTCTGCGGACAGTCCTGGAATGGGAACCAGAACTGTTTGTCTATCTGGGCGACAACATTTACGGTGACACTCGGGATATGCAGTTGCTGGCAGAGAAATATGCCAAACTGGGACGACGCAAAGAATTTGTGGCCCTGAGAACTGCAGTGCCCACAATCGCCACATGGGATGACCACGACTTTGGCGAAAACGACGCCGGGAAGGAATTCCCCTTCAAGCAGGAATCCAAAGAGATCTTCCTGAAGTTCTGGAATGAGCCGCCGGACAGTCCTCGACGGGCCCACGAAGGCATCTATACCAGCTATCGATTTGAAGACAACAACGCTGGCAGGTCACTGCAACTGATTCTGCTGGACACTCGCACATTTCGCGATCCGCCGCTCAAAGCCCCGTTCGGATCATGGAAGAATGATTATCTTCCGGATACGAATCCGGAAAAGACGCTGCTGGGCGAAACGCAGTGGGAATGGCTGAAACAGCGTCTGCAGGAGCCAGCGGACCTGAGAATTATTGGCAGCAGTATTCAGTTTGGGCATGAATACAACGGCTGGGAATCGTGGACCAACTTCCCGCAGGAACTGATCCGCATGGTCGATCTGATCCGGGAAACACGCGCCAACGGCGTGGTCTTTATTTCCGGCGACGTGCACTGGGGAGAACTGTCCGCTTTGCGAACGCCAAACTGTTATCCCCTGTACGATCTGACAGCCAGCGGCCTGAATCGTGACTGGGAAAATGTAGAACCCAACCAGAACCGCATCGGCGATGCGTGCATGGATTTTCATTACGGGATGCTGGAAATTCAATGGAGCGCCAATCCGTCCGTCCAGTTCAGAATCCACGATATGACGGGTCGCGCACGTGTTCGAAAATCTGTCAG
>CAIQIE010000252.1 GCA_903871805.1 uncultured Planctomycetaceae bacterium | reverse complement strand
ACCGGTCTTGAAAACCGGAGTGCCCTCACGGGTGCCCAGGGTTCGAAGAAGACTTCAGCACCGGGGTGATGCAGGAAGCAGGATTTGGTAGGCCTGTTGTTTCTTGTTGCAGTGGGCTGCTTCACGCCCACTCCTGGGCGAGCGGATCAGGCAGTGAAAGGAACAGGCGTTGACAAAGGCAACAGGTCGACGGCCACGGGGTGATAGATCTCGATTTATCGAGTACATCGTTAACAGATGATGATGCCAACTACGTTCATGGCAGAACAGAAGCTGGCCGCACACGCCCGCGGTCAGTCTGACGGACCAGAGGACAAGCAGTGTCAATTCATCTCCGACACGCCGGTGCCAGGGGTTCGGAAAACCGGTCGCAGACAGAGACGACAGAGCAGGCCGTCTGATCCGCGGGAACATGCTCTGCCGCCGCTGCATTTCTGATCAGCGTTCCGAATCCGTTTTCGCTGACAGTTCAGTTGCTGACCTTAACCCTGAGGCCCGCGAGTGTTTCCCTGAGCTTTGTGAGTTCTGCTTCGCTTTCCGGAAGAATCTGATCCTGAAACGCCGGCAGCAGGTGTTCCCAGACCAGGTCAAGCTGCCGCTGCATGTTGCCCGTTTTTGCGGTGATGGCGATCACTGCGTCCTGTTTCGGCAGTACGATGCAGAACTGTCCGTCCCTGCCATCGCCGCGATAGGCTCCATGGCGACACTGCCAGAACTGGAATCCGTAACCCTGGCGCCAGTCCGGATTCCCTCCGCTGGGCGCCTTGTCGTTTTCCACCTGCCGGCTTGTGGCAGCCGCGATCCACTCGGAGGGAACGAGCTGCCGGCCGTCCCACTTTCCCTTTTGCAGGTACAACTGCCCGAATTTGGCAATGTCTTCTGTGCGAAGATACAGCCCGTAGCCGCCAATCGAGATGCCCTGCGGACTTGTCTCCCACTTTGGCTTCTCGATCCCGAGAGGTTCGAACAGGCGCGGAGTCAGATAGTCGAGCACCGTCTGGCCTGTGACTTTATGGACAATCGCTGACTGCATGTACGTTGCAGGAGTGTTGTAGAGAAACGTTGAACCCGGCTTGTGGGCAACGGGTTCCGCGAGGAATTTTTTCGTCCAGTCATCATCTTTCCCGAGCTTCGGCTCCACCCCATGACCAGTGGACATGGTCAGCAGATCGCGGACTCGCATGGCCTTCAGGTTCTCTGATGGCTGGGCAGGAGCATCGTCCGGAAAGAACTTCAACACCGGATCGTCGACACTCAGCTTTCCTTCAGCGACGGCCAATCCGACTGCGGTGGACGTGAAGCTTTTGCTGAGCGACCAGAGGATATGCGGCTGCTCCGCGGATTCCGGATTCCACCAGCCTTCTGCCACGACGTGCCCATGCCGGACCAACATGAAACTGTGCATGGTGTTTACGTTTTGGTTCACCGCTTCGACAAACTCACGGACCTTTACCGACGAGATGCCCTGTGACTCAGGAGAACTTCGGGGCAGAGCACGCGATGGTGTGCCGCTCACAGGTTCGTCCACTGCCAGGGCTGCATTTCCCAGCAACGCAAGCGACAGTGCGATGAGCGACCACGAAATTCGAGTACCAATGCTTCCAGCCAGCATGTTTTTGTGACTCCGAATTCTGATGATGAATTGCCGGAGTCCAGCAGCCCGCGCAACAGCGGAACCAGTTCCGGTGACGGGTAATATATCGCACGCACAGGATTTATTCGTGTCGTGCTCGAAATTTTCAGATCAGGGCACTGAAGCTTTCATTGAAGAATTTGCGTTGAGTGAACATTGTGCCGCGAGGCCAGCTGGCTCACCTTCTCAAACACCTTCAATACAATTAATCCCAGCTTCGCTTTGAACGCCGCAGTATGCACTTATCGAGACCGTCCCATTCCTGATCCCCCCTCCTCTACCCCGGATTCTATCTTAGACACTGGTCCGTTTTTGGGGCCACCGTACTACTGCGCGGCCCCCTGCCGCCCCGCTGGGGTTTGACCATAGTTCTGACATTGACAAGGGCTCAAGCCCTTGTCATTACCCACGAAAATGGGGTGTTTGAAATGGATTTGCGGAGCGGCGACACAGGAAATGATTGATTTTCGGTTCGCGGAGTGAAACCGAAGTTATCCATAGGTGATGGTCCGTAAATGCTTTGGCTGTGAGTT
>CAIQIE010000251.1 GCA_903871805.1 uncultured Planctomycetaceae bacterium | reverse complement strand
TCTTCCTGATTTGCCCGCTTGGCGATCGGTTCACAAAGACATTTCATGAACCACGACAGATTCGACAGCCGCCGCCGTTTTTCCCGAACTCCATTCGGACTACTGGTGATTTTTGCCAAGTCCTCGTCGCTGGGTTCCGCCGGAGTCTGGTTCTTGTTTTTTCGCTTTGGAAACAGATTCCACCAGCGTCTGGCCACATCCTCATCAGACCACGGAACAGCAACATCCGGCCGCGTCCGCACGATGACGTGCAGATGATTGCTCATCACGGCATAGCTGAGAATTTCCACGGCAAAGACCCCCGCCAGAAACTCAAGCCGCTGACGCACCCACTCTCTGCGATGTGAATAATCTTTTTTCGACAGCGGATCCCGGCCGCACAGGTTTGTCCGGCGAACACACCGGTTGACCACATGAAAGACCTGAATTTCTGAATCAGCCAGGATTTCTCGACGGTTAACGCGTGGCATGGCAGAGGCCCCGAAGCAAGGGTGGGGAGATCTTAGCGGGTGATTTTCCTTTGTCAAGGTGCATGGCACCTTTATTTAGTTGTGGTCGTTTGCTGACGGGATTGCTAACATAGATAGGTAATCGTTGCACTGCGTTTTTTATTGAGGAGAGATGTTCGACCATGCCTGATCCTCCTCCAGCGAGGCGTCGACAGCGAGTGACGGGGGCGGATTTCTGCGAAGGAACGCAGCCTGTCGCTGGGGGTGCTGATGTGGAAGCCGCATCAGCAGCGTTGCCTTATGCGGAATTGCACTGCAAGACCAATTATTCATTTCTGGAAGGTGCGTCGCACGCAGACGAGTTGGTAGCACAAGCGGTGAGCCTTGGGCATGCGGCACTTGCAGTCACAGATCGAAACTCGCTCGCAGGAGTTGTACGGGCCCATGTCGCTGCGAAGGAGGCGGGGCTGAAGTTGCTGGTGGGGGCGGAGATCGTTCCGGTTGATGGTCCGGCGTTGGTTTTGCTGGCGATGAATCGTGAAGGATACGGACGCTTGTCATCCCTGATCACCCTGGGGCGTCGGCGGGCGGCCAAAGGAGAGTGCCGCATCCTGATGGCGGACATCGGAGACTTCTCGGCCGGTCTTTTGTGCTGCGTACCACTGAATCAGGAATCGCAATTGCGATATCAGCGAAAGTATTCGCCGGGACAGCACATTGAGGTAGGGGAGGCATTACCTGGGCGGCTGAGGGAGATTTTTGGAGACCGATGCTACGCCCTCGCCGAATTGCATAGAAGTGTGAATGATGCCCAGCGACTGCACGACTGGCAGAAGTCCTGCCGGACTCTTCGCATTCCGCTGGCTGCAGCCAATGACGTTCATTTTCATGATCCTCGGCGGAGAGCTCTGCAGGACGTGGTGACGGCGATTCGCTGTGGGGGTGCCCTGCAATCACTGGGGCATGAGTTGTTCCCGAACGGCGAGCGTCACCTGAAATCCGGCCATGAGATACTTGACGTCATGGGTGGAAACCGGGAATTGGTCGATCGAACGGTGGAAATTGCTTCGCGATGTACCTTCTCGCTGGATCAACTGCGTTATGAATATCCGGAGGAGCTTGTCCCTGCGGGCCTGGAGCCTGGTGACCACTTGAGTAATCTCACGTGGCGGGGTGCGTCGCAGCGATATCCCGATGGTGTACCGGAAAAGATTCGCCGGATGATCCGCCACGAACTGGCATTGATTCGGGACCTTCACTATGAGGCATATTTTTTAACGGTCTATGACATTGTCAGGTTCGCGCGAGAGCGAGACATCCTGTGTCAGGGGCGAGGGTCTGCGGCAAATTCAGTGGTCTGTTTCTGTCTCGGCATCACGTCGGTTGATCCTGGCAGAATCGATGTGCTGTTTGAGCGATTTGTCAGTCGGGAGCGAAATGAAGCGCCCGATATTGACGTGGACTTTGAGCACGAACGACGCGAGGAGGTACTGCAGTATCTGTTTGATCGATATGGACGCGACCGAGCCGGAATGACTGCGGCTGTCATCTCTTACCGGCCACGCTCAGCCATTCGCGACATAGGCCGAGCTCTGGGACTCTCCAGTGACAGCATTGACAAGCTGGCCGGTCAAATGGAGCACGTGGACGGAGAGGAACAGTTTGCGGAACGAATGCGCGCGGGCGGTATTGATCCGGAATCGCTGCTGGGACGAAGGCTCCTGGATCTGCTGATTTCCCTGCTGAACTTTCCGAGGCACCTCTCACAGCACCCTGGTGGAATGGTGATGTCCCGTGGTCCGCTCAGCGAACTGGTTCCGGTCGAAAATGCGTCCATGCCGGGTCGCACGGTCATCCAGTGGGATAAAGATGACCTGGACGCACTCGGCCTGCTGAAAGTCGATTGCCTCTCACTGGGGATGCTGAGTTGCCTTCGCCGGGCATTTGACCTTGTCCGGAGCACCTACGGCTCGGAACTGACTCTGGCCACAGTGCCCTCCGAGGATCCCCTCGTTTACGACATGATCAGTCGGGCGGACACCGTGGGTGTGTTCCAGATTGAGAGTCGAGCGCAGATGAGCATGCTGCCGCGCCTCAGACCTCACTGTTTCTACGATCTGGTGATTGAGGTGGCTATCGTGCGCCCCGGACCGATTCAGGGGAACATGGTTCACCCGTATCTTCGTCGGAGGTCGGGTGAGGAGCCGGTTGAATATCCCAGTCCCGATGTCAGAGACGTACTGCACCGCACACTGGGAGTACCGATTTTTCAGGAGCAGGCGATGCGACTGGCAATCGTTGCGGCCGGGTTCACGCCAGGAGAGGCGGACCAGTTAAGGCGGGCCATGGGAGCCTGGCGAAAAACCGGTGTGATTGCGATGTTTCATGAGAAGCTGGTCACTGGTATGCTTGCGCGGGGCTATCAGGAAGAGTTTGCCGAACGTGTCTTCCAGCAGATCAGCGGCTTCGGGGAATATGGCTTTCCGGAATCACACGCAGCCAGTTTCGCCCTGCTGGTTTATGTCTCCGCATGGATCAAACGCTACTACCCGGCCGTCTTTGCAGCGGCTCTGGTTAACAGTCAGCCGATGGGATTTTATGCGCCCGCTCAACTGGTGCGGGATGCGCGGGAGCACGGGGTCATCGTCCTGCCTCCGGATGTGAACCACAGCAACTGGGATTGTACGCTGGAACCCACATCACAGGTTGCCGCAACACGAGGTCCATTTTCGCACCGGGATGCCGGTACTGCCCTGCGTCTTGGACTGCGTCTTCTGCGGGGACTCCCGGAGGACGCGGCTCGCCGCATTGAACTCGTCCGAAATCAGCAGGGTCAATTCTCTACTTTTGAACAGTTCGCCGCGCGCACAGGACTGAATCGTACCACGCTGCAGATCCTCTCACGGTCAGACGCGTTTGCCTCACTGAAGATCGATCGTCGTTCGGCGCTTTGGCAGGCCTTACCCTCGAGAGAATCACTGCCGCTGTTTTCCACGGCGGAAGGCCTTCAGGAAGACGCCCCCATCCCGGAACTGCCTCGCATGACCGATCAGGATCAGGTTGTAGCTGACTACACATTTTCAGGCCTGTCACTGCGAAAGCACCCGGTCAGCTTTCTGCGTGAAAAACTGCAGGCGATGCGAGTCCTCACCTCGGAGTCGTTGTCTGAAACAGCGAATGATCGCCGCGTAAAAGTGGCGGGACTTGTCCTGATGCGACAGCGTCCATCAACCGCCAGCGGCATCACCTTTATCACACTGGAAGATGAGACTGGTATTGTCAATCTCGTCGTCTATCCCGGAGTATGGGAAGTGTTCCGCTC
>CAIQIE010000250.1 GCA_903871805.1 uncultured Planctomycetaceae bacterium | reverse complement strand
CCGGTCTGTCTGCGTGGCGTTTCAAACCCGATCGTTCCCGGTCGTTCTTGGGGAACTGGCAAAACGGACATGGTTTCAGACCTTAATGCATATAGCGGCGACCTCCTTATGGATTCTTCCGGTCATCAGGTATTCGCCACGCGTACGAATCCTGTTTCTGTTGGTCTCTGCGGGGCTTCATGTTGGCGTTTCCGGGTGGTTCAACTTCGAGTGGGCCAACACATCGCCAAAGGGAATCGATGGGGGACCACTGGGATTTTTGTCCTGGGCTGTGCCGGCGATTCTGGGATCAGTCACCTGCGACCTGGTCAGTCAGGATGGTCGGGCCGTGCGAAAACTGCTGGGATATGGCGTAATCATCAGTCTGTTGGGCTGGCTGATCTCCTTTCCTTCGGTTTTGTACAATGTCAGCGGGCCCACTGCTGCCGAGAGCGGGGACCAAAACCTGGCGAAAGACCCGGTGTTTCCGGATATCTCGCGGTACAAAAACTGGCAGGGGCAGATGATGGAAGCTCCGTTTATTCGGCCGCCGTCGAGCCCCCGGCGGCAATGGAATTACTGGATGATGTCGCAGCGAGCAGCCTCGATTTCGTATACGACATTTGCCGCTGGTGTCTCCATGGTTTTATTTGGGATTTTCCACCTGCTCTGTGACCGATTGAGACTGCAGGCCGGTGTCTTCCGAACGCTGGGCACCAATTCTCTCGCCGCCTATTGCCTGCACGATGTGGCCTCATGGATCATCTCACCTCTGCTCACCGATGCAGCGGCAGCGGCTTCGGTAGCGCTGGTTTTTGTCGTGTATGCCACGTCGGTTTGGGGAGCCTGTCGCATTCTGGAGTCTCGTCGCTGGTACGTTCGCGTCTGAGTCCGCTATAAAACGAAGCAGCCTGATATGCTGGCAATCGCCGGTGGCATTCTTTCTGCATCCTGTTCCTGCCTGTGGATCAAGGAACAGTGAAGGGTCTCCGCGGCGCATTGTCAGATTTCCCATCCACCGAGCAGTTGCTCAAAACCTTTCAGGGATTGATACCCTGAATCAGGAGAACATTCGCGTGAAACAACTTTGCATACTGATACCAGCCATTCTTCTGGGACTGCAGGCGACTGTCAGCGCAGACGATGACAACAACTGGGTGCGTATTCGCCTTGACGAGCGATTTCGGTCGGAAGGTGTTGCAGCAGGGGACTTTAACCGGGACGGTACGCCCGACGTCGTTGCTGGAGACGTTTGGTACGAAGCCCCACAGCATAACAGCGACGCTCATAAGGATGGGGCAGCATGGAAGATTCATGAAGTGCGAACCCCCGGGGAATTTGTCGCGGGAGTCGGTTACAGCAACAGTTTCTGCAATTTCTCGCATGACATCAACGGCGATGGCCTGCAGGACATCATCATCATCGGTTTTCCCGGTGATCCCTACCATTGGTACGAAAACCCAGGACCTGGAAATGAAGTTCCGTGGAAGCAGCACGTGATCTGGACCAGTGCCTGTAACGAATCGCCGGAGTTTGAAGACCTGAATGGGGATGGAATTCGAGAAATCGTCATCGGGTCTCAGCCGGAAACTCAAATGGGCTTCAATTTTCTGCCATCACGAGAGCGAGCGACTGAAATGTCGGCATTTCAGGCGATCAGTGAAAAAGGAGATCCCAACCAGAATGGAACCTTCAAATATTACCATGGCCTTGGTGTCGGTGATATGAATGGAGACGGGCACAGAGACATCCTGATTGCTCACGGCTGGTGGCAGCATCCGGGAACCGTGGGTGATGGGAAGGTGTGGCAGTTTCATCCAGTGCGAGTGAAGGCGGACAATGGCGAACAACCACTTCCTGCCTGTGCCAATCTTTACGCCGATGACCTCGACAGTGACGGCGATATGGACCTGTTCCTGTCCTCGGCCCACGCTTATGGAGTCTGGTGGGCGGAAAACACTGGTAGCGGCCCATGGACGCTGCATGAAATCGACAAGTCGTTCTCTCAGACACATGCCGTTGAACAAACAGACATCAATGGCGATGGGCAAATGGACTATGTCACAGGCAAGCGATTTTTTGCCCACAATGGGGCAGATCCCGGGGCGTTTGAACCGGTCGTCATGTATTGGTTCCAGGTGGTTCGTACGAAGGGGCAGGCCCCAAAAATCACCCCTCATAAAATTGTGGCCGGAACCGGTTCGGGAGTGGGAACGCAATTCGAAATTCAGGATATGAATCTCGATGGCAAGCCGGATATTGTCTTATCCAACAAAAAAGGCGTCAACGTCCTGATGCAGAAGTAATCTGGTCAATGGGCATTGTGTCACGGTGTCCGTTTTGTGTTTACCGTGGCTATCTCCGGGGCACATCCGCGTTCAACTCGCAACAGGGGGCGAAGCTTTATGGCTTCGCCCCCTGTTGCTTTTTATACGGCGAAATCAGTAGCCGCTGAAAGCCCTTAAACAAAGCCCGCCGTTGCATCCGGTGACGTGATCCGATTCTGTTTACTGAACATGTCCGTTCGGCCAGCCCCATACACAAGAATCGTGGCTCAGTCCCTGCCTCAACTAAATCTCCGTTTCTGTTTCAACATATCGGAGACTCCGGCAGCCAGACGGATTTATCCTGCTTCCTGTTTTCATCCGGGACATTGGCTTTTGCCCGGGTCTCCCTCGCGACTGCTTTTGCGGAATCGCGCAGCTTCGATCGCGATCAGAGTGATTGCGATGCAGTCATAAGCGGCGTGGACAAGCATGGCCGTAATCAGTGATTGCGTGTACCAGACCAGAGTGTGCATGATGATTGCAAAAATAAAGATAAAGAACATGGATTTCCAGCCCTGAATCCAGTGAGCCAAAGCAAACGCGACGCTGCTGAGCAGTGCGGCAAACTGGTAATGTCCGGTGGAGTAACTGAGGATTTGCCAGCAGACACCTCGGTAGGCAGCTTCTTCGGCCACACTGGCACACAGGACAACGATGGCCTTCAGCAGCCACTGGCGTCGGGACCGTGGAGCCAGCGCAAATACGACCATGCTCCGTCGTTCTGTCTCGGTGGTTGTTCTTCGGACGAGCGCGCGGATCAGCAGGCAAACCGCCAGCGCAGACAGAGTCTCCGCGATTGTTGAAAAACCTGCCGACGGCAGCACTGCAATCGAATAGTGAAACCCTGCAGCGACCTGCCATGCGAGAATAAAAAGGATAGCCAGTTGCAGAATCGTTCCATACCAGATTTTCTCAAGGTCCGTATCTGAAAAGGTAGTTTCCTGAGCAGCATTCTGTCGGAGACGAATTTTTCGACGGCTTTTGTATGCCATCCATGGAAGAAATAAAAACAGATAAAGGAGGAAGGCCAGGGAGGGAGATCCGGGTATCTGCATGGAATTCACATCAGGTCAAAATTGGAAAGCATTGTCGTCGCGGTAAGGAGTGCTGGACGCAGGACAGTTGAATTGCCGGCATCGAGCAGCCGACACCAGGCAGGCTGAGGCTTTGCTGAAATCGCCATCACTTAAGCGAGTAGCCTGTTTTCAGCAGTTTTTCAATCAGCCGCAGTTCATTTTCCACCACCGCTCGGCCCTGAGGTGACGTCTGCCAGTTGGAAGACGTAATTCCTTCACTGGCAGGATGACATGTCAATAGGCACTGGTGCGGAAGATGTCGGCGCATCAGAATGAAGATTCGGAGCAGATGCCATGCTGAAGATACCAGGACAATGGAGCGAACGACCTGCCATGCGGCATCAGACTTCAGCAGGCGTCCCAATTCCTTCGCACTGGCGGCAATATCGTCATGTGCATCGTCAAGAAATATGGCTTCTGCCGGCACACCGGCCAGAACAGCAACTTCGCGCATCCGTGCCGCTTCGGAACGACCATCACTTTGCTTCTTGCGACCGTCGCCAGTCAGAATGAGTCTGCGGACACGTCGCCCCTGAAAGAGCTGTATTCCGGCTTCAATCCGATGGCGCAGGCAATCGGGATCGGATGTGCCCACAACGATCGCTGCATCAGCACGATCGGCAGCATCACTGCGAAACACATCTTTTGGCAGAACATTGTACTTCATGTGACGGGCTCTGTGAGAATCAGGCGTGCTGATAAGGCCCGCTCCGGGGACGTTTTGGCCCTTGAGTGTCAGTCATGCGGGCCGACTGTCGCAGCATTGCAGCAACACCACGGATGCTGTTTAGCAGGTTTTCCAATCGCGAACAATCTTCCGCAGCGTTAGACGCAGGCAGGGGATATTCTGTCTTCCTTTTCTTCGTCCGACGAATGCCGGAGTTGAAAAGAAAGGCAGAATATCCCCGGCTTCATTTTGTCCAGGTTTGTGTCAGGTCCCTCATAATTACTCCTGTCAAAGCCCTTGAAAAAATCGGCTCCGAACCGTCCTGGTCCAGAGAATCCCGATCAAAACACCAACGGCTTCCTGCCCGGCTTTCAGAAGACTCGCACTGCTGCGGAGGTGGGGTCGGAGAGATTCTCCAGCGATGTACTTCGAGCCGCCGCTGGCACTGCAGAACGGCATCGTGCCGAAGCCCGGGCCATCTGTTTCAGACTGTCACTGGTCGCTATTCGAAGAGCTTCCTTCAGCATTTCGTCGCCGTTCTCCATGCCATCCGCGTCATTGACTTCCACATCCGGTACAACACCTTCGCCTGCCATCTTACGGCCATTTGGAGAATAGAACAGCGCGGTCGTGATTCGCAGGTCTCCGGGAATCGCGTTCAGAGGGAAGTGAGTTTGTACGGAGCCTTTGCCGTAAGAACGAGTTCCCACGATGACACCTCGGCGATTCTCCTGCATGGCCGCAGCGAAGATCTCACTTGCAGAAGCACTGTCTCCATCAATCAGTACAACGAGTGGCACAGACCATGTCTGTGCAAACGTAGCCTGCTCTGCCATGTTGTCAGAATTCAAACGTCCTTTCGTAGTGACGATTGTGCCACATGGCAGAAAGCGATCACTAATTTCCACACAAGTCGTCAGCAGTCCTCCCGGATTTCCCCGCAGGTCGATGATCAGCGATTTCATCCCATTCTTATACAGCTCATTCAGAGCCTGATCCAATTCCGCTGTGGAGCTCTGGGAGAACCGACTGAGACTCAGATAGGCGACATTAGTCCCCTTCAGGATTCGGGTGTCGTTTACAGTCCAGACACGCACCTTTCTTCTTACCAGAACAAAATCTCGCTCTCCCCTTCCGTCCCGCAGAATCCGCAGCGTCATACGACTGCCGCTGACGCCTTTCATCAGATCCACACTCTCGGCCATCTTCATACTGCTCAGAGGAGTTCCGTCGATGCTCAGGATCACATCGCCAGAGGCCAGACCTGCTTCCGCCGCTGGACCGCCCCGCAGAGGCTTAACCACCAGCAGTCCTTCCGGATGTTCACGAACTTCAACACCGACGCCAACAATCTCTTCTTCAAGCGAAGCACTTCGAACCCCGACAGACTCTGCACCATTTCGTGATGATGGTTCCGCCGCCTCCAGCCCTGAAAACTTATCCAGCGTATCGATACTGGCAAGTGAGAATTCCCATGCGACGACTCCTGCTGTCAGCCCGGGAACACGACTTGCTTCCCGTACCACCTGATTCAACACCCTTCCTGCGTCCTGATAGCTCCGGACAGGCGCAGCGCCTGCCAATCGTCCCAGAGACTCCCGAAAGGCGTCTGTCTGAAAGGAATTTGCTGAGATTCCCAGCCCACTCATAAACGCTTCGTTATCCAGTGCCATCCCAAGGTTTCTCAGAGCACGACGAACTCGCACGTCATAGCTCGTTGGCTCCAGAGACCGCTCATCAATCCGTTTGGAAACTTCTGCAAACAACGCGGCCCCCTGAGTTGACGTCATGGCTCGAATTGCGCGAACATTGACCGGGTTTTGGTACCGCAGTGTCAGGGTCTCGCTGATCTGTAATGACTCCTCGTCCATCTGGTCCTTCGGTACAGGAGCCGGAACAAAAGGATCCATCTCATCTACGTCTGGCATGGCGGATGGCGTACGATCAAGGGGCGAATTCCTGTCCGGAATCACAGGCTTTTTCACTCCCCGTGTATCCCGGGATGGCACTCGGTTTTCACTTCGAAAATCATCCCTGCCGTCCAGGAGATCTGTCGCCGCCTCTGGAAGCGAACGGGCCGGAACCTGGCGACTGCGAGACAGGTCGGATAATCTGGAAGGCAGCAGAGGAAATGCTGTCTCATTCACCGAGGTGTCTGCGGCTCGGCCGGTCAAATCTCGACGGACATTGTCACCAGCCCATGCCGGTCCACTGAACAGCAGACTGCCAACAGCGGCGACTGCCAGAGATCTGAAAGATCTGTAAAACGCTTTCATGATTCACATTCCTTTTTTGAATCGTGTTGAGAAGAAATCTTTTCCGTTCGAAAACGCCCAGGACATCGAAGTTTTATGGTGGAGGCGAAGAGGCTTGTCTTTTTCAACGGCATCGCCCTGCTTCATGCAACGTGCGGAAACTGATCTGACACAACCCGCATTGGTCCGAAAACCACGGGGATAACCGGAATCGGAACCGGTTCCTCCAGAACCAGTTCGCCGCGAAGCACCCTGACATTGTCTGGAGCCTCAATTCCGATCTTCACAGACGTCCCACCAATCTTTGTCACCCTGATGACAATATTTTCACCGATACAGATGGTTTCAGTTTCTTTTCTTGTCAGCACTAACATGGCACTGGCCTTCCCTGCGGAGAGTTTTTCCCTTTGACAGTCACCGACCTGTTCCCATTGAGCAGACGCGGGTGTTGTCATGTTGAATCAGCTATTGCGATAAGTGTGCCAATTCGAAAACAGTCGAACACGATTTGACACAAACAACACTAAAGCCTTTTCATTAAACAACTTAGATCCAATGGCAAGAACTGCCGATTTGCATGTTTTGTAAATCCCGGAAGATTTTTCCATGCAAAAATCTCCATGGGACAGCCGGCGTCATAAAAAGTATTGTCATTTTGACAATTCTGAGTCATCAGTACGAATTCCACTCAAGTCAACCACTCTCCCCGGAACCCGGGAAACGGTGCCCGCGTGCGTGGATCCCGGGAAAGTCACTTCAATAAGGACATACACATGCGGTTGTGAATCAAGGTGATCAGAACGTGCGGGGCCGAGTTTTTTTTCTGAACCAGTGACAACGCGATGCTTGCGAACGTACATTTTCTGCAAGCCCTTCAGGCTTATGTCCCGGCGGGGGCGCCGCGCTCTGCAATTGCGTTCGGCCCCCTGCGACTGGTTTAACAGCTCGCGTCTGCTGCGGAGGTAGAGGTATGGGGCTCATGCAACAGATGGCTCGCGTGGTTTGAGTTGAGCGGGGTGGCTGGAACCTCGGGATGAGGCCGCATCGCTGCCGTGCCAACTTCTGCCATTGGCGCAAATTGCAGCGACTGCGATGAAATTGCCTGAGATGGATGGGCGACGTCATTTTTCGAAAGGGCCGAGTTGAGTTTCTGATTGTCAACGCAAGGCGATCTGGTCATTCTTGTCGTCAAGTCGTGTTAAGTAGCGGCCCAGATCAGGGCTTTGTACCAGGGACCGGATTGTTTTCCTTATCATCTGATCCTGCTCGAAAGATGTTGTATGAGTATGAAGAATCGATACGTGAAAGTAGTTGCAACGGTGGCTTTCGCAGGACTTTGCGGGGTGCATTTCCTGTCCCCCGTGGCTGCGCAGCAGAAGGCGGCAGCGACAACGCCGGCAAAATCAGTGACCATAAAAGCGATCGCGACAGTTCCTGCTGCCAAATCGCAGCCAGTGGTCGCAGAAGGCGAAGCGGTCGGGCGGGAGCTGACGCCGCTTGAAAAAGAAATGCTCACGGCCACCGACCGACTTGTGAGTGCCTTCAATGAAAGCAGCGTAGAAAAACTGCTGGACACATTCCTTCCGGAAGGCGAATTGATTGACGAGGAGGGGAATCTGCACGCGGGGCACGAAGAAATCAAAACCCTCGCCACGACCTATTTTGAAAAGTTCCCCGCGACGAAGACGCAGGCCACTCTGGAATCCGTTCGTCAGGTGGGCGATCTGGTATTTACGGACGGCAGTCGCGTGGTTTCCTCAGCAGACGGACGGAGCTTTTCAGCGTTGCGGTTTGCCGCGGTCTGGAAAAAGACGGAAAGTGGTTATCGTCTGGTCTCATTGCGAGACTTCAGTGATGCTCAGCCTCTGACGCCTCATGAAGCACTGAAGTCCCTTGAGTGGATAGCGGGGGAGTGGGTGAATGAAGGCAGTGATGCCAGGGTTGAACTTGCCTTTCGATGGTCCGACGATGAAAACTTTATTCTGGGCGAAATTACCGTTCGCCGCGGAGATACTCTGGTCGCCAGGAGCTCTCAGCGGATTGGTTACGATGCGGCCCGGGGAATTGTGCGTTCATGGACCTTTGACTCAGATGGCGGATTTGGAGCAAGCGAGTGGGAGCCGGGGGACAACGGTTGGGTGTTGCAGTCTGCTGCGACGGGACCAGACGGCGCGCAGGCGAGCGCAACCATGAGCATTATACCGGTGAACGAAGATCGATTCACGATTCGAGTCAGCAATCGTGTTTCTGAAGGGCGGGAAGAAACGGACTACGAATACACCGTGGTCCGAAAGCCTCCGGCAGTCCGAAAGTAACGCACGGACAATCGCCCGGCAGAAGTCACGGGGGCTTACCCTACGGCCCCGTCTCAGCAAGGCACGCAAATGCTCTTTCCGAAGTCATTGCTCATCAAGTCTGAACGAACAAGGATCATGGTTCTCATGGTGAAGAAGCAGAATCTCATTAAGCAGTTTGCATTCCGGACAGCCGTGCTGTTTCTGGCCGGGGCAATGACGATGCCGGCAGCGCATGCTCAGCGAGGCGGACGGGGTGGCGGTGGCGGTGCGGGGATCGGTAATCGAGTAGGCGGTGGTGGCAACGCTGGCGGCGGTCCAGGGAATCGAGCCGGGGGCGGTGCATCTCCATCCCTTGGCAGTCTGGGTGGCAATGGAGCCCGGCCGGCTTCCGGGCTGGGAGTTGCCTCAAGGCCGGCGGCGGGAGGCAATGCTCACATCCCGAGTCTGCCTGCCGCAGATCGACTGCCATCCAGCCGTCCGTCGCTGGGCAATGCTTCAGGTTCCGAGCGACCGTCGACGCGTCCAGGCTCGACAAATTTGCCTGCGGCACAGACGCGGCCGGCCCCAAACACGAAGCCGGCGCCGGCAGAACGGCCCAGTCTTTCTGAACGCCCGGGGTTTCCTGCGGGCGGAAGCAACCTTGGCACCACCCGACCATCGCTGGGCGGAATCGGCGACGCTGTTACAAAGCTGCCAGGACAATCCGGGAACCGCCCGGATGCTGGTAATCGGCCAACGCTGAATAACCGGCCTGAGCCTGGTGCCCCGGCAACAAGACCTGCCTTTCCGACTCAGGCGGATCGCCCGGAGTTGCGTCCTTCCGGTTCCTTGAAGCCGGCTACAAAGCCGGCACCGGGACCTGGTCTGGATAACCTACCGGGCAATCTGGGAAATGCGCTGCGTCCGGAACCGGGCGGCAATACAAACCGCCCCAGTTTTGGCGCCGTGAATCGTCCTGGAAAACTTCCTGTCAATCCAGATGGCAATTTCCCGACGACCAGGCCAGCGCCGTTTCCAGGATCAGGTGGGAATCGGCCGGTGATTGGCGACAACAACGTCATTGTTAATCGCCCGAATGTCTCCACTCGCCCGGTGATTGGTGGAAATCGTCCGGGTACCGGCGACAATCGTCCCAATATCGGAGTCAACGGCAACTGGGGTAACGGTAACGGCAACTGGGGTAACGGCAATGGCAACTGGGGCAACGGAAACAATTTCTTCGTCAACAATAACAACAGCAACAACTTCTACATCAATAATGGAAATCTGAATCGTCCGGCGTGGGACCGTCCGGGCAATGGGTGGAACAATCAGTACAACAACTGGCATTCCCACTGGACGAACAATGTCGTCAATCCTCACTATCATGGTTGGTACAACGGCTGCTGGAGTGGTTACTGGGGAAGCAACTGGTACGCACCTCTGGCATGGGGAGCAGCTGGCTGGGGGCTGGCCACATTCATGGCTTCGTACTCCAGCAACTACTCGTATTACAACCCTTACTACGTCCCGGCTCCGACTGTTGTCGTGGCGAACTCATCCGTGGCTCCCTACAACTATTCCCAGCCGATTGTGATCAACAACTATGGGGACAGTTCAGCGGCGACCGAATTGCCTGGTTCGGGCAACACGGCTCCGGCGCCCAACACCCCCGCTTCTGCTCAGCAGGAAGCAACTGCAAAATTTGATGAGGGTATGGCGTCTTTTCGAGGTAATGATTTCCAGAAGGCACTGATTTCGTTTGATGCGGCCCTCAGTAAAACGCCGAATGATCCCGTCGTGCATGAGGTACGGGCTTTGACATTATTCGCACTCGGAAAGTACAACGAAGCGGCAGCCGTTTTGAATTCTCTGCTGGCGTCGGCCCCGGGAATGGATTGGACCACATTAAGCGCACTCTACGACGATCCTGAGACCTATACCCAGCAACTGCGGACGCTGGAAGGCTACTGTATGCAGCACGCCAGTGAAGCGGCGTCGCATTTTGTACTGGCCTACCACTACCTTGTGATTGGCTCAAAAGAAGAAGCCGTCCGGGCCCTGGAGATTGTTGTTGCGAATCAGCCGGGAGATGTGACTGCAGCCAAAATGCTTGATGCATTAAAGCCTGCAACGACACCAGTAGCTCCCGCGCCAGCGGCTGGTGCTGCGGTCGGAAATCCCACGACCATCGCCGGCGTCCCAGGTGAACGCGCTAAAACGCCGGAAGTACCCGAGGCAGAAACAGATCTGGTAGGTGAATGGGCGGCAGCAAACGGCAAGTCCAGTATTGAATTGAGCATAACGGACGAGTCGAAGTTCACCTGGATCGCAAGGGAAGACGGAAAGTTGGCTGCTCAGCTGGAAGGCGACCTGCGTTCCACCGCCGACGCCATCACGTTTGAGACCGCCGATCAGGGAGCCCTTGGGGGGACAGTGGTCTCCAAGGGTACTGACCAGTGGATCCTGATGCCCCCTGGCGCCAAAGAGCAGAAAGATGGAATCCTGTTCAGTCGGATGCAGAAATAGCCAGGCGGAGCGGGGCCGGTCGAGGTTGCCGACTTCATGGGTGACTCGGCCCATGAAACTCCGCTGTTCGGGCTGGAGACGATTTCCAGTGGTGAGAGCCACCGCTGGAAATCAGATTTCGCAGCGTTACACGAATAATCCCTCGCGGGAAGCCCGCCACACCGTCAGCAGCGAGCGTGTAGGTGGCATGCTGGCGTCGGCTGGCCGGGTCTGGTAGCACCACGTTCGTCGCCTGCAAAATCACCACATTCAAGGTCAGCACTCACGATCGTGCGACGAACGCGCGTATTTCCTCTGGCTCGGCGCAGGCTGTTTTTGCGTGCGGAGCTGGTGCTGGGCTGGCTTGTTGTCAGACACAAAGCGGCATCACGCCGGCTGCGTCGAGAAGAGGCGGTTGACGGTTGGCTGGAGTCGCCGTCCACGGACGATGCGCACCTGCGGTGCTGACTCAACTCGAATTCACCATGCGGTGATGGAGCGGCCCGCCTTTGGGGCTGCAATCACAGAACGCTGGTCAGAGCGAGGGTCAGGGGTGAGGCACGGCATTGGTCCGCTGACTACTTCCGGACGGCTTCCTGGTCCGAAAGGGCGCGCAGGGTCTGCTGCAAAATCGTCACTGCAACTGCTGGCGAGGCCAGGGATGACGGAGCCCAGCGCTGTCAGGAGATGCGTCTTACCGACTCCCGTTGGCCCGATCAGAACGGCGGACTGATGCTGCTCAATAAACTCACAGTCGAACAGGCGGACAATTTTCTGCTTCGGAATTAACTTCGGAAAATCGAATTTGTACTCAGCCAGTGTCTTCGCCTTTGGCAATCGAGCCGCAATGATACGCCGCTGAAGAGCTCGCTGACGCCGAGCGGTCACTTCCATCGCCACCAGCGATGACAGCACTTCCATCATGGAGTTGTTGCGACGTAGGCCGCATCAAAGGTCAGCCATTGGTTGGCTTGAGTGATCGCAGCCACGACATCGCGTCGACCATAGAGATGTACCAGATTCAGAATGCGACGCAGATGGGTCATCGTTTTCACGGGCTGTCGCCGCAGTTCGAGATGAAACTTCCGGGCCTCTTCACCGAGTG
>CAIQIE010000249.1 GCA_903871805.1 uncultured Planctomycetaceae bacterium | reverse complement strand
ATGTCTACGGGGCGTGAGCCACTGACACAGTCCTCGCCTGCATGTCGGGTGAGCCACTGCTCGTAGAATTGGCGTGAGGCGGGGTCTGAATTGGAGCCATTCATCAGGACAAGCTGCCCGGCATAGCCATTGGCGGACAACAGATCGAAGAGATAGGCTTGTGTGCGACGGGACTCTGTGAAGATGACGGCCTTACGTTGTGCTCCAAGCTGCTGAGCACGTTGAAGTGCGGTTTCCAGTGCGGAAATCAGTGCGTCGCCCTTGGCATTCACCGTGATGCGACTGGCAAGCTCGGAGAATTCCACAAGCTCTTCGATTTCCTCAGCAATCTTCTGGGGGTCGATGATTGCGTTAGAAGGCAGTTGTCGGTCGGAGATTATTCTGGCCGCCGTTGTGGTTTCGAGGGGGGGCAACAGGTTTGTTTCCGGTGGATCATCATCGACAGCATCCCATTCGTCCTGCAGTTCGCAGATCGATTCGAAGTCTGATTCGTCAATCAGCAGGGATTTCTGATTGTCAGCGTCAACATCGGCCGGTGGTTTGGTTGTGCGGATCGACGGCTGATGAGCGAGACGCTGCAGGTCCCTGAGTCTGGTGACAAGGCGCTGCAGAGTGCCGGCGATGGCGAACGTCGAAGAGGCCAGGAGCTTGCGGAGGATCAGGGTGATCAGATGCCGTTGACTGACTGGCAGTGAAACAAGGGAGTCACGCTGCAGAAATGCCGAGACGCTTTCATAGAGGCGATGTTCGTCGTCGTTCGGGGTGAAATCCTGAGTGATCGGGATGCGTTTTGTGTAGGAAACGTATTCCAGCACTTGTTTTCTGAGGGTGCGAATGCAGATGGGTGCCAGTCGACTGCGCAGTTGCTGGTTGCGATCCGCTTCGCTGGTCACTTTGACAAACTGGTCCCGAAACGAGGCTGCGTCACCAAAGACATGTTCGTCAATGATGCTGACCAGTCCATACAATTCCATCAGGGAATTCTGGAGCGGTGTGGCGGTGAGCAGCAGTTTATGGGCCGAGGCGATGGAGTCCGTGATGGATCGGGCCATGCTGCTCGGTGTTTTGTAGACGTTTCGCAACCTGTGAGCTTCGTCAATCACGACCAGATCCCAGGGAACTGCCTGAACGCTGCGGGATCTGGCGGCAACGAAATGGTAGGAGCAGATGACGATTGCGTCATCCTGCAGAAACGGATTGCCGTTGCCGGAGTTTCGGAGTTGGTTGAATCGAGAGCCGTCAAGCACGACGGAGGGCAGGTAGAATTTTTCGTCCAGTTCCTGCTGCCATTGCTTGCGGAGGGTCGCTGGAACAATCAGCAGAATGCGACGTTTTCGTTCGGCCCACCGCTGGGACAGGACGATCCCCGCTTCGATGGTTTTTCCGAGACCCACCTCGTCAGCCAGGATCGCACCTCTGGAGAGGGGGGATCGCAGGGCAAAGAGTGCAGCATCCACCTGATGGGGATTGAGATCGACGCGGGCGTTCGAAATCGAACGTGTCAGATTCTCGATGCTGCCACCGGCTCCCTTGAGAGTGAGAAGATGTGCCCAGTATTGACTGTGATAGGGAGTCATCGCCGAATGGAATTGCCTCGCGTTTTTGACTAGAATTTGTTAGGATT
>CAIQIE010000248.1 GCA_903871805.1 uncultured Planctomycetaceae bacterium | reverse complement strand
TCAGACGCTTCACATTGTCACTGCTCAAGCAGCATCCGGGAAAGATGAGCCTCGTTATGAAACGCAAATCCTGCGGCTGGAACTGGAACTTCATGTTGCAAGTCCTTGGTATCAAAGGAACTTAGTGTGCGCTGGCCGTGGGCCTCAGGAGACTTTACCGTAAAAAACGGTATTCATGCCAAGCTGATCTTTTTGTCGCAGAATTGCGGTTCGTTTTTTAAAAATCTTCGGGTTTGTGAACGTTTCGCTGGAATATGCGACTTTACCATCGTGAATTACACTTGTGCCCTTTGCGGACATATGGACAGATTTTTCTCCGATGTTGGCTGATCCGGACAAACGTCTACGCGAATGTTCACCGCTTTTTCCCTGCATGGCGTTTGGGCCCCGCAAAACTCTCGAACTTTCTGTGGCTGGAACGAGGACAAGTCTGGAACGTACCGGTTTCGGTTGAAAGCAAATCCGCTGAATGGAAATGAAGACCCTCAGGACTGAAAACAAACGATCCCCTTTCGGAGTCCGAAAACTTTTGGGAGAAAACTTCACCAAAAGTCCCGTATCCTGGCATTTTATTTCAATTATCGGTGGGATTGTGACGATCAGCGAGAATGGTGGGATTTTGCCACCTGGGTTTTCTCCCATGTGTCCTCGGCAGATTTGGCCGAAGTCTGATTTATGTTGTCTGAATCTGTGCCCCGGGAGTGTTGTGATTCCTGATCACAGCAAATTCCATCCGTCGGAGCCCCTGTGGCGTTTTGATGGATGACTTCTCAAGGTCTCATCGTGAATAAACATCATTTGCCGCTCCAGATTCCGATGACGATCGTCCTGATGCTGGCCCAGATCCTCCCGGCACAGGATGGCATGATGCGCCCAGCAAGCATGAATCGTGGCGGTCATAGCCTGGTGACAGGTAATCGACAGACTTCGGGCCCCGGATTTCCAACTCGACGGGTGTCTCAGGAGCAGGCTGCGGACCAGCCTCCGATGAATATTCCTCCTGCAGAATATTCTCCGCCGGTTCCTATTGAGCGACCTGGAGTCCCAATTGGTCCTCAGAATCGGCCTTTACCGACGGCAAATGGGTTTTCGACCACCCCGAATGTGACGCCGATTGAATCGCACCGCTGGACATTCAACTTTCAAAACGCAACCTGGCTCCTTGTTCTGCGGGCCTATGCCAAAGAATTTGGCCTGGCTCTGCAGATTTCCACGGAAACAGATGGGCTGTTCTCTTACTATGATGAGAAGCCTCTGAATGCCACCGAGACACTGGACATCTTAAACGACGCGCTTCTGGCTAGCGGAAGAATTTTGATCCGAGACCAGCAAAGACTAACACTGGTCAACGCTACTGAAGAAATTCCCGGAAACATTGTCCCTTTCGTTTCGATTCACCACATAGATTCCCTGGGACGCAACGAGCTGGCGACTGTGGCTATCCCACTCCGTGGACCGGATGCAGAACAGACTATTGCGGAAATTGGGCAGCTGCAAAGCACTCTTGGTCAGGTCCGAGTGCTAACGAGCGCCGGACGTGTTGTGGTGACTGACACGGGCAGTTATCTGCGACGCATGCGAGACCTGCTGCTGGGTTCAGGTCTGGCGGCCGGGGATCAGCATGCCCACGTCTATCAGCTTCGGCACGCGAGGGCAGAAGACGTCGCCAAGGCAATCACTGATTTTCTGAATGCCGGTTCTGTAGGTGGCGGGGTGGGAGACGCTGCAGCAGGCGCTTCCAATGGCACTCCGGCGGGCCAGCGAGTTGTTCCTGAAAAAACCACCAACAGCCTTCTTGTGCGGGGAACCAGCGAAGAACTGGCCACCATTGAGCGTCTGGTATCCGAATTGGATCGCGCACCCCGGGAAGTTCTTGTCCAGGCATTACTGGTCGAAGTGGAATTGGGAAATGTCAATGAATTGGGCGTGGAGTTGGGATTTCAGGACTCCGTCCTGTTTGACCGCAGTGTTGTTGACAAGCTTGTCACAGTGACGCAGACGACCACTGCCCCCAATGGCACCCAGACAACGAATCAGAATATCATTTCTCAGACAGCAGCACCCGGATTTAACTTCATGGGTCAGCCCCCCGGAAACAACGTGGCTGCCAACCCCGGTAAAGTTGCTCCGCAGGGACTTTCGTCTTTCGGCATGGGTCGGGTGAATGGGGACCTTGGTTTTGGGGGGCTCGTTCTTTCCGCAGGGTCGGAGTCCGTCAATATTCTTCTGCGGGCACTGGATGCCAACTTTAACATCGAGATTCTCAGTCGTCCTCAGGTACGCTCCGTGGAAAACCATGAAGCTCTGATCCAGATTGGACAGCAGGTTCCTGTTGTGGACGGCGTATCGCTGACTCCCGTGGGAAGCGCGAATCCTCAGATTCGTCAGGACAAGGCCGGAATCATTCTGAGGGTGACACCACGAATTAGTCCCGACGCAAGAGTGCAGTTGGATGTGGAGGCGGAAAAAAGCTCCTTCAATCTTACTCCGGGATCCGGAGTACCCATCTTTACCGATGCGACCAACGGCAATGTTATTGAAGCTCCTATCAAGGACCTGACAACTGCTCAGACCACTGTCAGTGTTCAGTCCGGACATACCATTGTTCTGGGTGGGATGATTTCGAATGATCAAACCACAGCGACAAGGAAACTTCCCTGGCTGGGAGACATCCCAATCATTGGTCGGCTCTTTCGCTACGACTACAATCGCCTGAAACGCAAGGAACTCCTGGTATTCCTCACACCAACTGTTCTGGAGCACAGCGAGCAGGTCGAGAGTATCCAGCAAAGGGAAATGGACCGAATTCATCTTCCGGCAGAAGCATGGAACATGCACGAGCCGCTGGCATCGCCTCAGGGCACTGGTGAGCTGGTTCCCGAAGGTTCCCCCATGTTGCAGGAATCCTACCAGGATGTGACCTCACCGGCTTCTCTGCTGGAAGAGGACGGAGAATCAGGAAATATACAGAGTGTTTCCCGCTCGGGCGCCGATCAGCGACAATCTTTCGGGCACTCTGTCCTGAAGGCCGGTAAAACGTCTGCGGACGAGCAACCTCCCAAAGCGATACGCACGGCATCTGGAACTTTCCTGAAGTCTCAGACGGCTGCCCCGGAACCTAAATCATCATGGCGTCCTTCCAGTAACTATCGCGGCCCAGCCAGTCTGCCCCCGGAACCCCCCGCCGCGCCGGAGCCGCCCGCAAAAAAATCGTGGAACCCATTGCGGTTTCAGCGAAAAGCGTCTGAGCAAAAGGCCGAGGCTGACGCCAAGCGGTCGGCGGACGTTGTTGCCGCGCAGGCCGCTGCCCGGAAGAGACTCGCCCGGTAATCAGAGAAGGCTCTGCAGTGCTTGGGTGATCGAGGTACCATTTCTAACTTCGACTCCCCACAATGGCTCGCATCCCAATGCTCCCGAATCATCACAGCAGGCTTGTACTGCAAGCTTAGCCACGGGCTTGACTCTGACGTTTTTCAGCAACACATGTTGCCGAAGCACCACAGATGTTTGTTGAAAATCCCGGTGGAGTTTGACGGCTGCGTTTACTTAAGAAATCCGACACCGCCCGGGTCAGGATGCGCCTCAACACAGAACTGAATGAAAACCGGCAATCCTCAGGCCCCGGGGAACTTGCTCGCAGTGGGAATCGCCAGCAAAGCATGCTCCAGATAGCGTCATCTCGCGAAGACCCTGACTTCGCTTAGCGCCGGGGAACGCTTTATGCAGTTCGCCAACGCACCTGCACGGATTGCCGTTTTGCAGGTGTTTCCCGGACCTCTGAACTGAACACCGTTTTTTACGGCAGAGCGTTCCTGCAAAACGTCTTCCCATATCGGAGCAGCGTCGCGTGATTTCCGCCGTCACAGAATCTGAAAGCCTGAGTCCGCTGGGAAGACTTGCCGCACGCTTTGGGATGGAGTTCGTCGACCTCGAGCAGTTCACCGCTGACTCGGCACTCGTCCAGTTGTTTCCCGGGCAGGATCTCTTTCGAGAGAAAATTCTGCCACTGCATCGAAACGGAAATAGAGTTCAGGTTGCCGTCGCAGATCCGTTAAACCTTGAAGCACTCCAGGACCTGACCGTTCGCACGGGGCTTTATTTGGACCCCATACTGGCTCAGGAGGAACAGATCCAGCGACATTTGAAAAACGCGCTGGGTGTAGGCGGAGGAACGGTGCATGAACTTGTCGCGATGTCGAAGGAGGAAATCGACTCACTGCAGGCTGCCGCAGGTGACGAGATCGGCGATGCATCGCAAGCCTCGTCGGTCGTCAAGCTGGTGAACGAACTGATCCTTGAGGCCATCGAGCAGAAGGCAAGCGATATTCATATTGAACCCGAGGAGGCTGACCTTGCCGTCAGGTTTCGTGTTGATGGCATGCTTCAGATTCAGCCAATGCCGGCCGAGATTCAAAGATTTCGGGCTGCCATCGTCAGTCGCCTCAAGATTATGGCAAAGATGAACATTGCCGAAAAACGTCTGCCCCAGGACGGGCGGATTCGGCTGACAGTTCGCGGACATGAGGTGGATATTCGAGTTTCGGTGATTCCCATGCTTCACGGCGAAGGTGTCGTGATGCGACTGCTGGATAAGTCAAGAGCCTCGCTCAGCCTCGATTCCGTTCGTTTCCCTGAAGAGCTTCGCAAAGACTGGCAGAGTTTGATTCGCCGACCACACGGGCTGATTCTGGTGACAGGTCCTACGGGAAGCGGAAAAACAACAACGCTCTACAGTTCCCTGTGCGATATTCGTCGCCCCGATCTGAAGATCATTACGATCGAGGATCCTGTGGAGTACAATCTGAAGCAGATCAGTCAGATTCAGGTGCAGTCACAAATCGGGCTGACATTTGCCGCGGGCTTGCGCAGCGTTCTGCGACACGACCCGGATGTGGTTCTGATCGGCGAAGTTCGTGATGCCGAAACGGCCGCCAGTGCCATCCAGGCGTCGATGACAGGGCATTTGGTCTTCAGCACGATCCACACAAATGATGCGGCCGGTACTTTCACGCGACTGATCGATATGGGAATTGAACCGTATCTGGTCGCCAGTACGCTTCAGGGGGTTTTGGCGCAGCGCCTTGTCCGAAGACTCTGCAGGCACTGTCGTCTTGAATACTTACCTTCCCCGGATCAGATTCCTGAAGACTGTCAACTGCCTCCGGCACACACTCTGTGGAATGCCACCGGATGCCGGGAATGTCGTGGATCAGGTTACTCAGGCCGAATCGCCATTTTCGAATTACTGATGACCAGCAGTCGTATCCGTGCCCTTTGTATGCAGCAGTCAGACTCGGCAGAAATCCGTACAGAAGCTGTGCGTCAGGGCATGCAGACTCTGCGACAGAACGGATGGCAACGAGTGCTTGCCGGAGAGACGTCCATGGATGAACTGATTCGAGTATGCCCACTGGATACCGAAGGCGAATAACGCGGGTAACCTACTTCTGCCAACTCAGCCCTGTCTGCTCTGCGGAAAATATCGGAAGATCCTGAAACAGCAGCATACGATGAACAGTGGCAGTGCAGTCGACAGAAAAACGAATTGCGGCAACAGGTCGTTCACCCTGAATCTGACCGATGGCAATCCCGCTGTACACGTCACCGCCAACAGTCATATACGGAGCCATCGCTCGAAATTCTCCGGTTGTTACCAGTCCTCGACTCAAAATCCATGCAACGGATTGAAACCCCTTCTTCCGGCGCTCCTCCGGTTTTGGCTGTAGTCCGCGAATCGATCGAGCCAGGGACTCACTGACTCCGGGAATCGATGCCAGTACAGCTTCGGAAGCCGAGTTGATATCGATGCGACCGTAGACGGCTCTGTCCGTTGAGATCGAAAAAATCTCCGCCAGTTCCGGCAGCATACGCCCAATCGTTGCGGTATCCGCAGCCCAGGGTGACTGAATCACACGGTCCTTGCCATCCACCGTCGCACGGACCTGCCCGCCAAACAGGTCTGCAATTGAACGAAACTCAAACGATGGATTTCCATCCAGTACCAGTCCGCCACGTGAGTATTCGTGAGCCGCAATGTTCTTCTTTGACTGCTTGTGAATTCCCAGCTGCATTCGCAGACGCTCATCAGCCTGCTCAAGACGTTCCCGAAGTCTGAGTTCCCGGTCTTCCCCTTCATCCGGCCTGATATCATCCAGCCAGTAGATCCCGTGCAGCCGTCCAGCAACGATATACAGTGCTGCCTCTGATCCAAGTCGCGCGAGAATCATGTCATACATTTGTGCCAGTTCTTTGGAATTCAGATGAATTTTCGGATCCCCTTTTTCATCCATGACAGACTCTGCACTGACCAGAGTCAGGTACTCTGACAGACCCGACTGCAGTACCCCATCCCGATTGTCATTTGGCGCAGTTTCAGTACCATCGTCTTCCTCAGGATCCAGAATCCCATTGGCGTTCTGGTCTTCACCAAACATCAGTTCCGCAGTCATCCCGCGTACAAGCAGCAATTCCCTCAGATCCTCAAAGATGCCGTTTCTCGGCACCCGAGGCTGTACCTGTGACAGATACCATTCTGCTTCCACTCCAAATTCGGATGGCTCATTGTCTTCATCGATCCAGTCAAGAATGGAGTCGGCCAGAGGAACCGTCATTCCCGGAATCATAGTGAGTCTGCGCCGTGCCAGGGGCCGTCGGGATGACTTCAGCGGCAGAGTTCGCAGGTTAAGCTTCGAGGATTCATTCAACCAGCCAATTTCCGATTTCACTCCGTCACGGGATGGCAACCGCTGCAGCAGCGTCATCATTCCGGACTCTCCATCTGCAAGAGGAATCGTCACCGTCGTTTTCCGCGCTACCTTCGGAGGACTGCGAAGATCGGCGATCGCCAACTCCAGAGCAGACTCCGCCAGTTGGCGACGCTTCAAATGCTGCAGACTGGTCTTCGCCGCACCAAACTCTGTCACCATCAGGCTGGAAAAGGAATACACGGCAAAACTCAGCAGCGTCACCACCACCAGAACCAGCAACAGTACGAATCCGGTCCGTTGCCTGGAACTACCGGTTGTCTGTCGAGACAGAACTCTGCTCATATCACTGCTCCGCTGCCGGAAGATTGATTACAAAAACATCCATCGGCGAACCATCCGTCCACTCCAGACGACACTCCACCGCCACCGGCAAACCCTGTAACTCTTCGCTGTTCCAGCGAGTCACCCACTTAGCACCATCCAGGTAACGGAACGAAATCGATCGAACACGACTGGAAATCAGTAGTTCGGTGATCTCCGGATCTGAAGATGATGCGTTAGAGGTGAAGGGCACAATCCTTCGAATCAGCGATGGGGCATTCTGAGCCTGACTCAGCGACAGAGAAACAGACTGCTCATCGTGCAGGCTGAACACGCCACGCAACGCCTGGCCATTGGACCAGACAATGTGACCAAACTCACTGCCGTAAGCCTGAGTATTCGGGAATCTGTAGCTGGTGGCCCGTGAAAGCACGGCAAACCATCCGGCTTCTCCCAGAAAACTCACAGGGTGGTCTGCTATCGCCTGGTCCGGAATAGTCAGCATCTCTGTGTAATCCAGGACCAGTTCATTGCCGCCTGAGAAATCCTGCAGGCCGGAATCGCCACTGTTGCTTCGCTTCAGCACTGACCTTTTCAAGGGTGCTGTGGGCCGAAGAACCGCACGCAGATCAACCGCTATATCCTCGTAAATTCCCCGCCGAATTCCGGAAACGGAAGTATTCTCCTGCGAAAGCGTGCGATATTTCCAGAACAAATTCAACGCGACCGCAATGGAACTCATCAGGATCCCGGTTAGTGCGAGGGCCAGCATCAGTTCCATTAAAGTCATTCCGCGTGCTGCGGCATCACTTAATGAAAATCGACCATCGCAGCACCGTTTGCCATTCATCTTCATCGCCTTACCTCACACGCGGTTTCAACGAAGAAGAGTTCCCAGCGCCGATCTCTTTCGGAGCAGACCCAACAAGGCGTGTCAGCGTCCATTTGCTCAACCGTTCCAGTCTCCCTCCAGGCTTGTAGACAGAAACACGCAGCACTTGAACACCCTCAAACTCTGAAGGTAACAGTTCAGCAGACCAGTGCCACGTGCCATTTCCCGGAAGTGCCTGATCGGAAACCGGCAACCCCCGAAACCCAATAGCCAGCAATAATTCCATCTGAGTCTGACACTTCAGGGCCGCTTCAGTGCTCAACTGAGATCGCAGCGCCGCATTGACCCCGACCGACGCCTGATGACCAAGTACTGCTAATGCCCCGGCAAGAATTGCCACAGACAGCATCACTTCAATGAGCGATAGCCCACGACGCGAACAGCCGCCGACTGCACCGCGTCGTGAACGTCCTGTTTGATGATGTTGAGGGACAATAGACATCAGAAATCCGGAAAGCTGAAACCAACTGGTTACCCGGGCACCCAAACCGATATCGCCAGACCATGCGGAATGGTACTACTGAGATTGAGAGTCCTGATCGCGACGCACCGAAATTCCCACACGACTGCGAAGACGTTCCGTTGCGAGGTCCTCCCAGTTTATACGGAGAGTCGATGGTCTGCAGCGATGATTATGGACACAGCCTGCTTCACACCTGTCGCATTTCTGCAACGTGGCGGAAAAATCGATCCCCCTGCCCTGCCCGCGATTCTGTAGGCAACGATTACTTCAAAGCCTGACTGGTTATCAGCAACTTCCGTCAATGCTTCGATGCAGGAAACAGAGCCTGATGCCGCTTCGAATATTCATCAACTCGGACGCGGCAGTTGAAAGACGATCTTCGTTGCCACATAAAGCTGACGAACTTGAGCCCAGTGCCTGCGCTGCAAAATGAAATTGCCTGCCAGGTTATGGAAAACGCGATGCCTGCAACTCAGCCTATGTCATGAGTCGCCCGCAACAGATGAAAAATAAGAAGTGTTTCACTCTGTTAACAACTGCCAGGTAAACTCCGTCCCCTTTCATGAACAATCCATCTCTACAAGGCTTTGCTGAGCAGATGTGAAAGGAAAAAGTCTTCCCAATTCCGCGTGATTCCATGGAAAAATCCCCTCCAAATGACCTGAGCAAAGCTACGCCCATGGCGTTCAAATAGAGAAAACAAACGGGCCGCATAGGTTTATTCTAATCGGGGCTGTGCACCGTCTTCTGTGGTATCAACAGTGCTGAGCCAATGATTACCTGCCAGTTTTTCACTCTGAATATTTCAGTTGAGCCACGGATATGAGCAAACACAAAAATCACGGACCACAACCGCAAACCAGACGTCGTATTCTGCGGACAGTCGCTGCCGCCGCGACTGCATCAGGTGCCGCACTTGCGGCCCAGCAGTCGCCCCTTCAAAAACCAACATCGCCACCAGCGAAAACGGTCGCCCCGAAGCCCGTAAGAACTCCGGCGTCGGCGTCAGTTCCAAAGCCCACAACCCCGGCAGTACGCCCAACTCCACAGCCCGCGCCTGCACCGGCACCTGTCAATACATTGCCACCGGTTCCATTCAAATTCACACCGTTTACGGTGCCCCTGCCTGTGCCGGCAACTTTGCAGCCATTGACCGTTACAGAGGCACAATTTCAGCCGGGAAATGTCTTCCACGGAATTGCGCCAGAGTACTTTGATCGTCGAGTCGCCGAGCGACCTGATTTGAATTTCTACGAATCGATGCCCCCAAAATTCTATGAAGTCCGCATGCAGGCCGGAGTTCATGAAATTATTCCGGGTGTCAAAACTCCAATTTACGGATACAACGGGACTTATCCCGGGCCAACTCTGCGATTTCGGATCGGGCAACCCGCAGTGGTCCGGTTCTGGAACGACCTCTCAATCGAGACGTCAGTTCATCTGCATGGTGGTCATACGCCCGCGCATTCCGATGGATATCCAACGTTTTACGTTCTTCCCGGACGAGCGCGTGATTATTTTTATCCCAGCACCGTGCCTATGCTCAATGGTCAGCCCGACTTCACAGAAAGTCCGTCCACACTCTGGTACCACGACCACGGGATGGATATCGCAGCGGGCAACATCTGGAGGGGGCTTTGCGGAGCGGCAATCTGTACAGATGCACTGGAGGACGACCTTATCGCATCCAACGTCCTGCCAGCAGGTCAATATGATATCCCCATCTGTCTGCAGGACCGTCGACTGAACCCGGACGGGACGCTGTGGTTCGATCCTCTGGACCACGACGGCACGCTGGGAAATATCTGGGTCGTTAACGGCAAAGCTCAGCCATTTCTGAAAGTGGAGCGACGCAAATACCGTCTTCGTATCCTGAATGGCTGTAATGCTCGATTTCTGGAAGTGCAATTGAGCAATGGTCAGCCTTTCACCCGTATTGGAAAGGACAGTTGGCTCTATCCACAGGCCATTGAACAATCCAGAATTATGCTGAGTTCCGGTCAGCGTGCTGACGTAGTCATTGACTTCACAAATGCCCCGAATGAGCTCTACCTTGAGAATATCCTTGCTCAGGTGAATGGCCGAAAGCCCGAGGGTTCTCTGGACAATCCAGGGCGGCTTGACGTCCCGGAAAGATATCTCAAGTTTATCGTCGAAGGCGAAAAGCAGCCCAACAGCGCATCAGTCATTGCAGGAACGGCCCTAAGACCACACAACACACTGCAGGCCAGTGATGCAGTCGTTACGCGTGTCTTCGAATTCCATCGCCGGAACGGTGCCTGGCAGATTAATCAGCGATTTTTTGATCCAACGCTCGCGAATGCAACACCCACACTGGGATCCGTCGAACGCTGGATCTGTCGCAACGGCAGCGGTGGATGGTGGCATCCCATCCACATACACCTCGAATCACACCAGATTATCAGCTACAACGGACAGGTACCGCCACTGCATGACCGTTTCAAAAGCGACATCCATATTCTGGATGGTGGCAGCGAGGTGCATCTGCTGATGAAGTTCCGGACATTCAAAGGACCATTCGTCTTTCACTGCCACAACGTGGATCACGAAGACATGCGTATGATGTTCACCGTGGATCCACGTGTCATTCCCACCACTTCACCGCAACTGATTCAGGCCAGTTATCCGTGATAAAGTATGCAGCAGAAAGGCATCGCCGCTGGGTCAGAGGACAGAGACGTGTCTGTCCTCTGACCGCGGTAAGCAGTGGAAACAAAAGAGCCTGCCCGACGGAATCAGTGCGGCAAATCGGCAGGTAAGCGGCGTAACCTGATCGTCCAGTCTGGACATGAAACACACCGTAGTACGCGGCACTGCGTGTGCATTTTTTGCCCCTCTCACGATACGCGTTCTGATCGCGACACCACCGGTTTCATTGATTTCGTCAGCGACATAAACACTACAATCGGATCAGGAGATGCAATCGTCGCAAGGGTAAAACATCAGGCCGACACAGGGTAACTTAGTTGGGCTTCTGCCCACGAGACGCGTTGTTAGTGGCCTAAATCGCCGCAAATTCCGTCTTTTTCCTGTTAAGAGGTGTCATGACCACACAAAGGTTTGCCGTTTTATTACGGGCTCACGTCTGCCAGAAACTAGTCCAAACCAATGGTGCGGATCGTTCACTTTTATTTCACTCTGATAAAGCAATCTGTTCACATCTGAGGAATTATGGATCTTAAGGTTAATTATTTCACCCGCAAATTCTCCCATAGGCTGTTCGTTTTCTACCGTCTCGTGGGTACTTCCATGAACAAGCAAGGCGTCATAATCAGAACATCCCGCATCACCGGACCCGTAAATATCAAAACGATCCAGACACAGGAATTATGATGTCGGCATCGGATCATGGTATGGCTCCTGCGGTTGCAGAACTTCAACCTGCGGTTCAAGTTCTAGTTAAACGTTGTCGCTTGTTGAAGCGAAGGAGCCCAAAAATGAAGTCCAAACGATCTGCCGCGTCGCGGCGGAATGTCCTCAAAAAGTCTGCTGCGGCAATCGTTGTCGGGAGCGCCGCCATTGCGATGGCGGCTCCTCCCAAACCAACGGCCCCTCCCTCCCTGCCGAAACCCACACCTGCCGCTGGCAATCAGGCGCCAAAGCCAGGCGTGCCCGTAAAGCCGCCTGTGACACCGGCACCAAAGCCTACTCCGGCTCCAACGACTCGCACAGTTTCCGGCGGTTTCACCTACACTCCCTTCGCACTACCGCTGGTTCGGGCTCAGGACGCAGTGCCTGTCAGTGTAGGAACACCTCCGTGGACCGTCGGCGATGTTTTCCATGGTGTAGCCCCAGAATACTTCGATCGTCGAACTGCCAACGAACCTCGACAGGCGTGGTATGAAGTCGGGCCAGAGAAGTACTATGAAATTCACATGAAAGAGTCGATTCACGAGTTTATCCCCGGCGTGAAGACTCCGATTTTCACGTATGACGGTTTGATGCCCGGGCCGACTTTCAGATCCCGCGTCGGGCAGCCGATTGTCGTTCGTTTTGTGAATGACATGACGGTTGAGACTTCGATTCACATGCATGGTGCACACACACCGTCACACGCTGATGGCTCGCCGCACTTCTACGTTCTTCCCGGACGTGCTCGTGACTATTACTATCCTCTTTCAGTGCCGATGCTGAATGGTCAACCGGACTTCGCTGAAAGTCCATCCACAATGTGGTACCACGACCACGGGCTGGATGTCACGGACCACAACGTCTGGCGTGGGATGTGTGGGTTCTGTATCACAGTTGACGATCTGGAACAAAAACTCATCGATGATAATGTTCTGCCCTCGGGTGAGTTTGACATTCCGCTGTGCCTCCAGGATCGCAAGCTGAATGCCGACGGTACTCTGGCGTTTAACCCGCTGGATTTTAACGGGCACCTGGGAGACATCTGGCTGGTGAATGGCGTTGCTCAGCCGTTTCTGAAGGTTCAGCGTCGCAAGTACCGTTTTCGCATACTGACGGCGTTTAATGCACGGTTCACGGAATGGCGTCTCAGCGATGGGAGTCCTTTCATGCGAATCGCCAAGGATACGTGGCTATATCCAAAACCGATCTCAGAACAGACAATGCTGATGAGTCCGGCCAACAGGGCCGACGTAATCATCGACTTTACGGATGCCCCGAACGAACTTTATCTGGAGAACATCCTGTCTCAGGATAATGGTCGTGGTCCGAATGGCTCCTTCACGCAGCGAGTGCACCTCGCCACTCCGGATCGATATCTGAAGTTTATCGTCGAAGGTACACCTCAGCCAAATAATCCAACCGTGGATCTCAACACGACGTTGCGTCCGCACGAAAAGCTCAATCCGGCAGATGCTGTTGCGACTCGTACTTTTGAGTTCCAGCGGCGTAACGGAGCATGGCAGATCAATCAGAAGTTCTATGATCCGACCCGAGCGGATGCAACACCGACAATTGGTGCTGTTGAGAAGTGGATTCTTCGCAACAACAGCGGCGGCTGGTGGCATCCGATTCATATCCATGTCGAGTCCCATCAGCTGATCAGTTTCAACGGTGGTCCGCCTCCGGTTGATTTCGCTTTCAAGAACGATGTGACCTATCTCACCGGAAACGGTGTGGTTGAATTACTGATGCGATTCCGTACATTCAAAGGTCCATTCGTATTCCATTGCCATAACAATGCTCACGAAGACATGCGAATGATGTGCAATGTTGACCCTCGGGTCACTCCCACCGCGGCACCAACCCCGGTACAGCAGAGTTTCCCATAATCCGATGGTGGCATTACCGGGCCGCAGCAATCCGCTGCGGCCCTTTTTGGACACTCGGCCCACGTTATTGGTACTTTAAACAGCCGCCTCTCACAAGAGATCACAGGCGTGCTTTTGACCGTCCTGCATTGCAATCACGTTAAGTCATCACGCTTCCAGAAAACACTCCTCAAAACAGAGCAGAACAGATGAGTTTCCTTCGACTTGAACTGGCTGTTATCACCTGCATTCTTGGCGTTGGCGTCTACATCGGGACAACAGGTCATGCCGGTGCAGAAACCGAAAGTCGCGAACTCAACGAGCAGCAGCAACTGACACAGTGGCTGGATCGCGACGAAAAGCTCATTGAGAAACAATACGAAAATCTCAGGGAACGCGCCGCAGAACTCAGCGGCGGCACCATGTCCGAAGTGACTGGGAAAAGAGTTTCCGACGAATTTCCGGATGTCGTGCTAACCAATCATTACGGACAGAAACTGCGATTTAAGTCGGATCTTGTACGAGATCGGACAACATGCTTTGCGATGTTCTACACGCGTTGTCAGGGAACGTGCCCGGGCACAATCTCGAAGATGCTGAAAATCCGTGAGTCACTGACCACCCAGTTTGGTCGCGATAACATCCACTTCGTTTGTATCACTCTGGATGCAGAGAATGACAGTCCCGAAACGCTGATGGAGTACGCAAAGTCCGTCGGAGGGCTGAATGACAACGCCCTTGCCGATATTCATTTCTGCACCGGAGCGAAGGATGATGTCGAACAGGTGCGTCGTGCTCTCGGAATGTATGACCTTGACCCGGTCGTGGACGCCGACCCC
The DNA here is from genome assembly GCA_903871805.1 of uncultured Planctomycetaceae bacterium. Taxonomy (GTDB): domain Bacteria; phylum Planctomycetota; class Planctomycetia; order Planctomycetales; family Planctomycetaceae; genus SXXK01. The sequence goes on along the minus strand of CAIQIE010000248.1, from coordinate 52,121 downwards.
ACACAGCATGCCGCGATGATCGTCATGGGTGCTGATCGATACAATCGCTGGGCCTCCTCTCCCACCGGCCTTCCGATTCAGGAACTGCACGAAACCTGCCTGCGGATTGCAGGGTCAACGGAACGGCAGCGATTTGGACTGCGACTGGCATTGGACAGTGGATTCACCCCAGCAGCCCTGGAAGGTGTCAAAAATTCCCCGGCTGGCTATGAAAATGCCATCGCTGCGACGACGGAAGGTTGCTGCAGTGGAGCAAAGTCGGGGGAGTGCTGCAGTCAATCGAAGGCGGCAAGTTGCTGCAGTGGGAAGTCCAAAGGGACGTGTTGCGAGAAAGCAGCATCGACACCTGCTTCAAAGTCACAGACAGACGAGGCCTCCTTCAAGGCTGACGCGGACGCGGAGAAAGTCGTTGGGTCCCAGCCCTGACTGACTTATCTGAATCAAATGACTCGCCTGAAAGTTTGTTTGGGCCTGTCGGTACCTGAGATCAACCCACGAGTTGTTGCAGAAATGCAACAACTCGTTTTATTTCCCACGACAGCGGGGTTCTCCTTCGAGAATTCGCAGTTTCATCTTTGATTGCCGGGAAACCTGCGGAAAATTGCTAACCGGAACTTCCTGACTGTCGCAATGCACACGAAATCACGGCAACGCATAGTGCGTCATAGTCCCTGCACAAAAATAGACCGGAGACCTCCGATCTGCCTGAACGGCTTGAAATTGTCAGAAAACGTCGCACTGGGTTGTGGAAGTCTGATTCAAAGCAGTGAGGGGGTTTGTCAGCCAGGAGTGTTTCGTCTCACGGAAACCTCGGTTTCGTACAGCAGATTTTTCGATGCCACAGTTTCGCTACATCGCAGTAACTCATGACGGCCTGAAGGTTCCGGGAACACTTCTGGCAGCGTCTCGTTCTGATGCGCTGCAGGTACTGGCTGGGCAGATGCTGATGCCAGTATCACTCGCGGAGCAATCCTCTGGCAGTGCACGAACGGAACGCGTGTCGTCAGCAGCAATGTCTGTTGCCTACAGCCTGCTGTCTGATCAGTTGGAGACGGGCGTACCTTTGCTGCGTGCTCTTCAGGTGATGGCTGAGCAATCCTCAGATCAGACACTGCGTGCAACCCTTAGCGCTATCGCAACGCAGGTGGCCGACGGAACCAGTCTTGCGACGGCCATGACCAGCCGTCCTTCTGTATTCAGCTCTCTGGACGTCAGCATGGTCCAGGCGGGTGAAGAAGGCGGTTTTCTTGAAGAATCACTTCGGCGTCTGGCCGCAGTGCGCGAACGTCAGGAAGAGATCCGGGGGCGAATCCGAAGTGCGGCTGCCTACCCGTTGCTATTGGCAATTGTCGCCAGCCTTGTTGTCACCGGCATGCTGATCTTCTTTGTTCCGAAATTTCAGCCGCTCTTCGACTCACTGCAGCAATCGGGAAGACTTCCATGGCCTACTCGAGCACTACTTGGAATCAGTGACTTTCTGAAATCATGGGGTCTGCTGTTCCCGCCGGTTCTGTTCGCTGCCATTTTCTTCATCAAAGTTCGCATTCCTGAAAAAAAACTGGCGAGGCATATCGATCAATTGCTGATGCGAATCCGTGGGATTGGACCGGTTGTCCGTTCAGTCGCCATCGCTCGATTCTGTCGTGTGTTGGGTTCCCTGCTTCAGAATGGTGTTCCCATGCTGCGATCGCTGGAAATTGCCAGACACGCGACTGGTAATCAGGTGCTGAGCGAAACCATCGCGGTTGCCGCAGAAAGTATTTCTTCCGGAAAAAATCTGGCGGGGCCGCTGGCAGCCAGCGGGCATTTTCCAGTGGATGTCCTGGAAATGATCGCGGTTGCGGAACAGGCCAATCGTCTGGACTCAGTGCTGCTCAAACTTGCCGACAAACTGGAATCCCGAGCACAACAGCGTCTTGACATTCTACTGCGACTGCTGGAACCCATCATGATGCTGATCATGGCAGTTGTTGTGGGATTTATGGTTGTGGCTTTGCTGATGCCGGTCTTTGAAGGAACCGGACTTGGATGACAACAGATATCGGGGGTACTCCGCTATCGCATTCGAAGAAAAATGAAACCACATTAGATTTCTCAACCCCAAACGACATTTCTTGTACAACAGGAAAAACTCAGGATTCTCACCATGAAGCTCCAAAATCCGGCCCAGTTGGCCCCAAATACCAATACCAAAGACAGCAGACATTTTCAGCGATCGGCATTCACACTGATGGAGGTCCTGCTGGTTCTTGGCATCCTCGGAGTCATTATGGCGATGGTCGTGCCGCGTCTGCTGGGGCGTCAGAAGGAAGCCTACAACGATGTCGCGAAGGCCAGTCTGTCGGGACTGTCAGATGCTCTGAAACTTTATTCCCTGGATCATGCAGGAGACTTTCCGACAAGCGCTCAGGGACTGCAGGCCCTGCTCAAAGCTCCTTCCGGACGCGACCCGGCCTGGAAAGGTCCATATCTGGACAAGGAACCTGTTGACCCCTGGGGAACTCCCCTTGCCTACCGCTCTCCGGGCACAAAGAACGTGGACAGTTTCGATGTCAGCTCTGCGGGACCGGACCACATTCATGGCAATCAGGATGACATCGGGAACTGGCAGTAATGCGTTCGAAAGCCTCCAAAACAGAACCCGTCCAGCGCTTCTCAGGATTTTCGCTGCTGGAGCTTCTTCTGGTTCTCGGACTCATGACTGTTCTCCTGGTCATTGCGGTACCGTCACTGCGTCGCTGGCAGCAGCGATTGCCCATTGAACGGTCAGTTGCTTTGCTGCAGCAGCAAATTGCTGAAACTCGCCTTGCGAGTATTCAGTCAGGAGAAACCTGGGCACTATGGCTGTATTCATCAGGTACAGAGGGTCGTCGCACCCCGCTGAATCAACCGGACCTTGATAAGTTCCAGTTCCAGTTTCCAGAGGGAATCCGTTGCCAATCTGACGAGGACGCTGAATCCGTGAAAACGCAGGACATGCTGCTGATCTTTCGGCCAGATGGATCAAGTTCGACAGCCCGTCTGATGCTCGCCGATGGTCAGGGAAACCAACTTCTGGTGGTCCTTGACCGACTGACCGGTGCTGCAAGTATTCAGCCATCAGGGAGTTCCTGAGCATCTTCCCGGCAATTCTGACTTCTGGCTGCTCAAACATCGTTGTTTCCATAGTTTCTTATGACCCTTGCGGCACTGGCGGATCCGATGAATGCCCTCGAAGATAACTTTTCAGACAACATGACTGAGGATTCCGCCCAACAGTCAGACGACTCAGTGCTTCCGATCGTTTCCAGGGAAGCAAGCGTGGCACATCCGGACTATTCGAACGAGCAGACCGCTGGCCAGGTTGCGAGCTCACCTGCCGCCGGAGTCACACCGGTCCCCAGCCCTGTAACGAAAATCACTGAAACCAGGCCTGAATACTGTATCGAGCGAGGGAGCGGTAACGCATCGACCGCAATGCAGTCGACTAACGTGGGGGTTATCGAGACGATCATTGAGACACCAGCAGAACTAGCCAGCACCGCCGCAATGGCGACAGGAGTCTCGGTCGCTGCCGAATCGATACAGACCAAAGCAAAACAGCCACTCGAACTGGCCATCACTGAGTCGGTGGCCATAGTCTCTGCAATTGCTGCGGAACTGACTGGCACCAGACAGGATGTGACAGAAACAGAGGCCGTGATAAATCCTGGACATCCGAAAGTAATCTCTGGAAAACTTTTCAAACTACGTCGTAATCCCGCCGCCACGCAGGTGACCGTGATCGACTGGACGACCACTGGGATTATCCTCTGCAGTGTAGAGAGTCACACGAGCCGGGCTGAAGTCAGGAATTCTGCCTTCGAGCCATGGCCACCGGGCTTTGACCCACTCGCCGATCCGGAGCAAACCGGTCTCCTGTTAAAGGAAATGCTGGCACGCTGTCCCTGGGCCGGACGTCCGGTGGCGGTTTCTGTCCCACGTCAGATGGTAAGTCTGCGACTGATGCAGCTGCCAAATGTTTCCCGCGAGGACCTCCCGGCCCTGATTTCCCTGCAGATGGAAGCGCGCCAGACATCACCAGAAAACGCTCATACATGGGACTTTGTCGCCCATACGGCAGCAACAGGCGAACCACATTGCTTTGTTTCTGTTGTGTCCATTCCCACTGCAGTTTGTCGAGGCATTCAGGCGGCACTGGAGGTGGCTGGCTGGAAAACTCCGATTCTTACGGCAGCAGATCTGCTCATCAGTCAGGCCGAAAAGGATTCCTGCGATGGCATGATTACAGTGCAGGCCAATCGCTCAAAGCTGGAAGTTGTTGCAATGCACGGTGGATTTCCCGCGGCATCGATTGCCACCAGCGCAGGAAACGATCAGGCACTACCTCCGTCGGCATCCCTGTTACTTTCCCTGATAGAACGAGTTACGGAAAGTCTTCCGGAAGAGTGGCGTGTGAAGAAATCCCGCATGCCTGTCAGGGTCTGCGGCTCCCGGTCCGCATACCTGTCAGAGATTCTCAGATCGGAAGGACATACAGTCATCGAGGGACCTGCGGATGAACGCAGTCCCCGAGCACTGGCCATGGTCGAAAATCTATCCGCACCTCAGCTGCGACTGAATTTCCTGAAACCGCGATCGGCCCCCGCATCCTTCCTGAAGCAGCATCGTCTGGCTGTTCGCTTATCTCTGATCAGCAGTATCCTGGCTGCTGGAATTGCATTTGTTGTTTACGACAGGAACAGCGAACTTCAGAAGACTCTCGAGGCCAGCGAAACGCGTCTGAAGTTTCTGGAAGAAGTCGTTCAGCGCGGTGAAACGACCCGGAATCGCTGGGCTGAGGTCGAAAAGTGGAACCGGGAGACACTGAATGCCGCTACGGAATTTCAGGCGATACTCCAGATGATTCCCTCCCGCGAGCAAATGATTCTGACTCGGGTTCAGCTGGAGAACATGCCCGATTCCGATGAGCGGGTTTTGCGACTTGAGGGAATTGCCCAGACAGCGGACGAGATTCGCAAACTCAACGAAGCAGTTTTGTCGCAGCCCGAACGGTACGCACTGCGTCCTCTTGGTATTGAGCCCGCCCCGATTGGAAGTCCAATGCCAATCAGCTTTCGCCTTGAGTCACAGATTCTGCAGAACGCCCCGCAGCCTGCGGAGCAGCCCACCGCCCCCACAGAAGAAATTCCCGTTACCTCGGTCACAGAAACGGAGAACTGAACATGCTCAGCACTCGTCGAGAAAAAATCCTCGCAGTGATCGCCGCTGTGACCGTTACCGGCTCGCTGCTTTGGGACTCCGTTGGTAGTCTCCTGATGCGGCCATTCGGCGATGTGACCGCACGAATTGCAGCGACTCAGCAGCAAATTCAGCTCAGGCAGACTGTGGCTGATGAGACTGATCAGGCCCTGAAAAATCTGCGATCGGTCAACGATCAAAGTCTGCCGGCTGAACCGGGTAAGGCCTCTGCTCTGTATCAGGCATGGCTGATTCAGCGACTTACAGAATGTGGAATTCCTTCTCCCTCTGTCACATCATCCCCTGCCATCGTGGATGAACAACTTGGCTACAGACTGCCCTTTTCCGTGGAATGCAGTGGACCGGCGGCAAATCTGACCACGTTCATCGACCGTTTCTTCTCCGCACCGATACTGCACCGCATTACAGGGCTGCAGATTACAAACTCCACGACGGGAATCGAAGACAATCATCAGATGACTGTCAGCATCGAAGTACTGGCACTCAGTAATGCCACAAATGTGGAATCACTTCCTGACCCTCTCGCAGCAGAGACAAACGAGCTGTCTCTGACCGCCACTCTGCAGGAAAACGATGTGTTCCGCCAGAACCTGATGCCTCAGGTGATGGACCCACCGATTGTGGATCCACCAATCGTGGATTCCGCAATCACCAGCGCCAATGCGCAACCCGGGGCGGAAGCGGCTGCTCTGGCAACCGCTCAGGCAGAGGAAGTGCCAGTGGAGCCGGAAATACCAGAGTTACCGCCGTTGACCCCGGAACAGGCGCTGCAGTTTTCCGGGTCAATTGGAAGCGGAACATCCCGGAAAGCATGGTTTCTGGACCTGAGAAACGGTGAAACCTACCGCCTGACGAGCAATCAGATGCTCAAGTTTTCCAATTTCTCCATCAAAATCCTCTCAGTGGGTGATGACGCTGTTGTGGTGGAATACGAGAAGAAAAAGCATACGATTCCACTTGGAAAATCGCTCGTAGATCCACCAAAAGCACCACAACCTGAGGATTCTGCCACGGGAGAAGCCACCGCACCGGCAGTAGCAGCGCCTGCAGAAGAAACGGTGACCTCTTACCGGACTTCCAGGAAAACACTGATATAATCCGGTTGCGTGTGATTCATGGAAATTGTGCAGAAGAACAACTTGAACGCCGCTCGAATTGATGACCACAACTGCGCGAAACATCATTCAGCGATAAGTTGTAGACTCGCTTTCCATGCGACTTCCCGACTCCTCCCAAAGGAAGCAGGCAGGGGCCAATGCTCTCGCAGGAAACCACAACTTCCCCGAAGACGTTCCGCGTCACCGGCATGACCTGTGCGGGCTGTGCAGCATCGCTGCAACGGGCCCTGCTCTCCAATCCCCGGATTTCTTCTGCGGCCGTCAGTATCACCTCGGGGACCGCCGTTGTTTCCAGTCCAGCGCTCAGCCCCGAAGCCATCATTGGCCTTGTAAAGCAGCAGGGGTTCGGTGCGGAACTGGTCAGCAGTTCTGATCTCCGCAGCAATGTGGAACGGCAGCAGCAGGCCCTGGAAAAGACCTGGAGATATCGGGCCATTATGGGTGTAGCCTGCTGGCTGCCGCTGGAGATTTTCCACTGGACAATGTCGGCGATGCACTGGCATCCGGAATGGATGGGGTGGCTGATGTTTTTCGGAGCCCTTGTGATTCTGGCGATTGTCGGTCCGGGGTTCTTTGCTTCTGCATGGCAGGCGGCCCGTCGCAGGACAACAAACATGGACACACTGATTTCTTTGGGGGCCTCTACCGCGTTTTGCTACTCCACGATCATCCTGGTCTTCAGCAGGAACGAACCTACCTACTTTGCTGAGGCCGCCGGCCTGCTGGGAATTGTGAGTGTCGGTCACTGGATGGAAGCACGAGCTACGGCAAAGGCGGGAACAGCCGTACGAGAACTGCTGCACATGCAGCCGGAAACCACCGAACTTCTGCGACTGGATGGAAGCACGATTACGGTTCCCAGCGAGGAGATCATCGCGGGCCAGAGACTGCTGATTCGCCCAGGTGCACGAATTGCGGTGGATGGACTGGTTCTGGAGGGCCAGTCCGATATTGATGAGTCGATTGTCACGGGTGAATCCACACCCGTGCGTCGAAGTCCTGGCGAGACCGTCATTGCTGGTTCCATGAATACCACTGGCAGACTGGTCATTCAGACGACGGTATCAGGGCGACAGACAACAGTGCGCAGAATTGCAGAGCTTGTGGAGCGGGCGCAGACAAGTCGCGCGCCAATCCAGAAACTTGCGGACCAGATTTCCGCCATTTTTGTCCCCACAGTCCTGATCATTGCGATATCGACAGCGGCAGTCTGGTGGCTGGCAGGAAACGGTTCTGCAGGGATCATAGCGGCCGTCACAGTCCTGATCATCTCCTGCCCCTGTGCATTGGGCCTTGCGACACCCATTGCGGTCATGGTTGGCACAGGTGCTGCCGGACTGCATGGAATTCTGATCAAAGACGCAGAGACACTGGAACGCATCGGGCGTTCAAAACAAGTGGTATTCGACAAAACAGGAACTCTGACGCACGGAAAACCGGAACTGGAAAAGGTGGAGACTCAGCCCGGATTTTTCGAAAGTGAAGTGCTGCGTCTGGCGGCGGGAGTGGAAGCCCCGTCAGAGCACCCGCTGGCCGGAGCGATTGTACGAGCGGCGCAGGGTCGCGGTCTGACAATTCCAGAGGTTCTGCAATTTGCCGCCATCCCGGGAACGGGTGTCACAGGGCAAATTGAGGGCCACCGGATTCGCGTTGAGAGACATCATCAATCCACATCAGTGGTTTTGATTGATGATCAAACGGCCGCATTTCTCACCCTCACTGACACAGTGCGTCCGGATGCGGCGCAGGCAATTCAGCGTTTGCGGATGCTGAACGTCAAAGTGTCGATGCTGACGGGAGACCGATACGCGACGGCGATATCCATTGCGAAGAGCCTTGGAATTCCGGCAGAGGATGTGGCCGCAGATGCAACCCCGGAATCCAAGATGCAGACGATCCGGGGCCTGGGACACAATGTGGTTATGGTGGGTGACGGCCTGAATGACGCGGCCGCACTTGCTGAGTCAGGATTGGGAGTTGCCATGGCCTCTGGCACGCGTGTGGCGATTGAAGCGGCGGGTGTTGTGATTCCGGGGGACCGCGTCAGCGCGGTGGCAGATTTGTTTCTGTTATCACAAATGACTCTGAGGACAATTCAGCAGAACTTATTTTTTGCCTTTCTTTACAACGTCGCTGCGATCCCGCTTGCAGCCTTTGGGCTAACGGGTAATCACGGACCGCTCTGGGCCGCCGTCGCCATGGGACTGAGTGATCTGACGGTCGTCGGTAATGCGTTACTGCTGAAGAGTCGACTGAAGCGGAAACTGGCCGGAACTACGAGGGGCAGAGAGCAATGAGCAGCGTGATGCCCTCGCTTCGCGCTGTGCGGTCACCGTTGTCCCGGGCCCGTTTGCCCGGGATAACGGTGCAGCATGTGTTCCGGGACAACTCCGGGCGTTCATCAGATCAGGCAAATGCTTTTCGAAGCATTTCCAGACTTTTGGGAATCGCAGTGCGGGGATCCTCACGACCTTCGAATTCCAGCGAGACGTAGCCACCAAATCGATGCCTGCGAAGAAGTTCTGCAATTCTGGGGTAATCGAGGTCCAGAGAATACCAGAGCCCTCCGCCGTAGTACGTTTTCGCCTGCACCAGAACGGCGTCGTCCGCCATAAGTTCAAGGCGATCGTAGGGATCTTCGAGAAAATTCCCGGTGTCGAGCGTTGTTTTCAGCCATGGGGAATTAATGGCTTTGACGATACGCATCACGCCCTGCGGAGTCAGACCCAGCCCCCAGTGATTTTCAAGCCCCAGCGTCACCCCGCATCGTTCGGCGGCCGGAAGGCAGGCCGTCAGCCCGTCAATGACCCATTGAAAGCCCTGCTCTTCCGTGTAGCCATCAAGAATTGGCTCGATACCACGATTTTTCATCAGTTCATCGAAACTGCCACTGGTTCCCCAGCGGCCGGTATTGACTCGCATCGTGGGAATACCCAGAGCGTAGGACAATTCGATGCAGTGAATTGTGTGATCGGTGTTTTTTTTGCGTACCTCCGGATCAGGCGAGACCCAGCCCTGATGTGTAGAGAATCCGCACAAATCCAGACCATTGATGAACGCCCGCTGTTTGATTTTCTGAAGAGTCGCATTGGACTCGTCAGTCATCTGGCGATGGAGAATTTCCACTCCATCAAAGCCCCATTCCGCGGCCAGATCCAGACATGTGTTGATATCTTTCAGGTCTTCGCGATTGAACTGCCAGAACGAATACGTGGAAACACCAAACCGCACTCGCCGTCCGGGTGCAGGCACGGCAGCGGGTTCCTGAGCTGGGCATGACTGCGACAGAGGACTGCAGCCAATAGCGACTGCGGCTGACAGGGCAGCCCGACGTGAGAGTGCGGACGCCCGAGTGGATGCTGTCTGATTATTGAGGCTCATAGAAGCGGGTCTCCTGGGTCAGAAATGAACGGGCGAGGAAGGCGACGTAAAGCTGGAAGCTCGGTTTGAAAACAGCGTCCGGGATCATGCGGGTCTGGCGACTGCAGGCGGAGTCCCCCGACAATTGGCACCTGCTGCAAAAAACAACCGGGTACAAAATGCCCGGACAGTTTGTCCTGCCGGGTCTGGACCTGACCCTTACCTTTTGAAGCAGGTGGCTTGCACATTTCAACAGTTCCCTGCAGAAATTCCGTGGAATTCCCTCAATTGTCGAAATTGAATTCGAACAACACTGGCATTTTCCCCCTGAGATCTCAGGGAGCGGTGAGAATTCGGGAGGTCGTCTTTGTGATTCGAGGCTTTGCACGTAAAATCAGAGGATACGGGGTGCCATTCAGGGCTGTGTTGCCGGATACTGGCATTGATCGGCAGGACACCAGTGTGATTTCGCAACAGAGATCGACTTGCTGTTGTGGACTTGTGGTCAACGCTGGTGACTTGAACAGGCTCTGCAACCGAACCATTTCATTACGAAAATGCCCCTGAACTGAAGAAGCACAGAATCCTCTCATGGCCAAAAAGGCAGCAAAGTCAAAGGTAGTTCCGGCAGCAAATGACGACCGTCTGGAACAGCGTACGCAGGAAATCGGGCGTGAGTTGCTGCAGAATTCTGTGCGTCAGACGCCCTCGATCTTTCACAGTCGCTGGTGGGAAGATCGCCTGATGAACTGGGCGATGAGTGACGAATCCGTTCGAATCCAGATGTTCAGGTTTATCGACGTTTTGCCGATGCTGAAGGATCATAACGCGATCTCGCGTCATCTGGACGAATATTTCGAAGACGTCCGTGAACACCTGCCTCCGGCGGTACGTCTGGGACTTGATTTATCGGTCAATAACAGCATTTTAAGTCGGGCACTCGCGTACAACGCCCGAACGAATGCCTCAAGAATGGCCCGAAGGTTCATCGCCGGCACGAATCTGACCGAGGTACTAAGTTCCGTGCGGCAGATGCGTCGCAACCGCCTTGCGTTCACTCTGGATTCACTTGGTGAAGCCATCATCAGTGAAGCAGAAGCCGATCAATATCAGCATGCCTACCTTGATATGATCACGGGCATGGCGCTGCAGGCCGGCGAATGGCCGGAAGATCCTCTGCTGGACCGTGACCACGAAGGCCATATACCTCGAATCAACGTCAGCGTGAAACTCTCGGCACTGGACAGTCAGTTTGCCGCGGTGGATGCTGCGGGGACAATGCGGCGAGTCGCAGCTCGACTTCGCCCGATTCTGCGTACCGCCATGGCCAATGACACATTTGTGCACATTGACATGGAGCAGAACGATCATCGTCAGCTGACCTTTGAGATTTTTCGACGGGTGCTGATGGAGGACGAATTCCGCAATTATCCCCACTTCGGAATTGTTGTGCAGTCGTACCTGACGTCATCAGAAACTGATCTGCAGCAGATGCTGGAATGGGTAAAAAAACGCGAAACACCGGTTTCCATCCGCCTTGTGAAGGGTGCCTACTGGGACTACGAGAATATCATCGCCCGATATCGAAACTGGCCGATTCCCGTTTACCGCCGCAAGTGGCAATCGGATGACAGTTTTGAACGTCTCAGTCGCACATTGATGCAGAATCATCAGTGGCTGAAACCTGCGCTGGCCAGCCACAACATCCGGAGCCTTGCTCATGCCATCGCACTGGCTGAAGAGTTCAAAGTTCCTGATGGAGCGATGGAAATCCAGATGCTCTACGGCATGAGTGACGAGCAGGCCCGGATGCTGGTGGAACGAGGCCAGCGAGTCCGCATCTACACGCCGTTCGGACAATTGATTCCGGGCATGGCCTATCTTGTCCGGCGGCTCCTGGAAAACACCTCCAACGAATCTTTTCTTCGCCAGAGTTTCACTGAACACATCGCTATCGAGAAATTGCTCATGAAGCCATCCATTCATTCCGCCAGTGAACCACCGATTGAAGATTTGCCGCAAACCGGATTCACCAACGAACCCTGTACGGACTTTTCTCAGGAGTCGGCACGAACGGCGATGCAGGAAGCCATTGCCTGGGTCCGTGATCAGCTGGGCGAAACCTATCCCCTGGTGATTGACGGCAAGTCCTGCGACAGCAGAACGACGCTGATTTCCCGCAATCCCTCAAAGACCTCAGAAATCATTGGCAAAGTTGCATCGGCAAGCCTCGATCAGGCTGCAGACGCTGTCGATGCAGCTCGACGCGCCTTTGAAACATGGTCACGCATCCCACCAGAGACTCGGATTGAATACGTCGAACTGATCGCAGGCGAAATGCGTGAGCGGCGTATGGAACTGGCCGCATGGATCATTCTGGAAACCGGAAAACCATGGATAGACGCCGATGCGGACGTCGCAGAAGCCATCGACTTCTGTCTGTACTATGCCGATCAAATCCGACTGCTGTCCGAGCCCAGGCACTGTGATATTCCGGGAGAGGAAAACAGCTACAGCTTCAGGCCGCGGGGCGTCTGCGTTGTCATCGCCCCGTGGAATTTCCCGCTGGCCATTCTGACGGGAATGACGATCGCAGCCATGGTGACCGGGAATACGGTCGTTATGAAACCAGCCGAGCAGTCATCGGTCGTGGCCGCGAAACTGATGGAGATCATCCGGAATTCCAGCGTACCTGACGGTGTCGTGAATTACCTTCCGGGAGTGGGCGAAGACATCGGGCCGGTGTTAGTGTCCCATCCGGATGTTGATCTTGTGGCCTTCACAGGGTCGGAAGCCGTCGGCCTGGAAATCAATCGAGCTGCCGCAGACACGCAGAAAAATCAGACCAACGTGCGCCGTGTGATCGCAGAAATGGGCGGCAAGAACTCAATCATTATCGACGATGATGCGGACCTTGACGAAGCTGTCAGTGGCGTCATTCGAAGCGCCTTCGGCTATGCTGGCCAAAAATGTTCCGCCTGTTCCCGAGTCATTGTCATTGAATCTGTGTACGAACAGTTTATGGAACGACTGCTGGCAGCCACAAACAGTCTGAAAATTGGCCCGGCAGACGATCCAGCAACGAAAATTGGCCCGGTCATTGACGACGAGGCCCGCGATAGAATTCTGGAATTCATTCGGAAGGTTGACCCGGAAGGTGGAGGTCAACTTGTGCTTGCGATGTCTGCTGGACCTGTTGCAAAGCAGGGAGCATTTGTCGGACCTCATATTTTCACCAACGTCGAACCGACTTCGCCGCTGGCACAGAAAGAGATCTTTGGACCGGTTCTGGCGGTCATTCGCGTGCGGACACTGGACGATGCCTTTTCAGTAGCCAACGGAACCCGTTATGCACTGACAGGCGGAGTCTACAGTCGCAGCCCGGTGACCCTGAAGCGATCCCGAACGGAATTTCACGTCGGAAATCTCTACCTGAATCGAGAGATCACCGGGGCACTGGTGAATCGTCAGCCTTTTGGTGGATTCCGCATGTCCGGCATTGGAAGCAAAGCCGGTGGCCCGGATTATCTGCAGCAGTTCGTCATCCCCGTTAACGTCTCAGAGAACACCATGCGGCGTGGATTTGCTCCGGACAAGGGAAAACACACGTAATAATCGGCACGGCTGTATCCGGCATGCAGTCGCGGGGAACACCTCGCACATCCCGCAGATCTCACCTGAACCAAGTGATTTCCTGGGAGAAATGTTTCCTGGAAAGCCTGCCGTCTGGTAACCTTTTCCGAAAAGATGCTGAGAAACTTCGTCAGCCGATTGGGTCTGCATCAGACCTGACCATGGCTGAGCGGTTGTACTTGTCACCGTTTCAGAAAGAGATCGACCATGTTGTCAGTTCCGGGACACGGGCGCAGTGTGTTTTGTGACGGAATGACTCGAAGAGACTCCCTGCGGCTGGGCACGCTGGCGCTGGGTGGCCTGACGCTGCCGGATCTTCTTCGTGCAGAACAGATCGCCGGGATTCAGAATTCGCACAAAGCAGTAATTATGATCTACATGTGTGGTGCTCCAGGGCATCAGGACATGTACGACCTGAAAATGGAAGCACCGTCCGAGATTCGCGGTGAATTTCGCCCGATTGCCACAGCCGTACCGGGAATCGAGATTTGTGAACACATGCCGCGCATGGCGGCCATCATGGACAAGTGCATTCCACTCCGCAGCGTTTATGGATCTCCGGATGGTGATCACGATTCCTTCATCTGTTACACGGGACGCTCAAAGCGTAACCAGCCTGCCGGTGGCTGGCCATCGATGGGATCGGTTGCATCGGAGCGACTTGGGGCGGTAAATGCGGCAGTGCCTTCATTTGTGGGGCTGTCGCCAGATGCTGGACATCCGCCCTACGGTTCACCCGGGCTGCCAGGATTCCTCGGTGTAGCCCATGCGGCATTTCGCCCTTCGGGCCCGGCCAGCGATGACATGAAACTGCAGGGCATCACCGGTGATCGGCTCAACGAGCGTCGCAGTCTTCTGGCAAGTGTGGATCGGCTTCGCCGCGACATGGATCGTACGGGAACTCTTGAGGGCATGGATTCGCTGTCACAGCAGGCCTTCAATATTCTGACCAGCAGCAGACTGGTCGAAGCATTGGACATTTCCGGAGAACCAGAATCTGTTCGCGAACGATATGGGAAGGGCGATGCAACCCGTTTTGGCGACGGTGCACCTCGCAACCTTGAGCATTTTCTGATGGCCCGCCGACTGGTCGAAGCTGGCTGTCGCGTCGTGACACTGAATTTCGGTCGATGGGACTTCCACAGCGACAACTTCAATGGCATGAAAAACACTCATTTGCCACAGTTCGATCAGGGACTTTCCGCCTTGATTGAAGACCTGCATCAGCGAGGGATGGACCGGGATGTCGCGGTGATCGCCTGGGGTGAATTCGGAAGAACACCGCGGATCAACCCGGACGCCGGACGCGATCATTGGCCGCAGGTGGGCGGAGGTCTTCTGGCGGGTGGTGGATTCCGAACTGGTCAGGTGATTGGAGCCACAGATCGTCTTGGGGCGGAGATTGCGGAACGTCCGGTACACTTCAGTGAAGTCCTTGCGGCCCTTTATCGACATCTGGGAATTGAGCCGGAATCGACAAAACTGAACGATCTAAGTGGCCGTCCCCAGTATTTGCTGGAAAAAACGATTCCGATGCCGGAATTGTCCTGACGCATTTGACGATATCCTTCTTACACAAAAACATGAACCTTCCGACCATGGTCTGGTCTTGTACCATGTAAAGACGCAGGACCTTGCTGTGTTTTGCAAAAGTCTCAGCGTCCTGCAAATTGCGGGGTTTGTAGTTGTGTTTCAGGATTGGCAGGATCAGTTTCCCGCCCAAAACAGCTGGCAGCAGCGGCCGTTCGCCTGATTAGCAGGGCAACGATGTTTTTGTTCGTGCGCTTCCGTGTCGAAATTCGATGTAACTGAAATTTCCTGACAGTTTTTCCCGTATGCAGAAACGATGATCAACCTTTCAGGACTCAATCCTCCTCAGCGAGACGCTGTCACGATTTTGTCCGGACCGCTGCTGGTGCTCGCCGGGGCCGGTACCGGCAAGACGCGGGTGATTACGTACCGAATGGCGAATCTGATCGCCCACGGGATTCGTCCGGATCGAATTCTGTCGGTAACATTCACCAACAAAGCGGCTCGGGAAATGCGGGAACGGGCGCTGTCGCTGATTGGACGGCAATTCAAGCTGCGACCGGAAGTTTCCACATTTCACGCCTGGTGTGTGCGCGTTCTCAGGGATGATATTGACGCCCTTGGTTACCCCAAAAAATTTGCAATTTATGATCGAGGAGACCAGGAGTCGGCAGCGCGAACGGCATTGCGTGACATCCGGCTGGGTGACGGTGCCATGAAACCAGGAGATCTGGTAAATCGTATCAGCCGCTGGAAGATGCAGGGGATCCAGGACTTCGAAGCCAGCAGTCATACGGAAACAGACTTCGACTTTCTTGCAGCGATGGCCTACAAGAAGTATCAGAAACAACTTCGGGCCAGTGGAGCTGTGGACTTTGACGACCTGTTGCTGCTGACGGTCAGGTTATTTCAGGATCATCCCTCAATCCTTCAGAAGAATCAGGCCCGATATGACCACGTTCAGATTGACGAATACCAGGATACAAATGGTGTTCAGTTTCGCCTGATTCAGTCCCTGGTACTGCCGCATAAAAATCTCTGTGTCGTGGGGGACGACGATCAGTCGATTTATGGATGGCGGGGGGCCGAGGTCGAACACATTATTCGGTTTGGCGACCACTTTCCCGGGACTCGAACGGTTCGTCTTGAAAACAACTATCGCTGCACAACGGACATTCTGGCCTGCGCGAATCGCCTTGTAAAACACAATCGCGAGCGGCACAACAAGACACTGATCGCGCATAAAAAATCAGTTTCAGGGGTCCGACTGCAGGTGTTTGACGATGAAGCCTCTGAAGCGGAAAACGTCGTTCAGGAAATTGCGTACCTGATTCAGGAGCTGGGCGTTAAGCCAAAACAGGTAGCCATTCTCTTCCGCACCAATGAACAGCCTCGCCTGTTTGAACAGGAACTTCGCAGACTGAAGATTCCCTATCAACTGGTGGGCGGCCAGTCATTCTTTGATCGTCGTGAAATCAGAGACCTGATGGCCTATCTGAAGGCGATCGACAGTCCAAAAGACGAAGTCAGCCTGCTGCGAATCATCAATACGCCAACGCGGGGCATCGGAGAGACCACAACAGAAAAGGTCATTCAGAACGCGGTCAAGAAGGGCATCAGTTTCTGGGAAATGGTGCCAGAAGCCGCAACAGCCGGTATGATCCCCGCAAAGGCCTTAACAGCTCTGCATGGATTTCAGGGGCTGCTGAAGCGGTATGCAGACGACATGCAGCAGAACCCCCGACAGTTGGCAGAGTTGTCTCGCAGACTGATGCAGGAAATCAATTATGAGTCGGAGATTTCCAAACAGTACAAGGAAGAAGCACAACAGGAAGCGCGGCGAAATATTCTGGAAGAGTTTATTAACTCCATCGGACTGTATGTAGAGAAGAACGCCAATGCCTCTCTGAGTGGATTTCTTGAATCCATGGCACTGCTGGATCGGGATGAAGTCTCCGAAAAGGACGACAAAAACGGAAATGACTGTGTGCGACTGATGACACTGCACTCGGCCAAAGGGCTGGAATTTCCCCGCGTTTACCTTGTGGGAATGGAGGAAGGATTTCTGCCGCATAAACGCAGTATTGACGAAGACACAGAGAAAGCAATCGCAGAAGAAAGACGACTGGCCTATGTCGGCATCACTCGCGCGATGGATCACCTGACGCTGACCAGGGCCAAAGCGAGAATGAAGTGGGGCAAACGCAGAGAGTCTGTGCCGTCACGATTCCTGTATGAAATGCAGGAAGAACCCGGGCAGCCACTTCCCGAGGAGCATATTTCAAAGGACGAATCCTCCAATGGATCCGGCGGACAATCGGGCCCGCCGGCCGCTGGCGGTTTTACGCCGCGATCCACCGTCCCTGCCACAATTTCTCGCCCGGCGACGGAAGAACCCAATGAATTTGAGCGACCACCGTTCTGAAACAGGTCCGAATCACTCGACTGTTTTTGTGAATGTTTCTGCCAGAATTGCCGCATACGTGGCGGAATTGCCTCTTCACAGTTGCCACGGGACGACCGGCAGGTGAGAATCCTGGCAGTGACTTCAACGGACCAGGTAAAAAAGTACGAGGCTGCAAAAATAGTCTCACCGGGAAACGGAACGTGCCCATGGCAAAGTCTCATTGCGGTCGTTATCGGCAACTGTCCGGAAGTCGCCGTGAACTGCTGAAATCTGCAGCCTGCGGTTTTGGAGCGGTTGCCGCCAGTCATATGCTGGCCCAGTCACTTCAGGCCGAAGAGACCGCCGCCGGATCTGCGCCAGTCACCACAGAAACCGGAAGCGTCAAACCTACCCACTTCCCGCCGAAAGCACTCAGCGTCATCTTTCTTTACATGGATGGCGGCGTCTCTCAGGTGGATTCCTTTGATCCCAAACCTGCCCTGGACAAACAGAACGGAAAGCCCTTTCCGTCGAAAATTGAACCCACTCAGTTCAATAACATCGGAAACTCGCTGGCCAGCCCGTGGAAGTTTAAGAACTATGGGCAAAGTGGTATTCCGGTCAGTGATCTGTTCCCGGAGATAGCTCGGCACGTGGACGACATGGCTGTGATCCGGTCAATGACTTCCGCGTTTCCGGAACATACCAATGCCAACTACTTTCTGCACACAGGTTCCGGCTTTCAGGGCCGACCCTCGATGGGTGCCTGGTTTGGATACGGCCTTGGTTCAGAATGTGTCGATCTGCCCCACTTTGTCATTCTGAATGGAGGTCTGATTCCCCCGGGCGGCCTTGATAACTTTGGAAGTGGATTTCTTCCTGCCAGTTACCAGGGAAGCGTCTTCGGGCTCGGAAACTCGCCCGTCGCAGACATCCTGCCCCGCGAAAAATCCGCTGCAACTCAGCGAAGAAAACTGGACCTCATTCGCACCCTCGATCTGGAATCCGGTGATCGCTATGGACACGACGACCAGGTAGAATCCGCCATCCGAAATTACGAACTGGCAGCCCGCATGCAACTGGCTGTGCCCGAACTCATGACTCTCAGCGACGAAACGCGCGAGACTCAGGAGATGTACGGTCTGTTCGACGAATTCCCGAACACGCAGACATTTGCACGCGAATGCCTGCTGGCCCGTCGCCTTGTCGAACGAGGCGTGCGATTTATCGAACTGACCTGCCCCGCCGGCAATGGGGATCGCTGGGATCAGCATTCCGATCTTGTGAATGGCCATACAAAGAACGCACGGTCCGTTGATAAACCGATTTCCGCATTGCTGACAGATCTGAAGCAGCGGGGTCTGATGAATCGAACTCTCGTTGTATGGTCCGGAGAATTCGGAAGAACACCTTTTGCCCAGGGCTCTGATGGCCGGGACCACAACCCATTTGGCTTTTCCATGTGGATGGCCGGTGCCGGAATTCGTGGAGGCACCATCTATGGTGAAACAGACGAGTTTGGCTACAAAGCCGTCGTGAATAAAGCAGAAATTCACGACATGCATGCCACGATGCTGCATCTGATGGGAATGGATCACGAGCGACTGACATACCGCTTCGGAGGACGTGATATGCGGCTTACAGATGTCCATGGAATGGTGCTTAAAGATATTCTCAGCTGACAGGCACACTGTTCCATGAGCAACCAGACCGGCAACAAACTTGGACTGCAGGGCGAAAAAGCGGCTGTTAAATTTCTGCAGGAAAAGGGATATCGCATCCTCGCAAGGCAGCATCGCAACAGCTTTGGTGAAATCGACATCATCGCTGAATCCGGAAAAACCACGATCTTTGTAGAGGTCAAGACGCGCTCCTCCGATACGGATGGTTTGCCATTCGAAGCAGTGAATCGCAATCGCCAGGATCGCATGTCGCGAGCCGCACTGGTTTGGCTGAAGCAAAACAGACGACTGGAGCAACCCTGCAGGCTGGATATCATCTCGATCCTCTGGAAGGACCCCGATTCGGCTCCCGAAATCACCCACTATCCCAACGCTTTTGAACCAACAGCTCGGGGCCAGTTTTACTGATTCCTTCCGTGCTCCCGACTCCACGGACTCAGCCATCGCCTGGACAAATTTCTCAGGTTGCCAGCAGACTGCCAAATCGGAAAACCTGTTACAGGTGTAATTGAACGATGTCGGCCTGCCGGTTTCGAAAGATGGGGAATCTCTGCATTCCAGGCGAAAATTCAGTCCCAACACTGAAAAATCGCCCGCCGGAACACGGGCTTCAGGAAACTCCTGTTCGACTTCCCAAAGACAGCGCCATAAAATCCAGGAAACGTGTTGCCCATGCTCGAACCATACGGTTGAATCACCACAGAAATGGACAGTCACAGGGCTTTGTCCCCGCAGCATTCGGGTATCAGACGCCCCGGATCAGACAGGGTTAAGTCATCTTGTGTGCCGTTTGTATGACTCTCTGCTTTTTTATTGAATCAGCCATGGCCGGGAACAATTCGTTCCCATCATCTTCAGGCTGATTTTCATTTAGAAAGAACGCTCCATGAAAAAGATCCTGCTGTCAGCGGTGCTTTCAGTCCTGTCGCTTGCTCCCGCAGTTGCCGAAGACTGGGGAACTGTCACAGGCCAGGTGATTGTCTCCGGTACCGCCCCTGCCGCGGAACTGCTGCACAAGAAAGATGCCGCCATTAAGGACAAGGAAGTCTGTGCAACGGTAGACACGTATAAAGACGATCTTGTAATCAATCCCGATAACAAGGGACTTGCAAACGTGTTTGTGTACCTCGCAAAGGCACCCAAAAGTATTCATCCGGACCTGAAGACACCTGCTCAGCAAACCGTCGTTTTTGACCAGAAGGGTTGCGTATTTGTGCCACATACTCTGGTCGTTCGTGCTGGCCAGACCGTGGAAGTGATTTCCGGTGACGCAGTAGCTCACAATACCCACACCTATCCCCTCAAGAATTCCGCGACGAATGTGCTGATCGCTCCCAACACACCAGAAGGTAAGGGTCAGAAGATCGACTGCAAAACGGCAGAAACTCTGCCTCTTAAGGTCACCTGTGACTTTCACCCATGGATGGCTGCGTACTGGATGGTCGTCGATCACCCCTATGCTGCAGTCACCGACAAAGACGGAAAGTTCACCATTCCAAACCTGCCTGCCGGCGAACATGAATTCCGCGTCTGGCACGAAAAGGTCGGATACATCAATCGCAAGTACACTGTGAAGGTAAAGGCCGGCGACAACGGTCAAAAGGCAATTGAAGTCAGCGGTGACGCTCTGAAGAAGGGCTCTTTGAAGTAAGCCCGGAATCTCCATACAGCGGTCCGGTGAAAACCGAACTTCAGGGTGCAGAGAAATAAAGCCTCGTGCTTTGTCAAATCTTTGTTTTTAGGTTACGTCATTCCCGCGCAGGCGGGAAACCAGTGACGCGAGCCGGATTCCCGTCTGCGCGGGAATGACGGTGAACCCCAATTTCAAGTCGGTGAAAACCGAACTTCAGGGTGAAAAAAAGCCTCGTGTGCAATGACACGAGGCTTTTTCATTTGGTATGGCTCGGCTGCCTCATGAATTCCGTTCTTCAGCATCCAGCGTCGCGGCAATCAAATCAACCGCAGCAGCCACAGTGATCCCACAAAGCAGGATGTCTTTCCTGCGACTGATATCCCCGCGAATCACTTCCAGCCGGGAAACGGGCAGTCGCAACACTGCCGCCAGCAGTGTCAGCACTGCAGCCGTCGCTTTTCCTTTATCCGGCGGTTCTGTTACCGAAAGTTTCAGTCGCCCGTCGTGCAGTCCGCACAACTGATTTCGGCGGGCTTTAGGCTGAACATGCACAAGGAGCACAGTCCCTGCCGACGTGTCCTGCATAGTCAACAGAAGTTGCTCCCGAAATGTCATTTCACAATCCCGGCTTCACACGCACGCGGCCGACGTTCAGCCCGCCTTTCGCAGCTTTCCAACAATGCGTTCAAAGTCATCGTTGCTGCCAAAATGAATCACAATCTGACCGGCATCGTTTTTCTTCAAACGAATGTCAATTTTTGCACCCAGCAAATCCCGCAGCGATCCCTGAAGCGAAAGCACGTGATTCGACACTTCGGGCTTCGACGCTGATTCTGTCGGCGCACTCTCACCTGTCGGACTTTGCTGAGCATTGGCGCCGGAGTGCAGTGATTCCCGAACCATTTCCTCCGTACGTCGAACAGACAGCTGCTCGGTTTCTATCTGAGCCGCCAGCAGGCACTGTTGTTCAGACGCAAGCGGAAGAATTGCTCGTGCATGTCCCGACGAAATTCGGTCGGACCGGAGCATTTCCTGCACCTGTGCCGGCAGTTCCAGCAGTCGCATCATGTTGCTGACATTCGCGCGACTCATACTGAGCTGCCTTGCCAGCTCTTCAATCGTTCCGCCAAAACGGTCCAGATACTCCCTGAACGCGACAGCCTTCTCCAGAACGTTGAGATCTTCCCGTTTGAGATTTTCTTCCAGTGCGGCTTCCGTCGCCTGGCGATCGGAAAACTGAATGATTCGGCAGGGGATCTTTTCAATCCCCACCTGCTGTGCTGCTCGCCAGCGTCGTTCGCCGGCAATCAGTTGATATCCAGGCTGACCATCTTCCCGAGCTCTGACAAGCAGAGGCTGAAGAATGCCATGCCTGCGAATGCTGTCCGCCAGCTCATCAATCGCCACCTGATCAAAATCACGACGGGGCTGTGATGGATTTCGCTCAATCTGATCGAGCAGAATTTCATCGGCTCCGGGAGTCAGAGGAGTTGCCATGGCATGCATTGGAATGATCGCAGGCTGTTCACCTCCGTCCTCATCCACACTTCCCAGAAGAGCGTTAAGTCCTCGACCCAGCCGTCGTTTGAAAACTGGTTGACCGGATGCCTGTTCCACCGACTGTGCTTCCATATAAACGCCTTAATACTGACGGGATCCCGGATCCACCACGGTGAATTGCCGGTGGAGTTTCAAAATTCTTCCGGAAATAAATTTCGCTCTGGAAAACGACTGACGAACGATTCGCTTCCAGAGTTGCCGGTATGCCTTCGATAGCACGGCACGCACCCCAAAAGGCTCCGCCCTGTCCTGCGCAGACACCACCCGTATCCTGGACGAATACGTGCGGGGTCTTCACCACACCAGACTGCTTCTTCTGTTTCATCGGCACAATCGGTATATTCAGTACAGTCTGTCACAAGGATTTCCTCTGACCGGTCATTTCTGCCGATCCAGCGACAATGACCGCATGAAATCTGATTGCATTCGCAGCGGAACCCTGCCAGCAAACGCACAGAACATCTCAAATCACCTCGAACTGGACGTCAACGAAAGGTAACCCTGAACATGAAGTCGCGAATTACTGCATTGCTGTGCCCTCTGCTGTGCCTCTTTCATACTGTGTCTGCCGAAGAGTGGCGATCCATCACTCCAGACGTCATCTATGGGCACAAGGCCGGCATGGCCCTGACCTATGACGTCATCAGGCCAGGGCAGAACGCCAATGGGGCGGCCGTCCTCTTTATGGTCAGCGGCGGCTGGGTCTCGACATGGATGCCTCCGGAATCCGTAGTACGCCCGGAAAAAAACGCGCTGAATCTGTTTGAAAAGATTGTTGATCGAGGATATACGCTCATTCTGGTACGCCATGGCAGCAGCCCATGGTTCAAAGTTCCGGATGCGGTCTCTGACGTCCGCACTGCCATTCGGCATGTGCGAAAGAATGCGGCCAACTATGAAATTGACCCCGCTCGAATTGGGGTCTGTGGTGGTAGTGCCGGCGGCCACTTGTCACTGGTCCTTGGCACCATGGGCGATGACGGAGATCCGCAGTCAGCGAAAGAACTGGAAAAAATCTCCAGTCGCGTCCAGGCAGTTGCAGCGTATTTCCCACCCACCGACATCCGCGAATATGTCAACCACGAGAAACTCAGTCCACAGTTTCCTGCGATTGTGTTTCCTGCTGATCAGGCGCCGGGCGTCTCTCCATTACTTTCCGTCACCAGCGATGATGCGCCGACACTGCTGATTCATGGAGATCAAGATGAACTGGTGCCTATTTCTCATAGCGAACGTTTTCTTGACGCGATGAAAAAAGCCAACGCTCCCTGCAAACTGCTGATTATGCCGGGCGCCGCCCATGGATTTCCCGGAGCACAGGGACAGCAGGCAGAAAAGGCTTTGCTGGACTGGTTCGACGGGCATCTGAAACCATCAGCGGCTGAAAAACAATAAGACTGCGTCAGGAAAGACAAAAGGTGGCGGGAAGAGCCCGCCCGCTGATGGTTTGTGAATTGTGACACTCACAGTGGACTTCCCCAAAAAAAGCGGGCGCTCGAAAAGTGTGTTAGAATAGAGAGCACAAGGAGCGCAAGGGATGACGAAGAAGCCGGTTGGAAATAAGTGAATGAATAGAGATGGATGTAACAACGAGCACTCCGACCATTTACATTATCGCCGGACCCAACGGTGCTGGAAAGACGACGTTCGCAAGTCGGTTTTTGCCTGAGTACGTCCATTGCACTGAATTCTTGAATGCCGATCTGATTGCTGCCGGACTTTCTCCTTTTGACCCGGAAAGCCAGAATATCCGTGCCTCTGAACTTATGCTGGAGCGTATGGATGGGCTTATAGAGCGACGGGAGACGTTTTCTTTTGAGACGACATTGGCTGCTCGAAGCTATCGTCAGAAGATTATCGGGTGAAGAGACAGCGGCTACTATGTTCACTTATTCTTTCTGTGGCTGCCCTCCGCAGAGATGGCTGTCGCCAGAGTTGCCAATAGGGTCATTCAGGGCGGTCATGGATTGCCTGAAGAAACGATCCGAAACCGCTATGCTCGTGGAATCGCCAATTTCCATGATCTGTACCGGCCTGTGGTCGATGAATGGTCGTGTTTTGAGGGCTCTCGGCTACCGCCCAGGTTAATTGCCCAATCAGAAGGATCATCGGCAGAAATTTTTGACCAATCGACATGGAAGTTCATCGAGCAAACAAAAGGGAACAACACATGATACGCCCCGAACCAGATCACTCTTCAGTCACGAAAAAGGCTCAAGCAGCTTTTCTGGATGTACAACAGTCCGTGATTGAGCGAGCAAAACAAACACACACGCCAATCATCGTGTTCATTAATAACCGCATTCAGAGTCTGACTGTGGAAGAGTTCGAGAGAATCGAACTCGAAAAATCTTCGGAACGCATTGAATTGGGCAAAGGGGAATAAACCTTGAGTACGGCCATAGATTCTCTCGACGATCTGTTGAACCGGCATTTCCCCGGCAAGGTGGTTCGCAAAGATTTGACCAAGCTGGTCAAAGAGGGTGCGAACGTGCCTGTGTACGTCCTCGACGTACCTGCTGGGGAGTTACTGCGCCTCGAATGACGAAGCCGTGATCGAGGAAGGTCTGCGCACCGTCAAGAAGGTTTTGGCTGAGAACTACGTCCGGCCCGATGAAGCCGAGAAGGTGAAGTCCACGATCCGTGAGCGTGGCAGTCTCAAGATCATCGACAAAGTGACCGTGACGCTCAACGAGAAGCGGGACGTTTTGCTCTGTTTCGCAACTCGACGCTTTACTTCGCACGATCAACGGAGATGAAAGTCCCGCTGCGAACGGGCTCCGGGAACAGCAGCGAGTGTTGGTGGAGTCAGTCGCCCTCGCTATTCAGGCCCTGCACTGGAAGGACTTTGAAACTCTGGTCGACCTGATCTTCCGAGCATCCGGTTGGCGGCGGACGAGTGTGCTTGGGCAGCACGCGAAGGGTCTCGATCTTGAACTGATCGAACCGATCATGAAAGATCGGTATGTCGTGCAGGTCAAATCCCGCGCCGGACTCCCTGAATTGCAGGAGACGCTGTCGCAATTCCGCGAGTCTATTCACCGAACCATATTCTTCATTGTGCACACTCCCGACGAGTCACTGCTGCGTTTCCGGCAACGCCAAAACAAAAGGCTCCGGCTCCTCCTGGCTGAGGATCTCGCACAGATGACGATAGACGCGGGGCTTCTGTCGTGGATAGAGGACAAGGTGACATAGGGGAGTGGCGTTCGTTCGCCGTGAGATACATCAGTCCCGGGGGGTATGCGGAAGAAAGTGGTGGGCTTCGCCGGACACGCACGCGCCCACCTCCCGTAACCTGCCAGTCGTGCGCAGTGGTCAGCGAAACGTGATCGTTGTCCACGCGGTTCCAGTGATGCAATCCAGGTAACAGGACAACGCGTCGTGCAGAGTCCAAAACATACAATGCAGAGCGCCTACTATTTTGGGGGAACTTCAGTCAAGAATGGAACTGTTCATGCGACATCTCGGAAATACTCTGCGTTTAACTGTCGGTGCCATGCACCTCCGTGCCCTAACCGTGACTGCTGTCCAGTCGCGTCGTAGCCGGAAGCTGTTCGCGACTGGGCTCAGTACATGGAGTGCATCCCGACGGTGCCGCACAGGCACCAAGGGGAGTTTCCCAATTCCATGACGAATCCGGCAGCGCGGACCGCAGGGCACTTTTCACAAACCTGAATCACGAAGCCAGACTGACCAATCTGCGTTCCAATTCATCCACCAGTTCGGCCACGGTCCGACATTTGATGGACGTAGGTAACTCCAGAACCCCGCCCTGAGCAACCAGTTCTGCCACGCGACGTTCTGCAGCGACCACCGTACTGTGGTCTCTTCCGCCGAAGTACTGCCCAATCTCGCGGTAAGGCGTTTTAGTAAGTCGTCGAGACAGAAACATCGCGATCGACCGAGGCACCGCCACAGTTCGCCTCCGCGACGACGACCGCAGATCCGCAACACTTACACCAAAGATTTCACAGACAGTCTTTTCGACATCACTGATGCGCACCAGCCGACGACACTCGTCTTCCATTCCTCCCAGCAATTCACGAGCCGTTGCCGCGGTCACTTTACGGCCGGTCAGATGGAAATGGCTTTCCAGTTGATTCAGCGCCCCCTGAAGCTCACGGACGCTTTTTCCACAGCGTCGCAGCAGATAATCCAGGGCATCGTCATGAAACGTGGCTTTCAGGCCCACGCAAAGTGATTGCAGCAGTTTTCGGCGAGTCTCGTGGTCGGGAGCATCGACTCGACAGACAAGCCCACTTAAAAATCGCGTCGTGAGTTCTTCTCGCTGCTTTGTCAGCATCCTGGGATGTCGATCCGAGGAAATCACAACCTGCCCGCCGTGCTCGATGACCTGCACAATGGTGTGCAGAAACTCTTCCTGCGTCGCCCTCTTGTTGTCCAGAAACTCGATATTGTCGACCAGCAGGACGTCCACATTGCGGAACTTCTGCCGGAAGGATGGGACGGTGCGACCAGTAAGCGCGGCCGTAAAATAATTGGTAAACGCCTCACTGGTCAGATACATCACATTTTTGGAAGGAAATCCCCGGCGGACTTCGGAATAAATCGCTTCCAGAAGATGGGTCTTCCCTGTGCCGGTGCCTCCATAGATGAACAGCGGGTTGTAACGCTCACCTGGACAGGATGCCACCTGTCTTGCCGCAAGCACGGCAAGACTATTGCATTCACCGGCTACAAAAGAATCAAAGCCACGGAAACGCCTGCGGTTCGAGGAACCACCAGCTTCAGGACCAGCGTCCGTGGTGCGTGCAGTCCGACGCTGCATTGATTTCACAGCCTGCGTGACCGGCAGAGCCCCCTCAGACTCAGGCACTGCCGCTGCTACCACTGCTGCCTGCACATTTGAACTGCCCGAACTCGGTACTGACGGCTCTCTGTCTGCCTCAGGCGCAGCCTCCATCAACGTTGCATCAACCTCGAGCTGGCAGGAAGCAGACGGCCCCAGCATCTGCTGGGCGGCTTTTGTCAGCACAGTTCGAAATCGTCTCACCATCCAGTTGAGGATAAACGGATTGGGTACGTGCACCACAAGCCGATCACCAACAACATCGAAGCGACATCGACGATGAAACCAATGCTGATAATTCTGGTCACCTACGGCGTCGCGCACGATCGCCTCGATGTCACCAGAATTGCGACCAGCGGAACCTATCGCTGCCAAAGCCAGAACGCCTGCCGACGGAACTCCGGCTACAACGTCCAGACCGGAACGTACAGTTCTTCCACGTGCCGCCTTACGAGGAGAATCGCTTGAAGATACCGGCTTGGCGGATATTTCAGAAATCTCATGGGCCACAATTCCAATAGAAATAGCCCGGTCGACTCTGACCTTGCCCGCACGTTTCGCCGGGGAGGCGACAGCGGCGGACGTCAGTTTGTCGTCGTGACGTTTGGGCTGCGTCATGCGCCCCTCCCTCTTGCCCAGCGCGCAACTGCCCAGCGCGGAGGTCTGAATCATCGCCGCAGATTAGCGAAAACAGCAGACCATCGCGCAACCAAATTCCTGATGCGGAATCGCAGTTACCGACTGGATGTTTTTGACAGGTTATGTTCGGAGACAATTGCAGAACGTGTTTCCGAACGCTCACTCAACGAGGATCGATGTTAACCTGACATGAAGATCTGTCAAACGATACCGGGCGATTTAGACCCGGACTTTTTCGAGGCTGGTCCTAACTCGTTCTCTGCGAAAGATCTTAGAACAATTCCCATTTTTTCCGGTCGTTTTCCTGAGAGTTTTGGCGTCCGGAGTTGACAGGCGCCGAACACCTGAAAATGGCATTCAATAGCACTCTGACAGCCCGTCACGCACACGAATCATCGCCCCATCCTGCGGGGTCTTCCAACGCGCCGAACCCCGCCCGGTCCCCGCGATCCTCAGGAATGGATTCGACGTCGATGAACGTGTCATAAAAACCACTGCCCCCCCCCCAATCCGTGGGTTCCTCAGGAGTAAGACAGTTTACGTGACGCTGTACATTTGCCGCATCGGCAATCCCTCCAAATGGCGCCCAGGCGACGCCACGCTGCACAACATCGGATACCTCACAAACCGCCTCGACCTCTCCAAGCTCATTGAAAACACGCACTAACTGCCCGCTACACAGACCACGCTCGTCAGCATCAGCACTGTTTATCCGAATCTGCAAAATGCCTTCCCGTCGACTGTGGCGTTCCATGTGACTGTAACCGGTATTCAGGTAATGCAGTGTCTTCCCCGAAATGAGCTGTAACTGATTCCGCCGGCCTCTCCGAATCTCTCCAGGAGATGGCAAGGCGTCCTGCCCGGCATCCTGCAGACTCTCGGAATACAACTCCGCCTTTCCTGACCGTGTCGGAAAGCCTCCCTCAGCAAACGGCCTCCAGTCCTCCGGATGATTCAGATGCTGATAACCTTTCTCCAGCAGCGACTCGTACGTAATGCCCTGCATCATTGGATGCTCAGTCTGCAATGCCGATCGCAAAAGCGTCTCGTCAGAATCAAACAGCCAGGACTCCGATCGCCCAAGGGCCGCCGCAAGGCGCCGAAACAACTCCGTGTTCGGCACAGATTCCCCCAGCGGAGCCACTGCAGGGCGATTCATCGTGACATAGTGATGCCCCCACGACGGAACAAGATCCAGATGCTCAATCTGACTGGTTGCCGGCAATACAATATCCGCAAATCGTGCGGTATCCGTCAGAAAAAGATCATGCACGACCGTAAACAAGTTGTCACGCTTCAGCCCCTGACGCACCAGGTTCTGATTAGGCAGACTGACTGCCGGATTGCTGTTGTAAACCAGCAAAGACCGAATTGGCGGCGCCAGTCGGTCCGACAGAAGGTCCGCCCCAAGATCTCTCATATTCAGTGTTCTCACTCCGGGCCGCTGATGCTCCGGCAGCAGCAGCTTGTCCATGTTCAACATGGAAAACTGAAAAGCTCCGGTCGATCGGCAAAGTCCGCCACCACGGTATCGCCAGGCTCCCGTGAGTATCGGCAGGCAAGCCATCGTCCGGAACATCATGGCTCCGTTTCGATGATGCTCCAGACCAATCAGCGGACGCAGCAGCGATGGCTGCGCCTGTGCATACTCGCGGGCAAACCGTTCGATAACCTCTTTGCCAAGTCCAGTCACTTCCGAAGCGGATTCCGGTGAAAATCCGGCAACATGATCCGCCAGTTGCGAAAAACCCACAGCATGGCGATCGATGTAATCCCTGTCCACAAGGCCGTCGCGAATGATCACATGCATCATGGCCAGAGCCAGAACCGTATCCGACCCTGGCCGCACAGCAAGATGCCAGTCCGCAGCCTCCGCTGTCCGCGTTCGCACTGGATCAACAACGACAATCTTTGCACCGCGGGACCGAGCTTCCAAAATCACCGGCCACAGATGCAGATTGGTCACAATTGTGTTGGTACCCCACAAAACAATAAAACGACTGTGAATCAGATCCTCGGGGTTGATTCCGATGCCGTTGCCCTGCGTGGCACTCAGCCCCTGATGCGCCACGGCACCGCAAATATTTCGCTCCAGCCGACTGAATCCCAGAACTGCCCCCAATCGCTGATCCAATGAAGAATGATGAATCAATCCCTGATTTCCCGCCGAACTGAAGGGCAGAATCGCTTCCGCCCCCTCCTGCGAAATTATTTCCTGCCACCGTTCCGCGATTTCCGACATTGCGTCCTGCCACGAAATTCTACGGAAACGACCTTCCCCCTTCCGACCATCGCGACGAAGCGGATACAGGACACGTTCGGGATGGTAAACGCGTTCCAGATAGTGATTGACCTTCGCACACAGCGTACCGCGCGTAAACGGATGGGACGGATCTCCGTAAAGCCGACGAGCCCTGCCCTCGCTGACCTCCACCAGCCACGAACAAGTGTCAGGACAGTCATGGCCACAGGCCCCACGAACGATACTCAGCCCTTCCGCCATCGTGCTCACTCCCAATCCCTCAGCGACACCCCCGGATTTGATCTGTCACACACGCAAAGGCAACCGCTGCACAGAAAATGGCCCACCACGCCACGTCGAAGCTCCTCGTCCACTCGCAAACTACGCAGCGGCAGACCAGGCGACTACCCCGGACTCTACCACTGCCAGACGACGGTCAAAAGCCCCACCGTCAGACAGTAAAACGCAAACCAGTGCAGGCGATCCGACGACAGGATTCGTATCAGCCAGCGAAGGCAAAAGACCCCGACAACAAAACTGACAACTGCACCAGCCACAACTGGTGTCCAATTTGGTACCGTACTGTCCGTCGCCCTGAGAACCTTGAGGAATTCCAGCAGCGTGGCGCCGCCAATCGCTGGTATCGCCAGAAAAAACGAGAATTTGGCCGCATCAGCTCCTCTGAGCCCGCACATAAGCCCTGCCCCGACTGTACTACCGGCTCTCGAAATCCCGGGAAGTATCGCCACTGCCTGAAATAACCCAATCACGATCGCCGATCGGACCGGCATCGTCTTCAATTCCTGCCCCCCGCCCTGAAGCCTCCTTGCCACAAGAAGAATCACGCCCGTGATCATCAGACAAAAGCCTGCAGCAAACGCACTGTCAAACAGACTCTCCAGCTGGTCTTTGAACTTCAGCCCGACAATCGCAACCGGAACGGACGCCACCACAATCAGCAACAACATCCGCGGCCGACGTGTCAGATCCAGCAGGTCTCTGTAATAAACGACGGCAATCGAAAGCAGCGTTCCAAAGTGCAGGGCCACATTCATGGTCATGCCCTGCAGCCACTCAGGCATCTCAGAAATTGACAGTGCCTTCAGCAATGCTTCTGCAATGACCAGATGGCCTGAAGAACTGATCGGCAGAAACTCGGCAATTCCCTGCACCACGCCCAGAATCACCGCGTAAACGTATTCCATAATCTCCACCGAAAAAACAATACGCTGCTCTGCAAAATTTTCAGCAATCCGCGACGACTCAGACTCACTGACAATTCGCCACACAGGAAACGGTAACGAAAAAAGGTCCGCACGACTGTCCACATCTTAGCAAATTCCACAATACGGATCGTCAGACAGTCCCACACTCAATTTCAAAACGCCCTGAGACGTGAAGAAACGTCCCACTACATCCGTCCCCACCACCACACCGCCCCCCCTCAGCCAGCAGAAACGACTCGCCATCAATCTTTCAGCACTCGCCCACGATGCAGAGATTGCAAACAAACACGATCTGCTCGCAGATTGCACCAATCCACGCGAAATTCTCCGGGAATCTTCAGAAACCAACTGTCAACCATCCCGGCTTCAGCCACCTCGGCCAGATTGCCTGAGACGGGATCGCAGGATTTCACCAGAATCAATCGGCTCGCCCCCCAGTAGCTGGAAACAGACGCAGCAATGGAATCGCTTGTCACCTGCCAGGATTCCGGTAATCCCTCATAGACAGCACGACCTTCCCCGCCCAGAAATTCCGCCACCTCAAGCACCGCTGGCATCGAACGTCGCCAAATCACCTCTGCTGCCCCGTGATCTCTGGCAAGACTCAGTCCAACGCCAGTACGAACCAGAACCCCTGCATTGAAACTCATCGCCCCGATGGCAGCATTATGCGTCTGGTATGCCGGAAGATGAAAGTCACTGTCCAGATCACGAATTCGATCCGCCGCAGAGCCTCCCCCGGGAACAATCAGCACGCAGACCTCAGAAATCTGCCCCAGCAGCTGCTGAAGTCTGACATGCAGATCCGGCAGACTCAGCAGACTGCCACCCAGTTTCAAAACAACCAACTGGCCCTGACATGCCACCATTTTTTCCTCTCAAACCGCGTGCCGGTTCGTCTCTCTGCCCGCAACAGGAATCCAGTAAGACCGAAAAACCGTCCCAAATCCCCCAAAATCAGCGACAGCTGTAATTCACGACTCTTTATGCAGCCTTCCACAGGAAGAATTCTGCAGGTGTGCGGTTACAATAACAACGTCTTCGACAAAGCTGCACCGCACTTCGTCTCTCTGTTCTCCCCGCCCGCCAGATATCGGATCAGTCGTGTGGATCATCTCCAGGCAAATCAGAAGGCATGGAATCAGTTTGCCGAATCAGGCAGCCTCTTCGCAAAAACAGCAACAGACGCGGAGTGCCGCAATCCCCTGAAAACGCTGGATGGACGAGGCTGGCTGCCAGATTCTGTGGCAGGCCTTGATGTCCTTTGCCTTGCCGCCGGTGGTGGCTGGCAATCCGTACTATATGCCGCTGCAGGGGCTCGAGTCACCGTGGTGGATATCAGTGACTCCATGCTGAAACTGGATGAGCAGGAATGCCGGCGGCGCGGATTTCCCGTGCGAACCATTCAGGCATCCATGGACGAACTCGGTATCCTCGCCGATGAAACGTTTGATATCGTCCATCAACCCGTAAGCACCTGCTACATTCCCGATCTTCGCTCTGTCTACCAGGAAATTGCTCGCGTTATCCGTGATGATGGAATTTATATTTCCCAGCACAAACAACCTGTCAGCCTGCAGATCAGCCACCGAAATGAACGTCAGCAGTTTGTCATCGGTGTCGAATACTACCACGAAGGTCCTCTGCCACAGCAGACAGACAATTCCTACCGAGAGTCAGGCACAACCGAATACCTGCACAGGCTGGAGCAACTGATCGGGGATCTGTGCGTCACCGGCTTCACCATCGAAGATTTCCGCGAACCCAGACGGGCAGACTACTCCGCAGACGTCAGTCACTATGGCTACCGAGGTCGCTTCGTTCCCCCCTATCTCCGCATGAAAGCAAAACGCAGACCCAGATCCCCCTCTGAAAAAACCGGCCGACTCACAGCAGGCGGACTCTGGATTCCCGGCGCCGGCTGAATCCGCAAACCACCACCGCCCCCTGCCCCGTCTGCGCGGCATCCGGATACCAAACCAATCGCAGCCCATTGCATACCTCACTCTGCCGGAAGGCACACGGAAGGCAGTGACTGTAAGGATCAGCAGTGCAGTAGCAGAGTCCGAATCCTATCTTCCCACAGCACCTCCCTGAGTCGCACTGCGGACATTTCTGAATCGGCCGTAATCCTGCTCCGCTTCCATACCATTCAGACCGTTGCTGTAGGGCTGAGAAACAACCGTTCGGCGTTCCGCATCATAGTTTCCAAGGTCAGCAAGGACCCGGACAACAATTTCCCTGCGAATCCGATCCAGTTCCGGATCCGCGTTATTCATACTTCGCTGCACAACGACGGGAAAAGGAGTTGTCGGCATCCGCGCTGCGATCTCAGCAATATGATCCTTACCGTAAGGAGTCAGTTCTGATGAACTTTCCACAAATTCATGTCGGTAAATGACAAAGTCAGACGCTTCAGCATTTGTTTCCATCATATGCCAGTGCGACCTGACGATGGATCCCAGCGGCATCACATCAGGGATCGCATAACGCGTCGCCGGATAATGATTCTTACTCCATGGCCACCAGCTGCACCAGCTGTCTTCACATCCATTCTCACATGTGTCCGCATAACCGCTACCGCTACCGCTACTATAATAACCGGCACCGTTGCTGCACGGCTCGCCACCCCCACCTCCCGAGGAAATGCAGCCTGCAGTGATCAATCCACTGCAGGTAACGATCGCCAGTTTAGCAGGAAGAAAAATTCTTGACATGCGATTGGATCTTTCTGCACAGACCTGACACACCGGAACACACTAAGGCCAATTCCGATTCGAATACCCGAAACGATGGCGTGAAACTCAACTTTGCATGGACCCCGCAAAGACCCGGAATCCCATTCGCAGCAGATTCGATGTCACCGACTTCACTCACCGGTCCCTTGTCCATCCTGCCGGCCTAACATTGTTTTTCGCCGGCTCAGACTTTCGAAAACCATTCGTCCAGCTGCTAAACTTCGACGACTTCGCTGCGGCCTTCCCACCATCGGTCCGATTCACCTGCGATGGAAAGCTCGTCGGAGCGGCAGGAAAACCACCGGAACCGGCGGAGTCAGGAACAGGAGGAACAAAACCTGGTGATGATTCCTGAGGAAATGAAGGAGGAGCCATCGCTGGACCACCCGCTCCTGGATTTCCAGAAGGATAAGCACCCCCCGGCCCCGGACTGCCGTAGTAAGGAGCTGGACCGTTCTGAGGGACCTGTGGATAGCCATTCGGATAAGCCGGACCAGGCATGGATTGCGCCGGAGCATAATTCACCGCTCCCGGTCCCATAAAGGGTCCGGACGTCGGCGGCGGATTATGCAGGCTGTAACCCTGCGGAATCCCCTGCATTTGCCCGCTGCCATACGGAGCCAGCTGATAAACAGTATGGTCAGGTGTTCCTTCCGTCTGACCACGATGCCACAACTCATCATCGGAAGGATGCGTCACGTTATAACCAGGCAGAGGCGGCACTTCATCCGGCTCCATCGGCCGCACAATTTCCGGAGATACAAGGACCAGCAATTCCGTTTCCACCTGAGACGCAGTTTTGGACTGAAAAACTCGTGGACCAATCCATGGGATGTCGCCCAGCAGCGGAATACGATTTACCTCTGTCAACGTCTGGTTCGAAATCAGACCGCCGATAGCAAACGTCTGTCCCTCGCGAAGCTCTACCGTTGTCTGGACCCGCTTCACGTTGGTCCCCGGAATGCCATTCACAGTGTTGTCTCCACTGATCTGGCTGAACTCCGGGACAATCCTCATTCGAATCAGATCTTTGTCAATCACCGTCGGCGTCACATTGAGGCTGGTACCAAAACCTCGAAATGTCGTCGCCTGACCTCCTCCCAATCCAATAATCGTCGGAACGGCAAACTCACCGCCAGCCAGAATGCTGGCACCAGTGCCACTCAAGACCGTCAAACGGGGTTCCGCAAGCATCCGTATAGTTCCATTGGACTGCATCCATTTTACAAAAACGTTGATCTCGCCGTTTTCGAAAATTCCGCTCAAAGTCGTCCCGGACCCTCCTCCAAGACCGGTTCCAACACTGTGCCTCCCATGGTTGAACAACACCTGCCAGTCAACACCCGCATCCCTTAATTCCGAACGGTTGATCTCTGCCACAACAACCCGCAGAGAAACATTGAACTCGCCCGGCACATTCAACTCATTGATGACGATGTCGCGGAAGCTCCGGCCCTGATTACCACCGCCGCCCGCACCGCCGCCAGCACCACCACCGGCACCGCCAGCGAGACCCAGACCACCAAGGCCGTTCAGGCCCCCGGCCCCATTGTCGTCAGACTGTGCTGCATTTCGAAGAGATCGCAGCACCTCCGTACGAACAACCTGAAGAATGTTCTGCGCTTCTTCGCCGTCGTAAGCCTGCCCCCGAACGATCACCTGAGCCCCAATCGGAATCAGTGCAACATTCGAATTCGGGTAAAGAACCTTCAGACGACGCTCCAGCTTTCCAAAGTCGATGGATCGCTGCTCTTCCAGACTCGCGTCACGTATCACTGTCACTTCATAGATGGACGGCGCCAATTCGTCCTCAAACCAGAGAGTCAGGTCCGTACGACCAATCGAAAGTCCAACAATACTAATCTCGTTCTCTGAGTACTGAACGTAATTCGCCACCTCGGAATCAGTCACCGCAATCCGACGCACTTTCCGGTTTGTCATCACCAGCCGACTGTGATGCCGCTCAATCTCCAGATGATACTGTGGCTTCAGCAACTGATTGACGTTGGGGCTAAGAGCCGCGTCGACGCGGCCGGAAACTTCCGGGGCTTCCATCCTCAGCGGCATATCCGGGACCTGAGGCGTCATTCCGACGGAGGGTGGCTGAGCATCGACAGAGTTGCGCATCAAGCCCAACGTCAGCAGAAATGCCGTGGCGTAACCGACCCCTCTGCCGGACGCACAGGGCTTCCGACGCTGTCTCGCCGGAAACAGCAGTTCTGACAAATCG
Source organism: uncultured Planctomycetaceae bacterium (assembly GCA_903871805.1). Classification (GTDB taxonomy): domain Bacteria; phylum Planctomycetota; class Planctomycetia; order Planctomycetales; family Planctomycetaceae; genus SXXK01. The sequence goes on along the minus strand of CAIQIE010000248.1, from coordinate 16,090 downwards.
ACTGACATCCCTGTCGCTCCTTCCATGATGCAACCCACTCGCTCTTCAGCGACTCCGAACTCGCACTCATGGCAGCTTCAGGTCAGGGGCCGTTCAATCCATGAACAACCCGAAACCCATTCATGAAAACCGCAGTGCAAAGTCCATGGGCCAAATCACGTATCGGCCTCCCAATTCAACGCTCCACATGAACTCCCGAGGACTTTTCCTATGAACAGCACCAGGCGTATCGGTCCGGTAAGCTGGGCAAAAAACTCCTGGGGAAAATTCCCAACTCAAGCGACGCATAAGCCATAAACAGGGAACGCAAACGCAAAACAATGGAAATTTTTCCGAAAAAATCCTGCAGAGATGGCCTCATTCAAGACCCCCAGACGCATTTGAAACACGCCTGCTCTGCGTTCCTGCGTGTCAACCTGAGCAGTACACTCGCATACGAAAACCTCGCAGTGTCTCACCCGAAGATGTCACCATACAATGGTCACATTCGGCACCATCGGACCCGGATGAGCCCATGGACGCCGATAGCTGTAATAAGGATAGCGATAGTGAACCGCACCAGAGCCATTACCCGGCAACCAATCGGAATTCCCACGAGATGACAGGGGGAAAGATTGCTCGGTGGCAGAAGACCATCCACCTGAAACGCTTCCCGGCCAGGTCGCGAGTCCCAGCTTTGAAGCAATTAGCACCGAAGTTCCCGAAAATCCCGAACAACCACACGTAATACAGCCGCAGGTACTACACCCCTGCTGAATAGCCGTTCCAACCGCCGTCTGGCTGTAACAAGTCACTTCATTACTCAGGGCAACGTCAGAAACTGCCACATGAACCCACAGAACGAGAAAAACAACACCCGCCAGCAACCTCATGTTCTCACCCTCTGAAAATGGCGACCGTAAGGAATCACGTATCCCCTGGACCGGGTCCGCCTCAATGAGAATTGCACAGTTCCATAACTGTTGCCAGAAAAATCCCGCAGAGACGAGCCAAAGTTAAGATTTAACGATCAGTGAGATCGAAAAGTTGGATTTTGTCCTGTCTGGCTCGATCCTTCACTTTCTTCATGTTTTCAAAGAACACGATGCCCCTCAGATCCCGATGATTCTCCAGGATTTGCTGTGGCACGGTGAGCAGCGACATGGACTTCTCCTGTCGCAGGCTCTGGAACATGGAGGTTTGTAATGGCCAGAGCTGTAATTTTTGCATTTGCAGTGAATCTGCTTACGGTAGTCGCTGCGGAAGCTCAGACCGCAGTCCCAGGGGCGTCGTTCACCGGCGCAATCTCCGCGGGCGAAGGCGTTCAAACTTACCCGTTCGATCAGCAGGATCCATGGATCCACGGGCACTTCCAGAGATACCCGGCCTACGGCGGATTCTCCAGCTTCAGACCGTACAACTACCGTCATGTCATGGCGCAGTCCCAAATCGCTGCAGCATCAGGGGCCCCTCACGGAATGCCCTATTCACAGCAGTTCTGGAATAAGTATCGCGGTTCCTATCTCGATGGCCACATGCACCATCAGTCACCTCAGAATTCGTTTCCACCAACTGTGCCGGCCCCGGCCCTGTATCCAACACCAGTTCAGCCAATTCACTACCAGTCAACGTCGTCGCCTGGTCGCGGCACTGCCGGACAGACTCCCGGAAAACCTGCTGGAAAGCCGGCCCTTCGCTGATCATTTCTCGAAGTGGTTGAAAACTCCCCGCTGGAAACGCCCCGGTTCGAATCCCAGGACCGGGGCGTTTCCGCTTTTGTTCGATGTTCTTCCCAATAGCATCAGTCGCCATACGTGGCCAGACTCCGCGCCCTGCAAGTCGTTCAGACTCTTGCACAGAATCTGAATTCACAGCCACCCGCCCGGTCATGGACAAGGTGGTTGAATCCGATGACAGTTTCAGGGATGATCTAAAGAGTTGTTACGCTGCCAGAGTACCGGATCGGCCGTCGCGGCGAATCCCGTAAGACCTGCATTGGCGTTCAACGGTTCGGCCATAATAGCCACCCAACATCAGGATTCTCTTCAGGCCTTGATTACCTCCCCGAAACTGACTCAATGAACGGGCCCCCATGAAGACAACACCTCTGAATCATTGGCACAGAGCGAATAACGGTCGGATGGTGGAATTTGCAGGGTGGGAAATGCCCGTTCAGTATACCTCCATCGTCGAAGAACATTTGGCCGTCAGAAAGTCTGCAGGCCTGTTTGATATCTCCCATATGGGACGCCTCACCTTCAAAGGTGAGACTGCCGGAGAATTTCTCAACAGTGCCCTCACCAATGATGTCTCAGCGCTTCAAACAGGTGATGTCCGATACTCACTGATCTGCCGACATGATGCCGGTATCATCGATGATGTCCTGGTCTATCACATGCCCGATCGCTGGGAACTTGTTGTCAATGCTTCAAACAGAATTGAAGTCATTGGCTGGCTGGAACATCTGGCTGGATTCGCTTCCATCACATTTGAAGACCAAACCGAATCCACAGGAATGATCGCTGTCCAGGGTCCCGCGGCCGTCAACCTCGTTCGGGAGCTCTGCACAACCAACGCTGATACAATGCCGTACTACTCAGCCAGCGATGTATCCTCTGAGCACTTCTCCGGAATGATTTCCCGAACTGGCTACACAGGTGAAGACGGCTTCGAATTGATTGTCCCCTCAGAACAGGCAGAGTCCGTCTGGTTGAAGCTGCTGTCTCTGGGTGCCCCGTACGGCGTTGTCCCTGCGGGATTGGGTTGCCGCGACACGCTGCGTCTGGAAGCCGCCATGCCCCTCTACGGACACGAACTGAATCTCACAACTGACCCACTGACAGCTGGACTGAGTTTTGCCGTGCGTTTCCGAAAATCAGAATATCCCGGTAAAGCCGCACTGGAACGGATTCGCACTACTGGCCCCACACTCACCCGCGTTGGGCTCGCTCTGGATGGCCGACGAATCGCCCGCGAAGGCGCTCCTGTCTTCATTCACGGAACTGAATGCGGCCATGTTACATCCGGGACCTTCTCACCAACTCTGCAAAAAGTTATCGCCATGGCGTATGTGCCCGTCGCCCAGGCAACTCCCGGTCAGGCTGTGGAAGTTGAACTCCGCGGAACAATGATAGCCGCCCAGGTCGTCACTCTGCCGTTCTATAAAAGAACTCGCCCCTGAAAAATCAACTCTCCCAGCAACTCACTCAACAAATAATCCAGGCGGATCGGGTGACGTCCTCTTTCTGGAAGTCAGAGACGACGAACGCTCGGATACCCCCAAATGAGCCAGCGTTTTGGCCGTAATCGTGCGGCCTCTGGGTGTTCTCTGAATAAAACCTTCACGCAGCAAAAACGGCTCTACTTCGTCTTCCAAAGTCTCTGCCGGTGTGTTCATGGTATGACCAATAGCCTGCACCCCCGCGGGCCCACCACCAAAAACACCGATAATCGTTTCCAGGTAACGACGATCCTGCTCTTCCAGTCCCGCAACGTCCACGCCCTTCATTCTCAGAGCCGCTCGGGCGACTTCCAGCGTGATCCGGCCATCAGCACGAGCATCAGCGAAGTCCCTCGTCCAGCGCAACCAGTTGTTGGCTTTTCTGGGAGTCCCCCGCGCCCGAATGGCAATTTCCCAGGCCGCCTCCTCCGCAATCTCAGTCCGCAACTTACCCGCATTCCGACGCACAATTGTTGCTAATTCCTCCGTCGTGTAAAAATCCAGATGCTCACGGTTTATAAACCGATCACGAAGGGGCGCCGTCAGCATTCCACTGCGCGTCGTTGCACCAATCACAGTAAACTGCTGCAACTTCATATTGATCGTTCGGGCGTTGATTCCATCACCCAGTGTGATATCAACACGAAAATCCTCCATCGCCGGATAAATAAACTCCTCAACAGTCGGCGGCATGCGATGAATCTCATCGATGAACAGCACACTGCCATGGCTGGCATTTGTCAAATAAGGCAACAGGTCTTTCGGTGCATTTAACGAGGGCCCCGCCGTAATCTGCAGGTCAGTTCCCAATTCTCGCGGTATCACCGTAGCCAGCGTCGTCTTTCCCAAGCCAGGAGGTCCGTCAAACAAAAGATGCCCAAGAGGCTCCTTACGTTTCTTCGTGGCCTCCAGAAGGATCCTTAACCGCTCTACCACCGCACGCTGACCAACAATGTCCTCAAGACGTGATGGACGAAGCTCATCTTCCAGCCCCTTCTGCTCACCACTCGGGACAGCCCCAGACGAAGTGAAACCCAGTGGCTGAGATCCCGGTACTCGTCCGGAATCCCCCGACTCCTCGCCATCGTCATCATTTCGAACCGTCGTTTTCCTCGCCATGACTCCCTTTCACTGCAGGCTGCCGCTTCCCAATTCTGCCTCACTGTGCATCTGCATTGGGTACAGATCACGCGTTCACCGCCGCTTCCGGAACCACAAATTTCATTCGAATCCCGACTCGCGGCACTTCACATCCATGTCAGCTCCGAAACGGCATCCTGTATCCCAACGACAGTCTCAGCGGACGCCACACAGCCTACTCCGCCTTCTTCAGTTTCCCCTTCAATCGCTCCACAATCGCTCCATCCGGCTTCGAAGCTTTCTCTTCCTGGTCAAGCGACCGCTTCCAGCAATCCCTCGCCTCAGAACTCTGCTTCAACGCTTCGTGAACATCTCCCTGGTGCTCCAGTAATGTTGAGTCCTGATAGGAAGGATCCGAATTCGCTTTTTTCAAAACCTCCAATGCCTCTTCATTCTTTCCCTGCCGAAACAGTACCCAACCCAGACTGTCAAGGTAGGCGGAATTCTCAGGCTGAGCCCCAACGGCGATCCGTATCATCTTTTCTGCCTGCTCAAGGTTCTTCCCCTGATCAGCATATAAGTATCCCAGATCATTGTTCACTCCAGGATCACTCGGGTCTTCGTTGTAAACATCCTCCAGAATCTTCTCACCCTTTACCATATCACCACCCTGTACCAGTGCATTCGAAAGGCCCATTCGCACCAGCCGCAGAGTGGCCGCCGGAACCTTCTCCATCTCCAATACGGTCTGGTACTGCTCTACAGCATTATCCCACCTATCCATCTGCACATAAATTCCCGCCAGCTGAATCCGAACCTCTATCAGCTGTTCCACCTTATCCGGTGCCTGCAATCCCGCAATCGCCCGAATCAACAGCCCTTCAGATATCTCCAGCTTCCCGTCCATCGCCTCGATAACCGCCAGCCTTGCAAGCAGCTGTGGCTCATCCGGAACTAGCTGTAATGCTTCATTGATCACTCGCCTCGCAGCCTTCAAATCCTTCAATGCTCCATACGCAATCGCAATGCGATATAAAGTGTTCACTCGCACCCCCGGTGGAAGTCCCGGCTGTGCAAGCATCTGCTCAAACACTCTGGCCGCCATCTCAAAGTCACCCTTCTGAAGCTGACTCACGCCGTACTTGTCCAACGTGTCCAGCATCAGCTCACGATCCGGCTCCAGTTCCAGCGTTGCCTGTAACAGAGATGCCTGGTCGTCTGTCAGCTCCAGTTCCCCGGCAACCCCCGCACAAAACCAGGTCACAATCGGGTCCAGGTCTCCTGGATTCTCTTCATAACGCTTCAAACACTCCCTGAGCGTCGTCCTGGCAAACTCCTCAGCCGTCGTCATCGCCGGTATCAACGGCACCAGTTCTGCCGGCGTGATCCGCGCACGCGCCGCCTGGTTCAGCATGTTCAGCAAACTGGTCACATCACGCTCTGCGATCGCAACACGCACCAACCCCGTGTGTGCTTCCGCCTCACCAGAGGAATCCAGAATCGCCTGATAGACCTTCCCCGCGTCTTTTGGCTTGCCCTGATCCAGTAATAGTTGCCCAAGAAACATCTGCACATCCGCTGGTCGAGTCGCCCCTTTTACAAGCTCCTCCAGTCGCCCCGCCAGTGCGTCTGATCGACTACTGTTCTCATACAAATCCCGCAACAGCATCAATGACTCTTTGCTGCGCTGACCACCCTCAAAATAACGGTTCAGATTCTTCTCGCACCCGTCAAGCTTGTCCTGCTGATACAACGCCCTCGCCAACAGCAAATGCTGCTCCCCGGGAACATCCCGATCAATGCGAATCAGAGTCTCAAATGCCTGAATCGCCTGCGGCACCCGCCCCGCTTCCAGCAGCACACGCCCCACCGTTTCATAACCCGTCGCTTTGTTCTTCAACAGATTCGAATGGTCCCGATCCGTCAACCCAAATTCCTCGGGCTTCTCTAACGCCTGCAGAATGATCTCGTAACTGTCTGCCGATCCCCCCAGATTCCGCATCTGAAGCAATACCGCTGCACGAACCTGATGACACTGCAGAAAATCCAGAGACTTCCTGTTCAGCGTCTTTGATGCCAGTGCCTGTTCTAAAAGCTCCAGAGACTGCGCAAATCGTCCGTTCTGCCCCAGCGCCACAGCCAACTCCAGACGCGTCTGCCAGTCATCCGCGTCCATCTGCATCGCCTTCTGCGCCGTACTCAGTCCGTCTTTGGCATTACCCATGCGAAAGAGCACCATAGCAAGCGCTCGAACGGGAATCGCCGATTTCTCATCCGCCGCGGCAGACTTGCGGAACGCATCAGCCGCTCCAGCAAGATCCCCTCGCTTCAATGCTTTGTGACCAGACATGTACCAGGCCAAAGCATCCTTGTTGGCTGGATCAATTCCCGAGGATTCGTCACGAACTCCACGAGGTTCCTCAACCTGATCCGTCTGCGCCTCGTCACCCTTCTCCGTCGGTGCAGATTCTTCCTGCAGAATCGCAAAAAAAGTGTCGGCCCCCACTTCATCCGCATAAACCAAAGGAAGCGGAAAGCCCGCCATGCCTTCAATCAGAAGAACCAACGGCAACATTCGACTCAGACGCATCGCCACGCTACGCATCCAAACAACGGGTAACTTCACTGTTTTCTTCATAACTCGCAGCCCGCAAATGATCCAGAAAACGTATCTTCGTCCTGGTCATATTATTAAACCCGAAGGCAATTCTGTCGAGTTCGCTTTCTGCTGGCTGAAAATGCCTCACTCCTGACGGGCAATTTCCAGCACTCCGCCACCCCCACCATTTGCTCGCATAGAGCCCAACGCCGCGTCGGAATCGCAATGCCTGACCCACCGGTTTCACGCGATGCAAAATCGCCCGGGTTCACGGCGACCGCAAGAGACCGCCCCCCAATCGCTACGACGGAAGAAACACTCGGCTCACGTTGCCCCTGTCTCCGAACGGCAAGCATGGGGCACAGCATGTCAGCGTCTGTAACGTCCAACCTGTCGTCTGCGATGGCTATTCACTCACGACGGGAAAAAGCTATGCATGATAATCCATAGCGCAGATCATCCAGTGGGCTGGCGTCAACGAAAGCCTGTGCCATGCCCGAAAACCCCAGAACCTACTTTCGAGGTTTTCCTGTAGCCGCCTTGCCCTTCGACGACTTGTCCGCAACCTTCACTGATTTCACCGGCTGGGCCGCGTCAGACTTCTTTTCACTCGCGGACGCAGAGGAACTGGACTTCCCACTAACACCTGAAGCCGCTGATTTCAAATTCTTTGCAGGTGCCGGCTTCCCAGCCACTTGTTCCTTTTCCACTACAGACTTCTTTTGATTCGAACCGACTTTCTCCTGACGAACTGGCTCGGGAGCCGGCCGGGCAGCCTTCTTCCTGGGATTCTGAAGCTCTGTGAAACGGTCCATGACGTCGTCCATGGAAAACTCAGCGTCCGGCTGCTCAAACAACCTGGAGGAATACTGGGGATCCGTCGCAAGGCACCGCAGGAGATGACAGAATTCAGCAACTTCGGACTTTCGAAGTCCTCCCTTCAGAAACTCTGATGCCTCAACCTGATCCATCTCCAGTGGCACCAAACCAAGCCATCGAGCCGCCTTGAACATGGACCCGTCAAGGCACACGATATGACAGCCAAGAATCTCCTGAAGAATAAAATCCCTCACAAACGGACTCAACTCCTGAATCTTCTTCAGAGTCTTGACCGCCTGCTCCTGAGTCTGACGACGCAGCTTCTCGAATTCGTAGGTGTAACCCGACTCGAATATGAATCTGAGAATTGCGCGGATCCGCAATCCCTTCCATTCAGCGTCTTTCAACGGCGCCAAAGCCGCAGATAGCTCTGAAATTGAACTGACACGAATCTCGTTCAGATCAAAATAAGATGACATCAGATCCTTCAGAGATAACTCTGCCTGCTCCCAGCGATTGTCCTCAAGACAAACACCGAACAGCATGGTCTCAAGTACCGGCTGCTCAATTACGGGAACCGACTTCCCGTAAAGCTTATGCAGAGCCTGAACCAGCTTGCGACACACCTGCGATTTGTCAGCTGCTTTGGTGGCCTTTGCCGTACCCATTGCGTTTCCCTGTCGACCCGGACCCGAGGAACCTGTTTCGTACGCCTGTATCTCTGTCGTCACTCTTAACCCATCCAGTACACACGACCACCAGTCGCCTTCACGATGCTCAGCCGAAACCGGACTGCACGCAAAGCACTTCCATCATGGTCGATGCACTCTGAACTACTGAAAGCACCCTGAACACACTGCTTCAACCAACCAACCGCACTCAAACCCTGCCAGAGTCGCCCGACATATCCTGAGCCTGCTCCTGAACAGCCATCTCTGAACTGACCTCAGTGCCGCTATCTTCGATAGTCTCAGGATCCACCCCGACAGTGTCCTCCAGAACCTCACGAAGCATCGCCGACATTTCCACAGATTTTCGAATGCCATCGTCAAGTAAAAACCTGAGCTCCGGCGTGTATCGGCTCTTAATGTAGGCGCCGACTCTCGACTGCAGATACCCCTTGGCCGAGTTCAGACCATGCATTGTCAATGCCGCCGTCTTCTCATCTCCCATCACTGAAATACGAATCCTGGCGTACCGCAAATCAGGAGTGACATCCGCCCCAAGAACTGTCACGTTCCTGATACGCGGATCCCTTAACTCCGATAGTATTGCCGTACTCACAACTTCCCGAATCATCGACGCTACACGAGCAGTCCGGCGGGTAGACATACACTTACTTTCCAGAACGATTTTTCGGCGATTCCCGAAAACAGGGCCGTCCACCCGTGACAACATTCATCCCAAACGCAACCCAAATCTGCCGGTCCCCCAATCCGAGGTGCCCCCGACTCAACTCAAGGTACGCTTGATCTCATCAATACGGAATGCTTCCAGCAAATCGCCCTCTTTCACGTCGTTAAAGCCTTCCAGACGAATACCACATTCCATCCCGTCACGGACTTCTTTGGCATCGTCCTTCTCACGCTTCAACGATCCAATCTTGTAATCGTTCAGTACCTTCTGATCACGGATCAGGTGGACTCTGGAATCACGCGCGATTGTGCCATTCAACACTCGACAACCCGCAATCGTACCAAATCGGCTTATACTGAAGGTTCTCAACACAATCGCTCGCCCCGTAGACACTTCTACGCGTTCCGGCCGCAACAATCCCTGCAACGCCAGACGAATGTGATCCGTCACCTCGTAAATAATGTTGTACCGGCGAATTTCCACACCCTCTCGCTCCGCAAGAAGTTGTGCTCGCTCTTCTGCAATCACATGGAAGGCGATGATGATCGCCCCCGCCGCACTGGCAAGGTACACATCGCTCTCGTTCACCCCACCAATACCATAGTGAATGATCTGAACACGCACTTCCGGGTGCTCAAACTTCCCAATTTCACTGCGAAGTGCTTCGATGGATCCAGGCGAATCCGCTTTCAGAATCAATGGAAGTTCCTGCACGCCCTCGCCTGCACGCGGCTGATTCAGGATGTCCTCGAGTGTTCTTGGAGTAACACGCTGAGACAAAGACTCGCGGCGTCCCTCCTGCAATCGTGTTTCTGCCGTCTCCCGCGCCTCTTCAATGTCCTTCATCACAAAGAAGTGGTCGCCAGCTCCCGGAACGTCCATCAGACCCGATACTTTTACCGGAACAGATGGCCCAGCCTCCGTAATTGCCTCGTCCCGGTCATTGTACATGGCGCGAATTCGCCCATAGGTGGACCCGCACAATACGATGTCACCTACACGCAAAGTCCCCTTCTGCACGATAAGCCACGCAATCGCTCCTCGCCCCTCATCCCGAAAGGACTCGAGACAAACACCAAGACTATCCCGGTCCGGATTGGCCTTCAACTCATGCAATTCCGCCGTCAAAATCAGCGTCTCCAGCAACTTATCGACGCCCTTACCCGTCGCACCGGAGGTTCGAACCACTTCGTATTCACCACCCCACTCTGCCGGCAGAATCTCGTGCTGCGCCAACTGCTGCAGAATTCGCTGCTCGTCCACGCCCGGCAGATCGATCTTGTTCAGTGCCACAACCACCGGCACTCCGGCGTTTCGGGCATGACTAATACATTCAACCGTCTGTGGCATCACGCCGTCGTCTGCAGCCACCACCAGCACAATAATGTCAGTTACGTTAGCGCCTCGCGACCGCATCTCTCCAAACGCCGCGTGGCCCGGTGTATCCACAAAGGTCAATCGATGCCCTTCGTACTCCACCTGATACGCCGCGATGTGCTGAGTGATCCCGCCAAACTCTCCCGCAGCAACATTCGCCTTGCGGATTCTGTCCACAAGGGTCGTCTTACCATGGTCGACGTGCCCAAGAATCGTGATAATCGGAGGCCGAACCGTCATTAACTCTGGCGGATCTTCGTGATCCAACGAAGCCAGCAGCTCAGCTTCAATGTCGCGGGATCGCTTGAACGACAGATCGACGCCAAGTTCCATAGCGACTTCCATCGACTCTTCTTCACCCAGCTCGTCGTTGATCGTGACCATTCGGCCCTGCTTAAACAGCAGTCCAATAATCGCCTTCGCAGGACGACCAATGGCCTCCGACAACGCTCGCACCGTCAGTGGGAAAGAAATCTGGGCGGCAGTCTTTAGCTCGATCGCGCCAGTCCGCTTCTTACGCTTCAACTTCTTTGCCTGACGCTCCGCCTCACGAGATTCTCGCAGTTCCTTCAACAGCGAACCACGACCTGCTCCAGGACGGGACGGCCTTGCCGGCGCAGCCTGCGGAGGGGCCTCTTGCTCTTCTCTCGCTTTCCGCAGTGCCGTTAACTGATCCGCAAGCGGACTTCTGCGATCCACAAGATCTGACAACGACATGTCAGGCTTCTGAACCTTCTCCTCTTTCGGCTTGGGCTTCTTGATGGTCGGAGGCACGTATTCCGGAGGAGCGGCCACGATCGGACGTGGCGCAGCTTTCTCCTTGCCCACCTTGATCGGCGATGCGGGACGCGCTGCTGCTGCTGCCGCCGCCTGCTCACGATCTTTCACAGATCCAATGGGACGCATTTCCCGAAACTGCTGAGGCCGCGGACGCCGCATCATATCGCCGCTGCCGGGTTGCTCCGCTACCACGGCCGGAGTTACCACAGGAGCCTGCGCCACTACCGCGGGTGGCACTGCTGCCCTGGAAACCGCTGTTACAACCGGCACAGCCGCCTGAGCAACCGGTGCCGCCTGGGGTACTTCCTCCTCACCACTTGCCTCCACCTCAGGCACTGCCGGAGAAATAGCAATCTCCTCTACAATAACGGCTGGAATTTCTGCCGCAGCTTCCTCGACAACTTCCAACGGAACGGCAGCCTCAACAACGCTCGCAACGGGCTCCGCAAGCGTCTCAGCCGGTTCTTCAATTACCGCAATCTCCTCCGACGCCGACGTAGCTTCCGGAACCTCAACCAAACCATCGCCCCCAACGGGAACATGGTCCAGTTCATGCTCTTCCGCGCCCGCTCTGCCCGACTTCTGAGTCCCCACACCGATTACCCGAACCCGGCCACCGAAATTCGGCTGGTCCCGAACCGGCGTAGGCTCTGCGGCAGCAGTTTCCACCGTCGGACTCGCTCCCTTCTTTTTGATGAAGGCAACGACCTGATCGCGTTCTTCTTCACTAATGGTTGCCAGTGCGTTGCGTAACTTAACGCCGGCTTCTTCACAAAGGTCAATCAAGACCTTGCTGTCGAGCCCTAAATCTCTGGCAAGGGCAAAGATTCGAATCTTCAAAACACAAACCCCTTAGGCTGCCAGTGTCGGCCGGAATCATCCGATGGCCAAGACAGCACAACTGCACTCGAAACTACTGGGCTGCAATCAGCGAAGAACCTTCGCCCGCCGATGCCACTCGACCGAACAATCCCAGTGCCGGCAAATGCCGATGGACACGTTATTCAAAACTCCCGATACACATCGAACAGGAAAATTACTTCGCTGCCCAACTCCACTTCAAAACCAAAACACCCGGTCAACTTTTGAAGACTCTATCTCCTTTGCCAGACATTACTGCCTGACACGCACCCCAAAACAAAAACCATCTAAACCAATACGGACACAGTCCCTATCTCGCAAAACACTAAGTTTCTTCCGCAACCTGCGACCCGCCAACTTTTCCACCCGCCGGAACAGCAGTCCCACCAAGTGCGCCCAACTTTCGCTGCTCCGCCTGATAACGCTCTTCAACCTCAAGGCGGGCGCTCTCCCTGTCGGCATACTCTATAATTCGATCACAATCAGCGGCTGACAGGCCACTCATCTCCACCAACTGCTCAGGCTCAATCACCGACAAGTCGTCAAAGGTGAAGAATCCCTGAGACACCAAACTCTCTGCCAACTCCGATGTCACTTCAGGCACAACACAAAACGCCTCAATTGATTTGTCCAACTGAGCATCCAACTGCACCTGCGTCATCACATTAATATCCCAACCCACCAATTTTGAAGCCAGACGCACATTCTGCCCAAACTTCCCGATCGCCAAAGACAATTGATCATCACGCACCAACACAATCACCTTACCCAACATCGGGCACAAAATAACGTCTTCCACTTCTGCTGGCTGCAGAGCATTGGGAACCAATATTGTGAGCGAATCATTCCAACGCACAATATCAATACGCTCGCCAGCCAACTCATCAACAATCCCTCGGATTCGAGCACCACGAACACCCACACAGGCACCAACACAATCAATCGTGGTGTCTGCACAAGACACTGCAACCTTAGAACGATTACCAGCCTCTCGTGCAATCGACCGAACTTCAATCACCCGATCATTCACCTCTGGTATCTCAATCTCAAACAATCGACGAACAAAGTCAGGATGAGTCCTGCTGAGAATAACCCGAACCCGGCTTCCCGCCTTCCGAACATCCAAAACAATTGCCCGGACACGATCCCCCGTTCGGAAGTTTTCCTTCCGTATCTGCTCACTGCGGGGAAGTATCGCCTCGATCTTATCCAATTTAACAATCACGGTCCCGCGATCTACGCGAGTCACCTGACCTGAAATCAACTGGCTTCGCAAATCCAGATACTCGTCGTACAAAGCATCTCGCTCTGCCTCGCGAATCTTCTGAATCATCACCTGCTTGGCCGTCTGAGCCGAAATCCGACCCAACAAGTCCCCCAGCAACTCCGGCTCTAAAGCTCGCCCATCGCAAATCAACGAAGGCTCACCAGTCGCCCGGTCAATGCGAACTTCCAACTGCTCATCTTCGGAGAAATGCTTTCGCGCAGCAGACAAAATGGCCTGCTCTATCCCCTCGAAGACCACATCCGAGTCGATGGCCTTGTCACGGTGAATCGCGTCAACAATTCTAAGAATTTCGTTACCATTCATGAGGATAAGATCTGTTGAACTGCACCTGGTAAAAAAAAAGCGGGATCAATGTCCCACTTTTCGCACCCGACAGACGGAGCCTGCCGGAACAGAGACCAACCAGGGAAACAGGGGCGCGCCGCACACCCTAAATCCCGAAAGGCCAGTGAAATGGAAAAAGACCTACATCTCGCCCACTTCATGTCCCTTAAGCACGAATATCCCGAAACCAAACAGCACAAAACCAAACCGGCCAGAAGACTTCTTCACCAGCCGCAACTTCAACTGCTGCTGAAAATTACTGGCAACTGAACACCATGTCAAGCAACCACCCACTTCTCATGTCGACCAATCAACCCCATTGATCCACTGAAATCGCCCCACTCAGCCTTGATCCACACATCATAATAAGCACCAACACCTCACCCCTCACCCTGCCCGGACTGGGCTGCACCAGCCGTCACACACTCCCTGACAACTTGACGCGACGCCTTCCACGCATGCCGGATCGTAAATAATCTGGACTCTATCTGCTCCGCAGTGAAATATCTGCCCGACTCGCTTGGCGGCAACCCAGCCAGCGCTAAAGTCAGGGGCAGCAAATCCAGAAACTCCTTGTACCTGCGTTGCACGTCAGCCTGGTCAGCCATGAAATCCAGCCCTCGCCTGCACAAACCAGCACGACTCGATCTGTTAACGATGAATCTGCGCCATCATACCAACCAGAAGCACTAATCCGGTCCCTTTTTTTGCCCGGATTCGAAAAAGCTGGTACATTTCAGACACTAACGGCCGGCAAGACAGCACAAACAATCGCCATCCGACAATCCGTCGATAACAACGGCGGCGGCACATCTCAACCGCCAGGGCGGCGTCCCAAATATTGCTTGATGATGGCATCAGCGGCCCCGGTTGGCTTCGCGGTATCCTTTGTGTTGGCTCCCGTACTTCCCTTCGCGACCTCGGCCTCTTTAGCCCCCGTTGTACTCGGATCAGGCAGCGAGACCTCAACGGACGATTCTGCAGCAGGCGCAGGTGCCTGCATGGCTGCCGCCGCACCCGGCATACCAGGCGCCATCTGGTAGCCCACAGGAGGCATCATCGGCGACATCATCGGGTTGTACACCTGACCATAACCCGGCATCATCTGCGGCTGATACGGAAAACCACCGTACATCCCCCCTGGATATCCCATAGGTGGCATCATCGCCGGGTAAGGATATTGCCCGGGCATCATGCCAGGCATCTGCAGCCCAGCCTGATCCATTCCACCAAACGCTGGCGACTGAGCCGCAACCACTGAAGGGACTGGCATATTCGGCGCGGCGATTGGCAAAGTGACCGTGGTATCAGAAGAGACCGTCGTCGGTGATGCGACGCCAGGAGACACCGGCAAACCCGGAGTTGTTACCTGGGTATCTATCGCAGACACAATTGCTGTCGGCAAAACGGCACTGTCCGACTCAGGAACCACTACACCCGCTCGAATTACCAACAGAAAATCCAAATTCCCTATCAGAATTCTGTCACCTTCAGCAAGGACGGTTTCTTTCCGGATGCGTTCGCCATTCACCAAAGTCCCATTGGTACTTCCGAGGTCGCGTAATCGTACCGAAAAATCGTCCACACTGAACACGCAGTGGTGCCTACTGACCATCTCGCTATTCGGACGTAACTGACAATCCTGTTCTCGGCCAATCAGAAATTTTCGACGGTTCAGGGGAATGATCTGCCCAGCGTGTTTACCACCGAAGACCTTTAATTCCGCTGAAATCATTGCGATATTCTCCGAACCGAGCAACCTGAACAGTTTGTCTCCTCACTTTACCCGGCAAAGAAGGAAACCAACACGCAGCCGTAAAAAAATTTATCACTTTTTCTGATACAAACCAGAAGACCTTGCCAATATCTCCAGGTATGTACTCGAATTTTGAAAATCTTAAGTGTTTTTTCTCGCATTCCTCAGCCAGCGTGGTCGCTACAGTTTTGCGATGCCCCTGCATGCCGGACTCAGACAATTCGAAAAATTACCACTTACGAGAACATCCATCGTCATGCAAAGTCCTCGTCCTGATTCATCATAGTTCACAGTGACTGAGGAAAACGCTGCATTTTCTGAGTTTCACCATAAAGGCGATATATCCCCGCATTTCAAACGCCCCATCAACTTCCCATCGCTGACACCTGCTATTCATTTTGAATATTCGAACCTGCACATAACGGAGAAGTTCAGCCCCATTCTGGCATAATTTTCAAACTCAACTCCCCCCTCGGCCACGGCCAGCGCGCACACTGGGTAATGTGGGTTGTTTTGGTAAATTTGCGCATTAGCGACTAATCTGCTATTACATCCTCTTTGGGATCTCTGAATCTGCAGGGAGGAATGGTCATGGCGAGTCAGGCGAAATTGGCGACCCTTGAAGAACTGGTGGCATGTTTTAAGGATCTG
>CAIQIE010000247.1 GCA_903871805.1 uncultured Planctomycetaceae bacterium | reverse complement strand
GATTGCCATCGAAGACAAAAACGCCGTTGGTGGATATTCTGGGGCATTCGTCACTTGTCGGGTCTGCATTCTCTGCTTTGCGGAGCCGGGGGCCGGAGTGGTTTGCCATACGCGGTGAAGCGGCGGGACAGAGTCGGTTCGAGTGGATATCCGACCATCCCGAGGATATGCGGCTTCAGATTCGTCATGCATTGGAGCCGCTGGTCGAGTTGCGCAAGGCTGTTGAGCAGGCGGGAGGGCAACTTCTGGTAACGACCTGTCCGGTCATCTGGCAGGTGCTTGCGGGAAGTGAGTGTCCGCAGTTGACGCGGTCCTGTCGCATTCGTGGAACAACACCATTCAGGAGCAGATTTCCTTTTGATGTTCTGAGCAGATACTGCGAGCAGGAGCGGATTCATTATCTGGACTGTTCTGAATCCTTTCAGCGTGGTGCGGATACGTCGAAGCTATTTGATCGAGCATTGCCGACGTTGTCTGAGCGGGGCATGGCGTACTATGCGAAGTTGATTTCCGACTACATTATCAGCAATCCGCCGGCACAGTGGTAGGAGTGCCCCTGCATGGCAGTTACCTGCGTTTGGCAATAATCAGGGCTCGCACCGGGCCAGGCAGGTTTTCAATAGTCCGGGAATGGTCCGTGGGGTCCAGAAAGTCTGCAAGGGACTCGAAGGTCATCCATTCGGTACTTCGTTGTTCGGTAATCGTTGTGCGGGACACGTCAACAAGACTGGCATTGGTAAATCCGGCGCGGCGCAGCCACAGCATCAGCATATCGACTGTCGGTATAAACCAGACATTTCGCATTTTTGCATATCGATCTTCCGGCACGAGTACTTGTTTTCCGTGATCTTCAAGGACGAGTGTTTCCAGGACCAGTGTTCCACCGGGCGCGAGAGTTTGTCGGAGGGTTTGCAGGTGATCGATGGGACTGGTTCTGTGATAAAGGACACCCATAGAGAGTGTCACATCGAAGAACGCCGGGAGATCGGGAAGGGCAGCGTCGGTCAGGGGAAGAATAAAATGCGGAGTATCAGGGGCTGCAAACTTCCTCAGGAATTCAAACTGCATGACATAGAGCAGGAACGGATCAAGCCCCAGTACCATTGAGGCACCGGCGTTCAGCATCCGCCAGCCGTAGTAGCCGTTTCCGCAACCGACATCCAGCACTTTGCGACCCTGAAAGCAGACATGGGGAGCCAATCGATCCCACTTCAGGCAGGATCGCCATTCTGTGTCGATCGGGATCCCGAAGAAGTTGAATGGGCCTTTTCTCCATGGGTGAAGAATTTTCAGCAGCTCAGGCAGTGACTTCAGTGTTTCTTCACTGAGGGTTCCCGTGACGGATACGGCATCGGTGTCAGCCAGAATTCGGGCATCCGCGCAGTGTGGAAGTCGTTCCCATGCAGATTTCCAGAGAGCGAGGTGCCCGTTGTTTGCGGGATCAAGAGCTGCGGGAAGCTGATCGCGCAACTGCTGGCACCATGCCGTCAGTTTTTGTTGCTCCAGATGCTGGAAGAGAGGCGTGAAGTCAAACAGCGTTGATGTCATAACTCGGTGCATGAACAGTGTTGTTGTGCAGGGGGGTTTACTGACGTTGGCAAGAAGTGCGTAATCAGATTCCCCCTAGTTCTGTAGCCCGGCTTACTCGGCCAATTGCCAGGATGTAGGCGCCCGTTCGGAGCGACACTTTTTTGTCTGTGGAAATTGTCCAGACGCGATGGAATGCCCGTGTCATGTATTTCTCCAGTTCCTCGCGCACGCGACTGAGATCCCAGCGGAAGTACTGTTGATTCTGGACCCATTCAAAGTAGCTGACGGTCACGCCGCCGGCATTGGCAAGAATATCCGGAAGGACAGGGATTTCTTTCTTTCGAAAGATAGCATCCGCCTCGGGAGTCGTGGGCCCATTGGCGGCTTCGACGATAAACTTCGCGCGGACGCTGTCGGCATTTTGTTCTGTCAGGACATTTCCCAGGGCAGCGGGTATCAGTACATCTGTATCCAGCATCAGCAGGGCCTCGTTGGAAATGGGTTCTCCGCCAGGGAAGCCGGTCAGGGATTTGTTGGCGGCTGCGAATTCGAGTGCAGCGGGGACATCAATACCGTTTCGGTTCACGATACCACCGCTGACATCGGAAATTGCGATGACCCTGGCACCTGCCTGATGAAGATAGGCGGCGGTGAAGCTGCCAACATTACCAAAGCCCTGGATGGCGATTGTGGCGTTTTCAATGGAGCGTCCAAATTTACGCAGGAAGGCCAGCGTCAGGATGCCCACGCCTCGCCCGGTTGCTTCCTCGCGTCCTTCGGCTCCGTAAAGTTCTACGGGTTTGCCTGTGACACAGGCGGGGGCGAAGCCATGGAATTTCTCATACTGATTCATGATCCATGCCATGGTCTGTGCATTGGTTCCCATATCGGGTGCGGGAATGTCCTTATCGGGCCCGAAGAGATCATGAATTTCGTCGACAAATCGGCGAGTCAATCGTTCGAGTTCATCGATGGAAAGTTCTTTCGTGTTGACACTGATGCCGCCTTTGGCGCCGCCATAGGGAATATCGACAACGGCAGTCTTCCATGTCATCAGGGATGCCAGCGTCAAAACTTCGTCGGCATTTACTTCGTGATGATATCGCAGGCCGCCTTTCATCGGGCCTCGTGCACTATTGTGCTGCATGCGGTAGCCGATAAATGTGGCGATTTGTCCATTATCCCTTTTTATGGGGACCTGGACTTTGATTTCACGTTCCGGAGTGACCAGCAGGTCCCGCAGGCTTTCTGAAAGTCCGATGACGGAGGCAGCTTCCTCGAAGTACTGCCGTGCAGCTTCAAAAGAGGATTTCATTGGGGAATTGTCCTGTCTATGGCAAAATCTCGGCGGTTCCGGATCCACCGGCGTATCGAAGACCCGCAATATTCCGAATACTCAAGTGTTGATCTTTTTAGCTTGCAGTATCTCAGTTTCTTCCAGTTTTGTCACGGGAACACGTCGTCCCCGAAGCCTGGTGCCCCACAGGCTCGGAAATCATCCTGTCAGGCGGGATTTGCAGATTTCTGAGAACAGCGCCGCGGAATTCTGTATTAAAAGGCGCCATGCAGGCTTCCGTGTTCAGTGGGATTTGTGGGCAGAGAATTGTCGCATCCGCCTGGGATCCCGGCTAAGATTTGCTGGAGTCATGCCGGTTTGTTCGCTACTGTCCCGGCGTACAGGGGCTTTCACCTGCAGGTGATGATATGTTTCGTTTTTTACTTTTTGGACTACTTTTGCTGCTGTCGTCTGTCGAAGCGATGTGTGGGCAGGGTACGCCTATTGTGTCGCTCCGCGTTATACCGCAGAAGGTCGTTCTGGAAGGTCCGGAATCGTCTGATCAGATTCTGGTCATCGGGACAACATCCGAAGGCCTGGCTATTGATGTAACAGGTTTGGTGACTTATGAACCAGCGGTGCCCGGGCTGACAGAAATCACCTCCGGGGGGCGTATTTATCCAAAGCGGGATGGTGAGCTGGAAGTCACAGTGCGTCACGGGGAAGTGCAGGCGACGTTGTCTGTACTGATTGTCGCTGTCAAATCGCCGGCCCCCGTATCTTTTCGCAGGGACATTATTCCGCTGCTGACGAAAGCCGGTTGCAATTCCGGAGGATGTCATGGCAAAGCCGAGGGGCAGAATGGATTTAAGCTGAGTGTCTTTGGCTACGATGCGGAGGCTGATCATGCGGCCATTGTGCACGAGGGCCGTGGACGCAGGGTGTTTGCTGCAGTTCCCGAGCAGAGTCTGCTGTTGCGGAAAGCGACATCCTCCATGCCTCATGGCGGTGGTCAGAAAATCCTCGAGGGGTCCCGTTGGTTTCGGCTGCTGTCGCGGTGGATTTCAGAAGGGATGGCGCTTGATCCGGATGTGGGAGATCCCATAGCGGAGCTGCAGGTGGAAC
Organism: uncultured Planctomycetaceae bacterium; assembly: GCA_903871805.1. Classification (GTDB taxonomy): domain Bacteria; phylum Planctomycetota; class Planctomycetia; order Planctomycetales; family Planctomycetaceae; genus SXXK01. Next base: position 26,798 of record CAIQIE010000247.1, on the reverse strand, counting down.
CGTCCATGGTGACATTGTCAGCCCGTGGACGCCAGCAGTTGCGGGTAACGGCGAGGGCCCTTGATGGTTCGCTGAAATTTGTGACGGCGGAATCAGAGTTTCAGTCGAATCAGGACGGGATTGCGACTGTTGATCGGGACGGTCTGATTTCTGCCACCGAGACGCCGGGTGAGGCGGCAGTTCTGGTTCGCTATTCCGGGCATGTTGCTGTCTGTCGTGTGACGCGACCTCGCGACTATCTCGAGTTCCGTCGGCCTCCGGAAAACAACTTTATTGATACGCTGGTGTGGGACAAGTTGCAGCATCTGCGTATCGCTCCCGGTGACCTGGTGGATGATTCCACATTTCTTCGCCGGGTTTTTCTGGACACAATTGGTACGTTGCCGACTTCGCAGGAGGTCCGGGAATTTCTCGCGGATCATTCTGCTGACAAGCGAACTCGTATTGTGAAGTCACTTCTGCAGCGACCCGAGTATTCAGACTACTGGACGCAACGCTGGTCGGATTTGCTTCAGGTCGACAGAGACATTGTGACGTCGGAAGGTGCCGTCGCGATGACTCGCTGGATTCGAAAGCAGATTGATCGCAACGTTCCCTTTGATCAGTTTGTTCAGTCGATTCTGACCGTACAGGGTTCTACGCACAGCGAATCTCCTGCGGCATTCTATCAGGTACAGGATAGTCCGGAAAAACTGGCTCGCGCTGTCAGCCAGTTATTTCTGGGGGTTCGCATCGAATGTGCCCAGTGTCACCATCATCCGTTTGAACGCTGGGATCAGTCAGATTATTTCGCCCTTGCCGGAATGTTCACCGGTGTCGAACGAAAACCGGATCCGCGTGGTGGTGTGAAGATCACAGGCCGTGTCGGAACGCCCCTGAAGCATCCTCGATCGGGCCTGGAAATTGCTCCGACAGTTTTGGGAATTGCAGCCTCACCATTGCCGCCCAATGGAGACTGGCGACCGGGACTGGCGAAATGGGCCACGGCGTCAGAGAACCCGTATTTCTCCAGAACCCTCGCCAACCGAATCTGGGCTCATTACTTTGGCCGCGGTCTGGTAGAGCCGATTGATGACCTGCGCGCCACCAATCCCGCATCCAATGAGCAGCTGCTGGAGGCGCTGGCCCGGCATCTTGTGGATCTGAAGTTTGATATCAGGCAGTTTACAGCCACACTGCTTCAGTCACACGTTTATCAATTAAGTGTCCGAGCAAACGACTCCAATCAGCTGGACGAGCAGAACTATTCGCATGCGGCATGGAAGCCACTTCCGGCGGAAGTGCTGCTGGATGCGGTCTCACAGGTAACAGGAGTTGCCGAGTCCTTCAACGGCTGGCCGGAGGGCTATCGCGCGATTCAGGTATGGGATAACAAACTTCCCTCGCAGTTCCTTGAGGTCTTTGGTCGTCCGACGCGACAGACGGTTTGTGCCTGCGAACGCGGCATGGAGCCCAGTATTGCTCAGGCACTGCATCTGATGAATTCCGATCGTACGATGGAAAAAGTGCAGAGTCGCCGGGGCAGGGCTTCGATACTGTCCTCATCCGGAATAAGTCCGGAGCAGATTATTGAGGAACTTTACCTCAGTGCATTGAGTCGGCAACCATCGGAAGCTGAGAAGCAGCTGATGCTGCAGGCTTTTCAGGACACTGGCGATATGCGTGTTGCGACGGAAGATATTCTTTGGGCGTTGCTGAATTTGCGGGAATTTGTGTTTAATCACTGAAACGGAACGTGTGCGGGATTTCTCTGGTATCGGGGAAAATTTCGGGTTTGAACGACCAGCATCGGACTGATTGCTGGTGAGACAGAACGAGACTTCAGCGAACCGAACGGGTTCGCAACATCCTGCAACGGCAGAAGTCTCTGGCTGAAAAATGTTCTTCAGGGAACCGGCTTATGAAACGACAGACAGGACAGACACTTGAGTCACTGGAAGCGATGCTGACGCGACGACGGATGCTGCGTGTCGGCGGCACGGGGCTGCTAAGTGGTCTGAGTCTTCCGGTGATGCTGCAATTGCAGTCGCAGGCAGCCACGATAAAGCCGGCGCGTGCAAAGGCCTGTATCTTTTTTATGCTTGAGGGCGGGCCAAGTCACATTGACATGTGGGATCTGAAGCCTGGTGCTCCCGCGGAGATCCGAGGACCTTTTCGCCCGATTTCCACTGTTGTCCCCGGGACTCAGATCAGCGAATTGCTGCCGCTGTCAGCGGGTATTGCGGACAAGTTTACGATCCTGCGTTCGCACAGCCACGCGGACAATGCTCATCAGACCGGGCGTCACTGGGTCCTGACTGGATATCCTCCCTCCTTTGCAGATGGCCAGGCGAAGGGTGTGCCTTTTAATGAACTGTATCCTTCAATTGGTTCGATTGTCTCAAGAGAGCTGGGCCCGAACGGGGCTGTGCCACCGTATGTCGAGATTCCCAATGCGCTGGGCCCGGGCGGCCCGGGTTTCTATGGCGCCAAATATGGGCCGTTTACCATAGATAATGATCCTGTCCAGGCGGATTTTCGAGTGCGTGATTTGGACATTCCTGATTCGGTTAGTGCTGAGCGATTTGCAAGACGTCAGCGACTGCTGCTGGGGGCTGAGCAGCTTGGAGCCGGCGCGGCAGCGACGGGGCGTGCCGAAATGCTGCGATCGTACTACGAGAAGGCTGTCGATCTCGTCACCTCACCGGAAGCGCGCAGAGCCTTTGATCTGCAGTCTGAAGACCGCAGTGTTCGCGAACGCTACGGATTTTCCTCGATTGGCCAGTGCGCATTAATGTCACGGCGACTGGTGGAAGCGGGATGCCGTTTTATTGGAATCGATCATGGCAGCTGGGATACCCACTTTGATAATTTCACCAGCCATGAAAAGACTCTGGTTCCGCCAACCGATCGCGCGCTGTTTGCGTTACTGAGTGATTTGGATGAGCGTGGTATGCTGGACGAGACTCTGGTCGTGATGATGGGGGAAATGGGCCGGACGCCCAGAATCAATAAGGACGCCGGCCGTGATCACTGGTCACAGTGTCAGACTGTCATCCTTGCCGGTGGCGGAATTCGCAGAGGCGTCGTGGTGGGCGCCAGCGATGAAACGGCCAGCTATCCGATGACTCAGCCATATGGGGTCCAGGACCTTCTTCGCACCATCTTTGATCTCCTTGGTATCGATGCAGACCGGGTTTATCAAACGCCGGTTGGTCGTCCGGTTCCGATTGTGAACGGCGGTCATCGGATCGAGGAAGTGCTGGCGTGATTGCGAGCGGCGGGAGTGCCATGGATCTTTGGCAGAGCCGGGAGGTTGTTGACGGCCAGGGTTTTGTTACGTGGCACGTAGTGGGAATACTGCAGAGTCGGTGGAAATCCGGTCCGCGGGCCGTCTGTTGAAGAACTACGACTGGTTGTGTCAGCCCCGGCAACGTCATTCCCGCGCCGGCGGAAACCCCTGCAATTCCTGCGAGCACTGATACTTGATCCCCGCCTGCGCGGGGATGACGATTGACATTTCGGACGCCGGTTTTGAAGCAACGGCTTTCTGGCGGAAGCAACTCAGGACGAAGCACCGAAAACGCAATACAGAACCTGAAGGTGTTTTCCACATGGCGGATATGCGGCCGATTTCAGGGCGTTCATCGCAGAGTTGCGTCACAATCCCCGGTTTTTGTCAGCAGTATTCGAAGGGGCTCTGTCCCGGGGTTACTCCAATGGAATGTCAATGGGGTAATCAGCCGGATTCTGGATCCTGCCGGTTGACGCTTTCGGGGTAGTTTTGCGTTTATGGTCAGTGTGCTGTTTGTCTGAGGGCAGTTCTTCCGGGGAGTCTTCCGGTGCCTTTCCGGACTTACCTTTGGGTTTTCCTGAGAAATGGAGTTCGCCGGTGGATGTGGATTCCTGGTTGAAATCCGTGGGTGTGGGGGCCAGGCTTTCCGGCAGGTTATCGGAGTCAATCATGCGGGTTTCGTCGCGCGTCGTCTGATGCGAGATCTGTTTCGCGGAACTTGTTTTTTCGGAGCGAGGCCGGGGCACTGCTATGCTGTCAGTTTTTCCTGCCGGTGTCGGGAGTTCTTCAGTGACATCCAGTCCGGACTGTGTCCTGGATGATTTGGGCTGGGTGGATGGGATCGAAAGATTTCCGCGGGTTTTAGTTTCTGTCTTCTTTCCGACAGCATGAACGACAGCGCCGGATTTTTCCGGGGCTTCTTCAGTGTATTGTACGGTCTGAATTTCGCCACCGGGTCTGGACAGGAATTGGGCGGCGATGTTTTCGCGCAGTGTCTTTCTTAGTTCGACAGTGGTTCCATTTTTCTGATGCAGAGTGATCTCATCGATGACCCACGACAGTTGTTCTCTGGTGAGACGGACGACGGTTGTCGTTTCAGAATGTCCCAGTTCGACCGTCGCCACTTTTGGGGTTTCCTTTGTACGCAGCACCGACAGTCTCAATTGGGCTGGGATAGACTGATAGGCCCCGGGAAGTTCGTCGACGTTGCTCCAGACAAGACGATTGAAGTCCTGGGAGGTCATCTTTCGAACGGCATCAAGATCGTTGGCTTCCCATGCTTCTGCAAATTCGATCAGTGGCACAGAAACCATCAACTGTGTTTTCAGGGAGGCCACCTCCAGGCCTGGGCCCGGGTACTGAACATCAGAAACCACAAGGCTGCCATTTTCGTCCTGCATGAGAACGCTGCAGAGTCGACCGTCTTCAGCCATGAACTGCAATTCGGTCACGTCTCCAAACACTTCGGTGTCCTTAAGAGCAAGTTCTCCGGAGGGAACATCATTGAGTGGGAAATCGGCCAGCAGTTCCGGGTTAACTTTTCCCCAGACATTTTCATTCATTTGTTGTGAAGAGATTTGGCGGAGAACAGGGATATCGCGATCAGCGAGGGCCGACATAAACAGCATGGCGCGGGCTGGACCGGTAAAGGCCGCTTTCAGATTTCGCTGCCGCTGATTCTGGCGATCGTAGATAGTGACATCGGAGACGAGAAACGAGGATTCCACGGAGGTCATGGTATTTCGGTCGGCAGGTGCCTGTGCCTGTTCTTTGGCTTCTGTCGGGATCAGGTCGATCCGGACAACATCGGATTTGGCGGGGATCATAACTGTCAGTTTGCCGGCGAAGGACTGAATTTCAAAGTCCTCGGGGGCATGGTCTGGAGATGGCAGTGGGATTATCGAGAGATCTCCGATTCGCAGTGAATTGCGGAAGAATTTTTCTTCGGTGGCCTTCTGCAGTTCCTCGAGTTCCTCATTCTGATAGGCGGCAAGGAACCTTGAGACGGAATTCATCGCGCGTGCCTGTCTGAGCAGCGATCCGGGATGGTGTTCCGACTTTCTGTTGCGAACTTCGATATCGGAAACAAGCCAGCGTTCTTCTTCCTGAACGACTTTCACAAGCAGAAACCCGTTCTTTGATGGAATCTTGCCCACGGCATCGGTGTCATTCATCTGAATTTCCGGGCGGCGAGCCATTCCGGTTTCGTATTCTGCTGTGATGCGCTGTGTTAGTTGCAATCGCCATTCTTCGGGGAGTATTTCAAGTGCTGAACGCAGGTCTCCGGAGACCACCTGCAGCACGTCATCACGATCGCCCTTTTCCCAGGTTCCAAGGAATTCGCGAAGAGTGAGCAGCAGATCCATAAGTTGTACAGAAGACCGTGTCGCTCGAGTGCCTTTCTTCTGCTGTCGCAGCATGACATCGTCAACGACCCAGCGATTTTTTTCAGCATCACGCACGATGATGAACTGATACTTGATGGTCCCTTCCTTTGCTTTGGCGACGGTCTCGTAGCGGCTGGCATCAATCGCTTTACTTTCAATGATTTCCAGCTGTTCTTTTGGAAGCTTGAGGATTTCCAGATCATTGAAGGCATCTGGTGATCGAAGGGCCTGTTTTTCAAATCGCGTGGAGACAGTTCTGCGGAATGGCTGTTCTTTGTTTTCAGCCAACGCATCTGTGAAGTGCGTGATGACACGCAGTTCTGTTCCGTGTTCGATGATATCCGGCTTCGAAAACAGCGATTTGAAAGCGCTCGCTGTAAAGAGTGATGTCGAGCATCCCGGAGCAAAAAAGCTCAGGGCCGCAGCCAGAATCAGGGGAAGTCTGGTGGATCGTGATGATGTCATGAGAACACTCCTGCAGACTGATTCAGGGGTCATGCTTCACAAAAGAAGACAGATGCTGAACGTTCTGCGAGAGACAATGAAGGGGTGGGCACGTATCTGACAGATCAACGGTTTCCGGAGTCTCCGGATGTGCATGTTCTGGCTCCTGCGGTTGATCTGTTGCCGACAGAATCCACTGAATCCGAGCGGGAAAATCGCTGGCGAGAAACTGTGGTCTGGCGTCAGGTCCGCAGGTCAGAAAATGGTGTGACAGGGCCGATGAATCTTTAGAAATGACAGGAATTGACGAGGGGCGACTTTTCTCATGGGCGACGGGACTGGTTCGGAAAATCCAGTGAACAGCGTTTGCACAGCCGTCATGTGGGCTTGAGTTCGGGGAATGCTGATGATTCCTGAACGCAGGACAAAGACAGAGTGCGACAGACTGTTGTCAGGTTTTGTCACAAATCCAGACCATGATTCCGAGCGACGACCCGAACGCTGGTTTCTGCAGCGTCCAAAGAATTGCCTTTCGGGAACAGCGAACAGGATGGCAGTTCGAGCGACTTCCTGGATGGAATCCCTGTAGCCTGCCGGGAATCGTTGTCTCAATTCCGGTTCGCTGGGTCAACAGCCTGATTCGTGTGGCGGGGCAGGGAAGTGAAAATTGTGATCCGGGAGCCCGGGAAATTCGGCGAAAACAGCGACCAGAGTTGGAATTCTGCGAGAATTGAGCATCTGGAAGCGAGCCCATCAGCAGGATCTGCGTCTGATGCTGAGGAATGGCTCTGAGTATTTTCGTCTTGAAATGGCCGTTCGTTGGCGAGGGCTATGAATGTCCTGAGAGCGATACTGGTTCAGTTGTGTGAAGTCCGGTGATATGAGGAAGAGTTGCCGAATGCGCCGGGAAAGGTGGCAATTTTCGCCTTAGAACTGGATTTATGTTCCGGAAGCGTTCATATTTCAGACTGGCTCGGCGTGGGAAGGGAGTTTTTCGAGTCGGTGGGGCAGCCTTGGAGGTCGGTAGCCACTGGTTCAGAAATTTGCAGATTGCCGGGGTTGGCTTAGCGGTTACGGCGACTTGACTCGTGGTCATGTTCGCATTGTGGATGTTGCTTAGGGATGTTTCAGGGATTCGAACCATCATCTGAGGCTTTTAAAATGATGCTCCAGGAAGATAAAACATTTCATCTGCTCATAACGGACGACAACGCCTCGTTTCGCCGCGTGCTGCGTGAGGTGCTTGAAGAACGTCCGTTTCTGGCGCTCCACGAGGCTGAGTCCGGAGAAGAAGCCCTTGAGGTTGTCCGCATTATGCGGATTGACATTGTGCTTCTGGACATGCACATGCATCTGCTGACGGGACTGGAGACGCTTCGGGTCCTGAAGCAGATGGATCGGTGTCGGCCGTGCATTTTGATTACATCGGACACCAGTGAAGATCTGCGTCGGGACGCGCGGGAAGCAGACGCATTTTCCGTATTGCGAAAGCCGGTTCCGTCCCGGCAACTTGTGCAGACCGTTTCAACAGCTCTGGCATCGGCCTACTCGGCCTGATGGATTGTAGAATCCGTAGCCCATTCCTGCCTGTGGACTGCATAAATTACCTGCGGGTTGTCGCGCTGTCTGTTTTGCACCGCAGACCATCGTTCAGGAGTTTCCTTTTTTGAGGCTTTACCGCATCGCGGAGTCGGATATGCAGCGCCAGGTATTTCTATGTCTGTTGACAGGTGTGATTCTGCTTCCGTCCGGATGCCGAGAGACGCCACGAGAAGTGGTACCGACAGAGCAGGGCTCCGTTGAGGCTGGTCAGGTGCAGAAGGTGCCTGCCGAGCCCGAGCAGGTCAAGGCACAGGCGAATGCGGAACCGCTGGTCGAGTACGTCAGTCCGCCGTTGACGGAGGAAGAGGTTTCAGCGGGATGGATCAGTCTCTTCGACGGCCGTTCCTTGTTCGGCTGGGAGATTCCGGCGGAAACGAACTGGCATGTTGAGGGTGACAGCATTGTTGCGGATTCCGGATCGAAGAGCCTGTTGTTGACACCATTTGAACTGGATGATTTTGAGTTGCGTTGCAGCTTTCATTTGTCACCAGGCGGTAACAGTGGGGTTTTTCTTCGGACTGCGGATGTGGTTACGGATCCTGCCCGAGACACCTATGAACTAAACATCTGCGACAGCCATGCTACTCATAAAACGGGCAGTCTGGTGGGACGTTATGTGGCCATGGATGTACCGGCAGTCGAGGGTGCATGGCATGATCTACGGGTGCTTTGTCAGGGGCCTCGAATTCAGAGTTGGCTGGATGGGAAGCAGATTGTGGACTTTACCGACACTTCGGAATCCATACGTCTCATCGGGAAGCTTGGCCTGCAGAAGAATGAAGGCCGTGCGGCTTACAGGAATGTCTGTGTTCGTCCGTTGCGGTTCAGTGCATTGCTGAATGGCCAGGATACGACAGGCTGGCACTCCGTCCCGGGATCGAAGTCGGAATTTATCGTGCGGGATGGCCTGCTGCATGTGTCCGGGGGGCCCGGCTTTCTGGAAACAGATGATACGTTTCGGGACTTTGCCATGAAGGTCACGGCGCGTATTCAGGGAGAAGGAGTGAATAGCGGGGTGTTTTTTCGGGCGATGCCGGGAACAGAAAAAGCTCCATCCAACGGATATGAAATGCAATTGCATAACGGAAAAAAAAACGGCGACCCGACGAAGCCGGTTGATTACGGCACTGGGGCAATTTTTCGCCGCATTCCAGCGCGTCGAATTGTTGCGAATGATCCGTCATTTTTTACCGCTGTGTTGATTGCGCAGGGGGATTATTTTGCGTCCTGGGTCAACGGCTATCAGGTTGTAAGCTGGACGGATACTCGTGAAGATCGGGAAAATCCAAGAGAAGGGCGTCGACTGGCCGGGGGGCATTTGAGTCTTCAGGGGCATGATCCGGGAACCGATCTGGATTTTCAGGCGATCGACATCCACCGTTTTTCGAATTAGATTCTCCTGCTGACTAGCATCTCAGAACTGCAGCGTCGGGGCGTTCCGGGTACTGTCACGGGGATCGGACGGGTTCCTATCGGGCGACGCTGGCGGATTTTGCAGAGTCAGGCAATTGTCGGCAGGGGCTGACCGTTGTTAGCGTGGCCACGGAATTGAATGCATTCGCGGCTGCCGAGGGGTCAGAAACCGGAATCGTGAAAAGAGTGGGGCTCCCGGAACTGCAGGAATGTGGTTGGCAAAGTACCCTACCTGTTGCATAAGCAAACTGATTCCGAAACGGGCTACGGGAAATTCGGGGTAGAACAGACTCGTTGCTGTTTGCGCAGACCCTACTGTGTTGTGGAATACTGAATTGATGCATCTGCATGAGTTGCGGAATGCAGAAATCACGGAAGGACGTTTTCACCAATGAGCACTCAGGTTGAAGCCAGCATCTACGACTATCCTGTCTACTATGATTTGTTGTTTGGTTCCGATGTGGCTTCAGAGTTTCGATTTCTGAAGGCGTGTTTTGGAAAACATGCAGGTTGTGAAGTGAAATCGCTGTTTGAACCAGCGTGTGGAACAGGACGGTTGCTGATAAAACTGGGACGTGGCGGTTACGGGGTTTCAGGCAACGACCTGAACCCCAAAGCAGTGGATTACTGTAACCAGCGTCTGGCAAAATATGACCTGCCGCAGAGTGTGGTTGTGGGAGATATGTCTGACTTTCGAGTCCGCCGGAAGTTCGATGCGGCCTTTAACATGATCAACACCTTTCGTCATCTGCCAACGGAAGAGCAGGCCCTCGGGCATTTGCAATGTATGGCAAAGGGAATGACAAAAGGCGGATTGTACATTCTTGGGATTCACCTGGAGCCGACAGCCTGCAAGCCGATGCAGGAGGAAAGCTGGTCTGCCCGTCGTGGCAATCTGGTTGTTAATTCCCATATGTGGTCGAAGGGGATTGACCGCAAAACGCGGCTTGAGCATCTGGGGATTCACATAGATGTGTTTACACCCACCAGCCGTTTGAGAATTGTGGACCACATGGAGTATCGCACCTACAAGTATGCGGAATTTACGTCATTACTAGAGAAGGTGCCGGCGCTCGAAATCGCTGAGACCTATGATTTTGAGTACAACATTCGAAGACCGCATGTCATTAGCGGTCAATCAGAAGACGTCGTTTTTGTGCTTCGTCGTCGCTGAGTCTTCGTAGCGGCCGCGGGCCATCATGGCGGTGAACGCGAAGTAAACTCCCGGGATGCGAAATTTGGGGAGCTTGGCGTGTTAGGGGTGTTTAGGTTGCGGACTTGGTGGGAGTAGGAGTTTGAAACGAAGGATTGAGGCAAATCGGGAGTTTCGTTAGATAACGTGGTGAAGATCGTCGGAATAAAATACTCAGAAGCAGGGTTTCCGGGGCTGAGTCTCTGGAGCGAATCTGCGGGAGTGGATAACCGATGGCTTCTATTCCTTACATTCCGCCCGTTCGTGGAACACAGGTCTGTTGGGGCCTGCTTGCTGTGAGCAGGGCGGCTGGCGTATTTCTGCACTGTGTTGTTGAAGTTGAAAAGGACTCATGTATGGCCAGGATATCCTGTTTCGTGGCTTTCGGTACAGGACTTTGCCTGCTGTTTTCCGGCAGTCGCATTGCATCGGGGCAGGATGAGATCCGGGTAAAGACGCATTCAGCGCTTCTGGAGGTTGTGCGTCGTGTCCCGGTTTCCACAGAGGTTGCGGGGCGAATTGTCAGCGTGACACCTTCGGACGAGGGTGTACTGGTGAAAGCCGGAGCTGAGATGATTCAGCTGGATGATGCGGTTATTCAGGCGGAGGTTCATCGGGCGAAGGTGGAGCTGGATTTGCAGACGGAAATCGAGTTTGCCAAAGTTTCACTGGATGTTGCGACAGCGGAACAACAGCAGAAGCGTGAGACAAATCAGCGTCGTCCCGGGGCGTTTAATCCAAGTGAGATTCGTCAGGTGGAACTGGAAGTGAAGAAGGGCGAGGCTTCGCTGCGTAAGGCCATCGACGACAAGCAGATTCAGGATGCAGAGCTGAAAATCAAACAGGCGCAACTGGCTCAGTATACAGTCAAAGCACCATTCGATGGCCTGGTAACACTCGTCAAAGTCTTTCCTGGCCAGAATGTGCGACCGGGTGAACAGGTACTGGAACTGACAGACATGTCGATGCTTCGTGCACAGGTAAAGGTGCCCGCCAGGGATCGGCAACTGTTGTTTGTGGGCGACAAGGTTGAGATTCGTCCCGGCAGGATCAGAGCCGGGGTACAACAGCGGACCAATGCTGCGAGTCCTGTGAGAGGGAGTGGCCTGTTTGACGAGACGAAGGAAGACAACGGTGCTCAAAGTGCGGCCGATACGGCCACACCGGTTGAAACGCCAGCGGAGTTTTCCGGAGCAGATGTTGTACCAGATGAATCTGATGATAGTGTTTTTCTGGGCGAAATTCGGTTTATCGATCCGGTACAGGACAATATTTCCGGCGAGCCGATGATTAAACTGAGTGTTTTCGTACCCAATCGTCAGGACAAATACGGTCGATACCTGTTGCATCAGGGTATGCCGGTCACAGCGACGGTCCTCTCCAGGCCTCGCAATTAGCTGGATCTGTCCTTCTCTCGTTGGCTGTGAGTCAGGTTTGAGTGTGTGGAGAGCGGCGTTTGGAAAGACGTTTCGGCACTTAGTCTGCACCGGGCAGTGTGAGGCGTCTTACGGTCGGTTGAATTCCGAATTTTCACTGTGGATTTGGGACAGCAATGAGCACTGGCAGCATGGTAGCGTCAAATCAGCGCCCGATTCCGCTGCGGAAGCGTGCCGATCTGGTTGTCGCAAAAATTGACTATCTGGGAGTTGGCTACCAGGTCGTCAAGGATCCGGTTGCTCTGAAGTATCACCGCCTTCAGGTGGAACAGTACAGAATTCTGGAACTTCTGAATGGGGCTCGCAGCCTCGAGGCGGTGCGTGACGAGCTGAAACGCGAATTTCCGACACTGCAGATCACTCTCAGTGATATCCAGCAGTTGATCACAGACCTGCATCGAAAGGGTTTGGTGATTAGTAATCGGGCAGGGCAGGGGGCGGCCGTCGCCAGAGAGCGTCAGAAGACGCGAAAAGAGAAAATCAAGCAGACGATGATGAGTCTGCTGTCGCTGCGTCTTCCAGGCTGGGACCCGGAAAAGACGCTCAGGAAGATGCTCCCGGTTTGTCGGTGGTTCTTTCATCCGGCAACGGTCACCCTGTGTATGCTGTTCGTTGTATCATCATGGCTTGTTCTCGGGGCAAACATCGAAGAATTCCGCAGCCGACTTCCCGAGTTTCAGAGTTTCTTTGGCTGGCCGAACCTGATTTATCTCTGGGTGACTCTGGGCCTTGCCAAAGTGATTCACGAATTCGGGCATGGGCTGAGTTGCGTGCATTACGGAGGTGAGTGCCACGAGATGGGCGTGATGCTGCTGGTCTTCAGTCCGTGTCTGTACTGCGATGTGACTGATTCGTGGATGATGAAGAACAAATGGCATCGCATCATTATTGGTGCGGCTGGTATGTATATCGAGGTGATCCTCAGTGCCGTCGCGATTTACGTATGGTGGCTGACGAAGCCGGGGTTGCTGCACCATTTGTCGCTGAATATCTTTTTTGTGACCACGATTACTACCGTGATTTTCAACGCGAATCCTCTGATGAGATTCGACGGCTACTATATGATGAGTGACTTTCTGGAGATTCCCAACCTTCGCCAGAAGTCTGAAAAACTGCTTAGGGAAGCCTTTTCGTGGTACTGTCTGGGAATTGAGTCACGACCAGATCCATTCATGCCTGAGACCGGACGTGCATGGTTCGTCACCTATGCCATTGCCGCGTGGTGTTATCGCTGGGTTGTGTTATTTTCCATCAGTCTGTTTTTGTATACCGTTCTAAAGCCATATGATCTGCAGAGTATTGGTGTGACAGTACTGACTTTTTCGATGTCAGGAATACTGTTCGCTCTGTTTCGCAGCATTTGGCAGATTGTTTCTGCCCCTCGGATGGAGCCTATGAGTAAGCCAAAAATCGCTGTGTCCCTGTTGGCGTTTGCGGCGGTTCTGTGGATTGTGGGAACCGTTCAGATCCCATGGTATCACGAAGCTCCGTGCGTTCTGGAACCCAGAGGCATGGTCACCATACCAGCACCTGTTGCTGGCCGGGTTGTGCTGCCATCGGAGTATTCAGAATGGTTTCGGGCCATGTCAGAGTTTGAGCAGGAAGCCCGCAGCAGCATGGTCCCGATCAGCACGCCGGGTGAGTCCGGCAGGCTGATTGTGGATCCACAGGTACTGAGTCTTCTGGAAGGAATGCCAACCGAAAGCGAGTATTCCATGCTCCCTGAAAACGGGTCGGAAATATCCGAGGGGCATGTGATTGCTGTGATGGAAAATCCTGACGACCTGAAGCGACAGGATGATCTTCGTAAGCGAGTTGCTGAGCTTGTTTTTCGCACCGGAGAGTATGACAGCTATATGAGTTCCGGGGACATTGGTCCCGCCAGTGATACTCTGGCGGAAGTAATCGAACTTCAGAAGGTGATTCGCGAACTGGTGAAGCTGAATGTGCAGCGGGTGATCAGGTCTCCTGTCAGCGGGACGCTGGTGGCCGCAAGAAGAATTCCGGAACAACCGCGGAATGAACTTGAAGAGATGAAACTGGCCGCATGGCATGGCACTCCCCTGGATCCGGTTAATGCCGGTTGCAGCCTGGAGCCCGGGCAGGAAGTTGTCAGTATTGCGCCTTCAAAAAAACTGCAGGCCGTGCTTTACATTGACCAGACAGACCGTGAAGAATTGCCAGCGTCCATGGATGTGCAGATTAAGCTCGATCATCTTGCGGACACCACATGGATGACAAAAATCACTCAGGTATCTTTAAAAGGTGAAGTCGTTGCGCCGGAAGCTCTGACGACTCGCTTTGGCGGTTCGCTGGCGACGAAGCCGGGGCAGGGTGGGCAGGAGCAGCTGGCCAGCACCTACTATCGTGCGATCGCGGAACTGCATTTTGATTATCCAACCAGTAAGCCGGACGCGGGCCTGATGCGTCCAGGGATGCGCGGACATGCTCGGTTTATGGTTTCGGATCGGACGTTGTTTGAGTGGGGAAAGCTCTACTTTTACGAGACCTTCCGGTTTCGGCTGTAGTGATTCCGCAGTCTCCAATGTGGACTCTGCGGTGTGCAGCGTGTGCCGGGTGCAGCGACCACCCCGCTGCGCCTGAATTGCTGTGAATGTTTCAGAAGTGCCCGGCGGAATGGCATGAACAAAGCATTTGTGCGTGAGCCCGACAGTGATGCCAGTGTGCGGTGTCCGCGCTGTGGCAATCTGGCGACAGAAACCTTACGTGGGCCCCTCGATCAACATGTCCTCCCTGAGCCACGAAGGCGACTGGGTGACTCGGCGTGGTGTTGTGGCAACGTTCGGTGTGCTGTCGTGTACTTCGACGTGTTCGATCAGGTAGTGTGCGTAGAGGATCTGCGAGCTGAGGTCTACCCTTATTCCAGTGCCGCCCCCATCTGTGCCTGTTTCGGTTTGACGCTGGAGGATATTGAGCTGGATATTCGGGAGGGACAGCCCATCCGTATTCGTGAGTTGCTGAGGAAATCCAGGACTCCCGAGGCGGCCTGCAGTCAACTCGCATTGAATGGGGAATGCTGTCTGAAGGAAGTGCAGCGAGTGTATCTGAAACTTCGGGCGTTGTGACAGGCTTGTTGGCGAACGACATGGTGCTTTTGAAGATGTTGCCAGACACAGGTGCCATGCACCTGAGCTTGTAAGTCAAATGGATGACGAGACTTGTAACTCATCGGGTGCTCAGCTTTTGTGGTTCGATGTGCGGCAGTTTCGTCGCAGCGTACCGACCCCGGCAAGAGCCTCGGGACGCCCAACTTCCGTGCGGAAGCGCCGTCGGAAGTTCTGTACAAGGTCCAGCCAGGATTCTACGGTGCAATCCAGTCGCTCTATGATCGGCTTCAGATCCCCGGAAATCGCTCCCGGCTTATCCCGTCGCAATTGTCGCCCCGTCCAGTCCAGCAACTGCAGGTACTGATCCAGTGATATGAATAGGCAGCCCTTGTTGCTGGCTCGCCGTGGGGTTAGTTTTTCACGAACCTTCTTCAGTTTCGGCTCCAGTTCCACAGGAGCCAGCCAACCAGCGCGCTGGCCGTGCTCTGTCTTCACTGCTTGCACTTCGGTCGTGCGATTGGATTGTGCCTCCTGGCGATCCTGAATACGCGCCTGAGCACCAGTGAAATCACTGGTTTCAGGAGCCTCCGCGATTCCGGCTCGAATGGGATTCAGGTCCACGTACGCCATGCAGGCCGCAATGGCCATTTCATCCAGCAGCGGTTGTGCCTTGTAGCGGGATTCCCAGAAGTGCCCCCGAACTTTGTCTTCCCGGTTCGCTTCCTTCGCAATCGGTTCACACAGACACTTCATAAACCACGACAAATTCGATAGCCGCCGACGCTTTTCCTTCATCCCATTGGGGCTGCTGTTAATCTTTGCCAACTCCTCTTCGGTAGGTTCCGCCGGTGATTTGTCTTTGTTTTTTCGCTTCGGAAACAAGTTCCACCACCGGCGAGCCACATCGTCATCCGACCAGGGCGTGACAACATCCGGCCGAGTTCTGACCACCACATGCAGATGATTGCTCATCACGGCAAAACCCAGAATATCCACGGCAAAGATACCTGCGAGGAATTCCAGCCGCTGGCGAATCCATTCCCTGCGATGCGAGTAATCCTTTTTCGACTGGCGATCCTTCCCGCACAAATGCGTCCTGCGGACACAGCGGTTGACGACATGGAACACCTGAATTTCCCCGTCTGCAATGATCTCTTGCCGATTAACCCGTGGCATGCCTGTGGCTCCGCACAGAAGTGGAGTGGAAATGAGAGAAAGAAGTGTAGAAATTCTTGTTTCTGTAATCAAGGTGCATGGCACCTTTTACCTTGCCTGTAATCAAGGTGCATGGCACCTTGTAGTGGAGAAGGACAGGGGAAGAAGGCTGGTTGGGAGGGGATTATTTCCGGGGTGATTGTCGGCCGGGGGGAATGGGCAGGAGTGTTGGCTTTTCGGTGCGGCCGGTGCCCTGGGCTGGTGGGGGAGGTGGTAGTTCGGCGTCTTCACCAAACAGGATTGTGTTCCAGGATGTGCTGATCAGCAGATCGAATCCCGGATTCTGCTCCTTCACCTGGCAGGAGCATGCGCCACACAAAAACTGGGTAAGATCATGGATCAGGTCCGCGTTCAACTGCGAGGCCGGGATCACCTCTAACGCCCGGCCTCGACCAAACACAGGCACGACGAGTGGTTCCCCTGCGTCGAAGGCCTGCTTTTGAAATCCTGCCAGTTGCCTGACAAGGTACTGTTCCTTCGGATCTGCGCGGTCCAGTTCCAGCACGGAAAATTGCAGCAGCAGGGGGACTTCTGAGTACAGTTCCGATCCCTGCAGACCAATGCCTTCCGGCAGTTCCAATTGCGCGGGCAGTGCTGCACATTGTTCTTTCAGCAGCTTCAGGCAGGCCGCTGTGGCGGCAGAATCCTTTGCATCCACTTGTGCGGGTTTCAGAACCAGCCAGACAACAGAGTCGCCTTTCTGCAGACGCTGTGCCAGTTGTTTTCTGATCGGTGACTTCAGAATCGGTACGCTCGTGGTTTCCTTGAGCGGTCCGGACCAGTGGTTGACGATGCGTTCTTTTCCGTGTCGAGAGCGAATAACAACATAGGGCGGTTTCAGGTTTGGAGTTTGCTGCAGGGACTGCCACACGTCTTTCAGGTCCGGAGTGAGTGACGAGAGTTCGGCTCGGACAACACGGGAATTCGCTGGTCCGCTGGCAGTGATGGATTGCCGTTCCAGATTACGAACGAATGTTTCGTCTTCGGCATTCAGGGGATCACTGGTGAAAATCAGGATTTCGCAGATGTCCGGAGTCCATCGTTCAAGGGCGTACCGAAAGACGGGAATGTTGCAGGCGACGGCAATTGTGGATACGGCAATGCTGGTGAGCAGTGCCGGAACGAACCACCAGCGTGCGCGGCTGCCGGCCCTGTTTTTATCAGACCTGATCCCGATGGAATGTGCTGGTCGAGAACTCATAGGTCACCAAGTATCGTCTGGTTTGGAATGTCCGTCAGGAAATTACCTGCCGCTGAAGCACAGAATGCGTCCATCGAGCGTGGTCAGAAACAGCTGTCCGCATGCTGCAGCCATGCCATCCCATGAAGGAAGCGTATTGAGTTCCAGTGTGTGGAGGATTTCGCCGGTCTCTGAGTTGACGGTAACCAGCTTGCCTCCCTGCTGTCCCTGTATCGCAGCATCCTGCGTTGCCAGCAGTTGTTCGACAGAGGAGTCTTTCTGTGCGAGTTGCTGAAAGGTCGCTTCTTCGTTAATCAGGTCCGGTGGTCCGGCGATAAACAGGTGAAAGCCGGAGAGGACCATAGCGCGAACGTAGACAGGCACATCTACGTTCCATTTGGGTTCGATGAGACTGTTGGGAGCATTCGCAGCGATGCCGTTGTTCTGTTTTCCGGCGCCGGATTTTTTTCCGCTGAACTGAATGGCCTGTCCGAATTTTCCTTCGATGGGTTTGCCGCCGCTGAGTGTGCCGTTATTTCGATGCAGGGACATGTCGCGAGCGGTACCATCGTCGAAGCTGACGACGAGTGCGGGTTCCGGATGCATTTCAGCGGCTTCGCGGTATCTGGCTTCCACGGTGGCGGTATCGACTTCAGCGAAATACAGCCGCACTTCGTCGATGATCCCGACAAACTGATTTGGGGAGGCGTATTCGCCAACAGCACTGCCCGTATCGTCGCCAATATCCAGCGCCTGTGCCGGGTCTTTGGTCAGCAATCCGGGGGCTTCACCTTCTGCGGCGAGTTGACCGTCCACGTAAAGTCGCATCTTCCTGTCCTGGCCAAGGATGCCCACCAGATGATGCCAGCCACCCACAATGCGTTTGGGGCCTGCCACTGAGGCGAGTTGTCCGGAAGTTCGCACAAGGAAGGTCGGTTTACCGGTTTCCATGGTCAGTGCAAATCCTTCCTGCGGCCCGCCTCGTGCCACAATCACACCATTGGGATTGGTGGCGGTCATCCACGCTTCCAGAGTGATGGGTTTTCCTGTGGGATCCAGAGCGGGTGCCTTGCCAAACTGCGCGAACTGGCTGACTGCGGCTGCTTTTTTGCCTTCGGTCGCTGTCGTTTTTTTTCCGAAGTTTTCGGGAACGGCCGGGGGTTCGGGTGATGCAGCGTACAGCTGGCGTTCCATGGTGGTGGTCCAGCGAAAGTACTCCGGCTTTCGGCCATATCCGAAGACGTAACCACCGCCGTTGACCATGATATCTCCGGAGGGAGCGAAGCGACCGGCCTGATAGTAGCCGCCGTGTCCGCCGGCGAAGTTTTTTCCAACGATCCAGTACGATCGATGGAACCAGCTGTCGTCAAGAAATCCCATGGGGGCAAACAGATGCACACCTTCACCGCGTTGTGCGGAGCCCTGTTCGACGAAGTCTCCGGAAACCGGGCCGATTTCCAGCCGATTTCCCTGCAGATCAAACTTCTGTGATTTCATGTACACGAATTTGTCATCCGCGACGAGAATGTCCGGAAGTCCCACTGGCATCTGCAGAATTTTCAATGTTTCCTGAATGTTGTTGCCAGTTTCCGGATTTGTTTCATCCATGATGGTTTCGGACAGTTTTTCTCCGGTCAGCAGGTCGAGGCGGACGAGTCGGAGGCCGCCGTCAAGGAAGTTGGAGCGTCCGGCGACGGCCCAGACGACGTTGTCTTTGATCAGCACGCTGCCGTGAACTGGCCAGAGCGATTCCAGTTGTTCAAACGCCATGGCTCGACGATCCAGTGGCGCGACACGGTATTTCCAGACGAGTTGTCCGTCATCTGCTTTCAGGCAATACACCCAGCCATCTGCACAGCCGAACAGCGTTCGTCCGGCGACAAGGGTTGGGGGAGAATCAATGCGGGCTCCTGCGATGAAGGACCAGTCTCTGGTTCCATCCTGCTGGTTGAGGGCATGCAGTGTATGTGTATCGATCTGAGCTACGTAAACGCGACCATCTGCAATAACTGGTGAGGTCAGTCGACCGCCGAGTGGAACATCCCACTGAATGGCTACATCTGCAGGAATTTCCTGACGTGATGTTCCGCTGCGTTTCTGGTCATGTCGAAACATTGGCCAGTCATCATTCCCATCGAATTCGCGGACGGCTTTCAGTGGCGTTTCGAAGGCAGGGCCGCGGGTGAGCCGACCTGCTTCGGGAACATTTGCAGGAACAGGCCTTGTCGGGGCTGTGGGAGCGAGTGCATTGAACCCGAACAGTTTGGCTTCCGGATAGCAGGCGCAATTATGCGGGGGCGTGTAGGTCAGTCCGTTGCAGGGCATGACACCATAAAGACAGCCACCGCGGACCCAGTGATGTATATCCCAGTGTTCCTTTTTAATGTCGACAAATTCGACGCCTGTTCGGGAGGGGATCAGAAAGTTGTCTGTCGCCTTGGCGATGTAGCAGCGATGATGAAACCAGTAGGTGTCGATATCCGGAGCGAATTCCTTTTTGACTTCTCCGGAACGGGGATCGCGCCCAGTAAAGATACCGGTGTCTTTTCCGGACGTTGTGGGAGCGCACCAGACAAGTCCGTCGACCACCATCAGGTCCTGCGGGGATTGATATCCGCTGTTTGGATGATTGGATTCCCAGAGTTGTTTGCCGGTTGCGGTATCGACGCTGATCATCCTGCCATCACCACCGGCGTACAGCACCACATCTTTGTAGATGACCAGTCGTGGGCCGAAGTTAAACGTGAACTGTCGGCGGCGAGTGACAGGTTCTGTGATCCATGTGGGATTTCCGTTTTCCTGATCCAGCGAGTACAGGGATTCGCCATCATGGTAGTAGACATTTTCACTGTCGGCGGCCAGTGTCAGTGGTGAGATGCGCGTTTGTTTTGCCCAGAGTTGTCTGCCGGATGCGGCGTCAAAAGCCATGACGATGCGAGGCTCTTCATTCCAGAAGAATTCCTGATTCACTTTTGCCTGATCGCCAACACGACCATTGGCTGGCGCGTATTCTTCGCGTTCACTTTTTCCCTTTCGAACGACCACAAACAGGCGGCCATTAACATGAATGACTTCTTCGGTGGCCTCCGTACCCTCAAAGATTCGGAGGCTTTTTCCGGTGGCAGCATCAAGGGCCTCCAGAGGCCCATTGTCACTGAGAGGTGCGTAGACTTCGTTGTCGGTTGAGACAAGTCTGCGGGACAGTTGGGTCGGACCACTTTTTAGAGGCCACAACTGATTCTGCCATTCAGTGATTTCGCGTTTCCACAGAATGGTGCCGTTGAAGGCATCACGGGCAATTAGTTTCCATTTGGAGGGCAATTGAATGGAAATCCGGCTGCCTTCATCCATGATATAGAACATGCGTCCGTTGGTTGACACCAGGGCGCTCATGCTGGCCATGCGATCGTGGTGCCGAGACCATCGGGGACTTCCGACCCACTGCAGGTGCCGGGGCGAATTAACAACTTCATCGTGGGCTACGGCATTACCAGTTGCGTCATGCAGGTAATGCGACCATTCATCGATGTTTTTCGGACGCGGTTTGACAACCTTTTCCCATTGGCCATCCCCAGTGGGAAGCAGAGCCACGCCGTTTGGCACAAGGACCCTCAGGATTTCCTGTCGATCAATCAGACTGGGTGTCTGCGCGATGAACAGGTTGACCATGTTGTCCACGTAAGGCAGCTGATCACCGGTGAACGGAATGACGGACACGTCTCCGTAGACGCCTGCGGCCTGTATCTGACTGCGTGCCGGATCTGGTCCGGAGGGATCTGTCGACAGTCCATGCACCTGAAATGACGAGGTTTGGCGAAGTCCTGCAAGGAACTCACCACTGACATTTCCAAGGTGGACAACGAGTCCTCCCTGAACGCCGGACTGCGAGACCAGCAGCGAAGCGGACTCGGCGTCCCCGGCCGGCACAGGCTGGCAGATCAGAAAACTGAGCAGAGCGGTGGTCCACAGGAACGAGCGCATGAATTCCATCTCCGGGGAAACGCCATCGAGTGTCAGGGGGCATAGCATGCTGAGTTGCGCAGGCTGGGGACGGCAGTTTTTGAAGTTTGTATGTTTTAGCGGCAGTTTTGGGCTGTGAGAACTGTATTGCGAAGCGGAAGGTCTGAATCACCGGGAAAAATGTCCGGGCAGATGGGAGCCCGGCTCGACACAGTCCATTGGGCAGTTCATGATTCCGATCAGAGGATCAGCAGTGCCCGGGAAACAACCTGGGTAGGCGGCCGAGCGGAATCGGACCTGAGTTCGTGTCAGGTTTTGGTGAGTTGGCGTCTACGCCGCGGTGATCCTGGATAGTACCGGTGCAGCTGTGTTCCGGATGTTGCTCGATAAACTCACTGACAACCAGATTCTGGATTGGTATAGCCTGTTATGCATGTTGAACCGTCTCCCCTGAAAACCCATGCGGCGATTCGGGATGCTCGTCGAAGAGGTCTGAGGATTGGTTGCGTTCCGACCATGGGTGCGTTACATCCGGGGCATGTCAGTCTGGTGCAGCGGGCTCGTGCGGAATGTGATTTTGTCGTGGCCACAATCTTCGTGAATCCCACACAGTTTGGCCCGAATGAAGATTTTTCAAAGTATCCTCGGACTCTGGAGGCGGATCTGGAAATGTGTCGTGCCGCCGGTGCTGACCTGGTTTTCACGCCGCAGATTTCTGAGATGTACGCTGCGGATGCCGAGACAATTGTGCGAGTGACAAAACTGTCGACGGTTCTGGAGGGGGCGCATCGTCCCGGGCATTTTGACGGTGTAACGACGGTAGTGACGAAGTTGTTTCAGATCACGGAACCTGATTTGGCCTACTTCGGCCAGAAGGACTTCCAGCAGCAGCTGATCATTCGCCGCATGGTGCTGGATCTGAACATACCGGTGACGGTGGTGACCTGTCCCATTATTCGTGAATCGGACGGCCTGGCGATGAGCAGTCGCAATCGTTACCTGTCGGCAGCGGATCGTGCGGTTGCTGCGGAGATTTTTCAGGCCCTGCAACTGGCTGAGCAGCTTGCCAGGGAAAGTCTGGCGGCTCCGGCGGAGATTGCAGAACGCATGCGAGCCCATCTGGAAGCGACCGGAACAATGCAGGTGCAGTATGCAACGGTTGCAGACCCACAGACTCTGGCTCCGCTGGAAACATGGCAGCGGGGTACGAGTGGTGTGGCCTTGATTGCAGCGAAGGTGGGCACCACACGTCTGATTGACAACCTGTTGCTGGAATTCTGATGTGTTCCGCAATTGTCAGGGGGGCGAACACTGGCGAGCGAAAGGTTGCCTTTTGTGCCTGGTTCCGGCTTCTGCCTACCCGGAAAAGTCAAATCCGCATACGATTCACCAGCCTGGGATTTCCCTGGGGTGGTGACTGAGGACTGTTATGCGAACGCATTTGCTTCGATTTGTGTTTGATTCTGCCTGGAGATTTCAGGCGGCGGGTAACGAATTGTTTGTTGGTGCCGGATGGTTGATTCTGGTTTGGCTGATTGTGACCGGAATCGCTTTTGCGGTGATGTGCCGAAGGACCGGCAATATCACGGAATCTGCGCTATCTGTGGGGTTCTGGCTGATAATTCCTGCGGGATTTCTGTCGCTGCTGGTGCTGCAGCCGGATATTGCAATTGTTCGTGATGGGGTACCGATCTTTGGCTATGGCTTCATGATGTTTATTGGGTTTGTGTCGGCCAGCTGGCTTGCGGCGAAGCGAATTCAGACAATTGGGCAGCCACCGGACCTGATCTGGGACATGCTGATGTGGGTCCTGATTCCGGGACTGATTGGTGCCCGAGTTTACTATCTGGTTCGGCATGGCAGTCCGGCGTTTTCCAATTCGACAGGAGTTGCAAAGCTGGTGGCTGCGATCGCATTGTGGGATGGCGGCATTGTGTTTTATGGCAGCGTTCTTGGGGGGATTGTCGGGATTGTTGCCTTCTGCAAGTTGCGAAAGATTTCTGTGATCCCGGTTCTGGATGTGTTGGCTCCTTCGCTGGTTGTGGGGGAAGGCTTTGGTCGGCTTGGTTGTTTTCTTTATGGGTGCTGTTACGGGGGAGCCTGTGACCTTCCGTGGGCCGTTCGCTTTCCTCCGGACAGTCTGACCTTTCAGAAGATGGTAGAAAAGGGATTACTGGACCCGCAGGCCACCGCGACAGGGTGGCTGCATCCAACGCAGATTTACAGTTCCCTTGCAGCTTTTACAATGGCCGCAGTTCTATCCTGGTTTTTTCGGCGCAGGCCCTTTGACGGGGCCGTACTTTGCCTCTTTGCGATCATTTATCCAGTCAGTCGCTATGGAATTGAATCACTTCGGGATGACATTGACCCGTTTAAGGTGGGCCTGAATGATGCCGAAATTTTCAGTCTGGGGCTGATCGCCGCGGGACTTGCGGGAATGTATTATTTTTCGCGACACAGAACGCTGACAAAGGCGGCGGTCGTAAAGACAGCCGGCTGAAAGGAGGCAGTTTCGACTGTCACAGCGGGAATTCGCCGCTCGGAAGGAAATCGTTCGGAGTATTCCATAAGTGGATCAGCAAACGGACCAGCAACTGATAGAGACGACGCTGAAGGGAGATTCCCGCGCGTTTGATCTGCTTGTGCAACGCTATCAGGACCGTTTGGTTCATAGTCTGGAGCACACGCTGTCCTCACGTGAAGACGCCCTTGATATTGCTCAGCAGGCGTTTATGCTGGCATGGCAGAAACTGGCATCCTATCGAGGCGACTCGTCGTTTTACTCGTGGTTGTATCGCATTGCCTTTAATGCGGCAGCAAGTCACTTTCGCAGGCCCGTCGTGTCCGCGGGGTCGCTGGATCATCTGCACGACGTCGCCGGAATTGAACTGACGGACGCAAGTACAGTTGCAGGCCCTGCGCATGCGATGGAGCAGGCCGAGGAGATTCTGCAGGTTCGCCGGGCGTTGCAGCAGCTTCCTGAGGAATTTCGTCACCCGCTGATACTCAGGGAAATCGACGGATTTTCCTACGAACAGATTGCCGACATCCTGAGCATCCCAACGGGCACAGTACGCAGCCGGATTTTTCGCGCACGGCAGGAGCTGTTGGAAAGGCTCAGTCGGGACCGCAGATTCGACACCGACTGATCAGCAGAAAAAGCCAGCGGCCCTCGAAGATTATCGCGTTGGCACGAATGGGTTCCATGAAGCCAGATACATGGCTTTGGGAACGGTGGATTCCATAAACTGTTCGGTCACGGATGGTGGCTCGATACGCGATCCAAGGATGGCATCAATCAGGCCTGGTGTGGAGCGATATTCAAATGTTTCCCATGCGCTCAGCCCCAGCGTGGCTGCCAGAGCATTGACGGCATCCTCCTGATAGCCAATTTCATCCACGAGGTGATTAGTCAGAGCCTGACTGGCGGTGTAAATCTGCCCGGTGGCCAGGGTACGGATAGCGGCGGCTGTCAGATCCGGACGTCCTTCTTCAATGACAGAGATGAAGCGGTCGAAAGCGTCCTTCAGGATCGCATCCCAGACCTTTGTTTCTTCAGCGGTCATATCGCGAAACGGGTTCAGCGTATCCTTCAGCGGACCGGTGACCAGGGGTTCCATGGTGACGCCAATTTTTCGAGCCAGTTCTGTGGCGTTGTACCGAGCGATGATGACACCGATCGACCCCGTCCACGTGGTAGGTTCCGCAAAGATTCGCGACTGTTGGCCGGGAGCGACGGCAATGTAATAGCCTCCGGAAGCAGCCAGGCGTTTCATGGAAACGTAGACCGGCTTCTTTTCGGAGAGTTTCCGAATCTCGCGATGAAGCTGATGGCTGTCTGCCACAAAACCTCCGGGACTATCGATGGACAGCAGAACACCTTTGACGGAATCATCCTTTGCTGCCTGCCGAAACTGTCGGATCCAGCGTTCTGTGAAAGGTGGACTAATCATGCCTTCGACGTGGACGATGGCGATTCGATCTGCAGCACCCTTTTGACCATCGACAAATTGTTCCGGAATCTCCGGGCGTGAATAGGCCAGCGGGTCAGTCAGAAACCAGGCGTTCAGCAGCAGGGATCCGATCAGAATGATCGCCACGAGACGTTGTGTGCGTTGTGGCCAGCGACTGCCGTACTCGACCTGAACAACGAGCGGTGGCTGGTGCGTTGTGCCAATGTTGCCTGAGACCGTGACATCCTGAGCCATGACTGAGCTGCCTTTTCCGTGACCGGCGGGAACCTGCAATCTGATGCGAAGGAGAAGATCTTCGCAGGCGGTATTGTAGCAAATCGAAGCGGGGCTGCATGGGATCGTGGCGGCCGTCGAGTGGGTGAGATCAGCAGCAAGGCATGCTGCGCACGCCAGCGGTGGCGCGCTGGGGCCTGTCGTGGGGCATCAAATGCGTTGTTGATTTTGTGAAAACCGCAGCAGCGGCCGCAGTATCCAGGTTGCCGGCATAGTCTGAACAGGCATTGGCCGGCACACCGGGAAAGTGCCTTTGCTTGATCATGAAGCACAGCTGTTTTCAATTTCAGCTGCCGGAAATTCGCCTTGATTATGGTGGATTGGGTGGTTTGGGGTGTCTTTGGTGGTCGTTCCGGTTTTGCGAGAGTTAGTCATCCTGTCTTTCATAACGACGGCAAAACCGGAGCAACTGAAACAACCGTGCTTTTTGGAACCGACGATACAAAGGTTAGCGAGGGTTCGGAGTGTACCGCCAATCCACATTTCCCGCTGGACAGTCTGCAGGTCGGATGTTGGCCATGGGGAGTATTGGGTTGGGTGTGATCTGGTGTGGAGTTCTCGAGCCTTGAATTGTTTTTCTGCAGTTTGGAATCTGCGCCGAGGTGCTGGTTCTGACGCTGCGGGAGTTTTGTCGGAACAGGAAAAGGACTCATGAAAAATCAAAAAATGCTTCGCCGTGCATTACTTGCAGCGGCTGTTTCGACAGTGACATCACTGCCGGCTGGCGCCACGGCGGTGGCGGCTGACAACACGACAAAGCCATCGACGGCGGCTACCGGGAAGATGCCGGTCCATGCGGCATCTCATAACTCCGGACCTGTGTCGGGTGAGCTGAACAGGCTGTTCGAGGAGAGTGGTCAGGAGATGCCGTCGATGCGGCAGCAGGACCTGCCAAACGCACGCAACATGCAGTCGCACCTTGTGAGACAGAAGCCAGCGGCGCCAGCTCCGAAAAAGAATGTCTTTCAGAAGTTCATTGGGAAAATCACAGGTCGGGATAAGAAGGAAGCGGAGGCTGCTGTGGTGCCACCGGTACCTCCGACGCATCGAGAACCTGTGGCCGTTCCGCCTGCCTCAGGAAGCGTTGCCGCCGGAGTCCGGCAGCCCGGTGGCAATTCTGTTCCTGGCCGCTTTCAGCCTCATGTGCCTGCGGGTCAGGCGCCGTCGCTGGCGGAACGACCCGGCAAGCCACTTCCCATTCGAAATCTGTCCGCCCCGACACCGTCGGTCAGGACGGGAGCTGGGACATCGGCTGTTGCCGGGAAAGCGGTATTGGCACCGGCAGTTCCCGGTGCTGCGGTGCATGTGACTGAAGCTCCTGCCGGCCACAGCGGGTTGAGCGGGACACAGAATGCGAAAAAACGGTTTGTTCAACCAGGT
>CAIQIE010000246.1 GCA_903871805.1 uncultured Planctomycetaceae bacterium | reverse complement strand
TCTGCTGATGACGCGAACTCCCGATGAAGTACGCATGCTGATGATCGACCCGAAAATGGTTGAACTCAGTCCCTACAAGAAAATTCCGCATCTGATGCATCCGGTGATCACGGATATGAAGAAAGCCGAAGCCGTACTGGCATGGGCCGTCGACAAGATGGAGGAACGTTACGATCTTCTCGCTCGCGTTGGCGTACGACATCTGGATAGTTTCAATAAGATGGGCCGTGCTGACGTGCTGGATCGGCTGGGACTTGCAGAAGCGGATCCTGATGCCTCCGAAGTCCCGGATCGAATGCCATATATCGTGATCATCGCCGATGAAATGGCAGATCTGATGATGACCTCAGGAAAGGAGGTCGAAGCCTACATCATTCGTCTGGCACAGAAGTCCAGAGCTGTCGGTATCCATCTTGTTCTGGCAACTCAGAAACCCACAGTAGACGTGATCACGGGACTTATCAAATCAAACCTTCCAGCGCGGATTTCCTTCCAGGTCGCCAGCAAGATGGACAGCCGGGTGGTTTTGGATGAGTGCGGAGCGGAGCGTCTTCTGGGCAGCGGGGACATGCTTTATCTCGCTCCGTCCACCAGTCACCTGACACGAGCTCAGGGAACGTACGTCAGTGACGAGGAAATCAACGCCATTATTCACTTCTATAGCGATGTGGACCCTGAATACAACGCTGATCTGATGAAGCTGACTTCTCAGGCAGCACAGTCCTCAGGCGGCGGCGGTGGTGGAGATCCCGGAAGCCGACAGCATGATGAGCTGTACGACAGTGCTGTCGAGGTCGTCATTCGAGAAGGCCGTGGCAGTGTCTCGCTGCTGCAGAGAGCACTTGGGATTGGTTATGGACGGGCCGCCCGCATGATTGATTACATGGCCCAGGACGGCATTGTCGGAGACTACAACGGCGCACATGCACGCGAAGTTGTCTGTACGATGGACCAGTGGCTGGCCACAAGAGACGAACGGTCCTGAACATTTCCACGTGCTCACCGGCGCGCGTTTCTGAGCGCCACGCAGCGAACTGTGGACACTCACCATGGGTGCGCGTCCCGCACTGCCGTTCTGGCCTCCTAACACTCGTTTCAATCGCATCCAGCAGAACTATGGGGCCGCCATGACAGTGGCTGTCCCATCGCCACTGCCCACCACAATAAACCTGCCGTCCGGTGAGTAGCGAGCGGAATTTCCGATCTGCCCCACTTTACGCTCATGAATCAGCTGTCCGTCCGCGGTATTCCAGACTTTCATCTGTCCGGCATATCCATAGCTGAGAATTCGACTGCCATCCGGACTGAATGTCACCGAGTGAATATAATCGGTATGGCCTGTCAGGGTCCGAATTTCTGCCCCGGTTGTCATCTCCAGAACGTGAATTTTCCGATCCGCCCCCGCTGCGGCCACCATCCCTCCAAGCGGATGAATTGATACGGAATACATCGTCTTATCCAGCGTAATTAACTGTTTTAATTGTCGCCCTCCCACGATGTCCCACAATCGAAGAGTGCCATCGGAACCGGATGAAACAGCAAACGTTTCGTCTGGACTGATCGCAACCGAATGCACCGGCCCGGTGTGGCCGTTCAGCTGAAACTTCTGCTGTCCCGTCAGATTGTCCCAGACTCGTACGGTCTGATCCACACTGCAGGATACAGCGACTGTCCCGTCTTTCGTCACGGCAACACCATAAACCGGTCCACCATGCTGATACTGCCGACGCTGCCCGGGACCAGAGCACACCCATTCTTCAAGTCGTCCGTCTGCGAGTGCTGTGAACAGTCTGCGACCATCTGCAGCAAACTGAATTCGCCCAATTGCCGCATCACACTGCAGTTTCTGCCACAAAACCAGTTCCACTGGCGGCTGTACGCCTGGAAGCGATGGCCCGTAAATGAACACTGCGTTCGCCGCAGTGGCCACCGCGAGACGCTGATTGTCACCACTCCACTGCATCGTTGTGACCGCAGACTCGACGCTCAGTGACTGCAGAAGTTTATCGCCGGAATTTGCATTCCAGATAAGCACGTCTCCCGATTCGCAGCCTCCGGCAAACCGTTGACTGTCCGGACGGCTTGCCACCGCAATGACCTGCTGATTCATAGTTGCATAGCGTCGCTCTGATTTTCCAGAGGCCACTGACGTCAATTCGACGATCCCCGCATCACTGGCATGCAGCAACGAGGCACCGCCAGCAACCGAGACGACATCATGCAGCTTCGCAGTGGTCAGAGGAACAGCTTTAAGCACCGACGTGGCTGCCACACGAATCGTGCGATCGTCTCCGGATGTCACCAAAGTTTTGTTGTCGGGCAGAAAGCAAATTGCCTGCATCGACGTTCCAGCAGAATGATCCGCAAAAGACTGCAGCAAAATCCCCGTGCTCGTGTCCCACACACGCGCTATCCCATCCAGTCCGGCTGTCGCCGCTCGGCTTCCGTCTGCGGTCAATGTGATCCTGCGCGACTTTGCGGGAAATGCGGATGTCGACAGCAGAGTAAAATCGGGCTTGCAGCATCGCAACAACCCATCATCACAAAGTACCGCCAGGATCTGACCATTCCCGGACAGTGTCAGGTCAGCGATCGGGCTCCCCGCTGCCATGGTGCGTACCGTTTCTCCTGTCATCAGACTCCACTGTCGAACCAGCCCATCCGCTCCCCCAACAAAGAGTGTCTGCCGATCGGCAGACATCGCAATGCTGACAGCACCAGGCTGCAGACCATCCTGAATCTGTTGCAGACTTCGCTGCACCACCACACCCTCGCTGGCAATTCCGATGGCCGCAATCGAATTCTGATCCGGCGTCGTCCAGGCGGCCTGCATCAGCGGCATCGCAACCGGGATCTCCTCGGATACACGTCCCGTTTTGCCATGCAATACCCTCACTCGCGGCTGCTGGTCACACACCGCAATCCATGTGCCCGTCCTGTCCCATCGAGCGGAAACAAGGCCTTCGATCGCAGGCAGGGAACGCAGCAGTGTTAAGTCCGCGCCAAATAGATGGATGATGCCCGAATCCGTCGTCCCCAGAATTGAATGGCCACTCGGTGTTGCATCCACAGTGCGAATGGCCCCGCCTGGTGAATCAATCGTTGCTGCCAATTCACCATTCCACTGAATACGAAAGATACGCGTGCCGGATGCCGACACCGCAAGACAGCCGAGTTCCGGGGAAACTGGTTCCAACTGCACCAACGCTTCGTTATCCGGTGATCGAAATTCCCACACTGGCTTCGGCGCGTCGTTTTCTGAACCCGGTGCCTGAATCGGCAGCGGCAGCGTCCAGGCTCGCACAATCCCATCCGCTCCCGCAGTCAGCAATCGTGTACCATCCGGCGAATAGACAAGACTGCGTATCGCGCCGGCATGCGCCGCCACCAGTCCTTCCACGGTCGCACCTGCAGGATTCCAGAGGCGAACATTGCCCTGCTCATCGCCAGATGCCACCTGTGCATCGTCATGGCGAATCGCCGCGGCAGTGATTGGGTTTCCATGACCGGTCAACTGCTGTGTGACTGCCCCGGATGAATTCCAGATGCGTAAAGTCTGGTCGTCTGCAAACGTCACGAACCACTGTCCATTTGATGCCGCCACAAGCCCCTTCAGGGGCGATGAATGTCCCTGCATCGGCTTCGCTGCGACTGGAAGTTTCCACAGGCGAACCGTCCCATCCTCTCCGGCTGTGGCCAGATGCTGATCGTCCGCATGCACGGCAACATCCGTCACCGCCCCAGTGTGTCCGGCCAGCCGTCCTCTGATTGATCCATCACCTAAGTTAAGAATCCTGATTTCGCCGGTCGAGGCAGTGAAGGCAGCCCACGAATTGTCACTGCTGACAGCCACCCCCGTGATGTTTTCGCCGGCTGCGGGAAAATCTCTCAGTGTTTCCCCGGTTTGCAGACCAATCAGCCTGCAGGGCTGACCAGCTGGAACCAGAAGCATGCTGTTTTGACCCGGATTCACCGACATGGCCGTTATAGCCGTGCTGGAAGTCAGCAGCGTCTTTGTTACCGCTGCAGGTAATTGCCACTGCCTGAGCAATCCGTCGTCTCCCGCCGAGAGCAGTTGTTGATTTCCAGCGGGAAAAAACAAACGGCTCACGGCTCCCGCATGCGCCGACACATTTGCGACAGGCGTTTCGATGTCCGGTGTCCAGAACAGGATCGTTCCACTGGCATCCGCCGTCGCAAACATCGCGCCATCACCACGCACGGCTGACGACAAAACGACTGCCTGATGCCCCTGCCGGGAAACAGGCGGCGATGCTGCCCCGCCTGGCAATGAAAAGAGTCGCACAGCGAAATCAGCAGATGTTCCAATCAGCGATTGTCCGTCAGTCGTCAGTGTCAGGTTCGACATAGCGGGCCCTGCGTCCTGCAAACGCCGTACAGGAAGATGCAGGGGCAGATCCCATAGACGCACCGTGTTGTCCTGAGATCCCGTGACCAGCGTCTGACCATCCCCGCTGACAGCCAGTGTGTAAAGTGGTCCGGTGTGTTGGGCGAACGTCTGTATTGTCGTGCCGGACCTGACATCCCAGAGTCTGGCCTGGAGATCCGTTCCAGCCGTCACAACACGCATTGAATCCTGCCCGAATGCAGCCATCATCACTGCACCATTATGGCCTCGCAGGACCGCAATTTCCTGTCCTCGTACCGTCCGCAAACCCAGAACAGGAAGGCAAAGTGCCAGCAGCCCCACAACTTGCCACTTCGGAAACTGCAGTGGAGCGTCCATAACGAACCTGTCTGGAAGGGAGAAACAGATGCGGCAAAACACACGAGCGAAGCCCGAACCTGTGCGGAGCAAATCGCACCTACAACAATTTCACGCGGTCGCCGGTCGCCAATCGACTGGCGAGGAATATCTCGGCATTCTGAGCGACATTGCCGCGGGACGCAACCGGTACGACGACGCGGAAACTCCCGATTATTCTTTGAGGACATTCCAACAGCCGCTCAAAAAGGCAATGCGTCTGGTGTTCCCGGTGCCATACTCGCAGCGGCCCTCTGAGATTCACAAGCCTTCCCGCAGATGGCTTTCCTGAATGCAAACCAGCAGAATCTGCAGGACGCAACTCAGTCAAACGTCCCGCATCCGCAGGGTTCCGGAATTTGTCCTGCACACATGGGTGTCCACGACGAAATCGTCTTCCTGAAAGACCAGTCTCAGCCTACCCTTCGCGAACTTATACCAATTTTTTAAGCAGTCACTCGGGCCCGTAAGATTCAACCCGGCCACCACTTTTGGAATTCTTCGGAATGCCAGTGAAATACTTCGCTCTGTTTCTGCTCACGGCAACACTCTGCGGGTGCCGCTACGACGGCGCTTTTATGCAGATGGACAGCAATTCCCCGTTTCCATTTCTGGGGTTCCAACTGGCAGTGGACAGCGGCGTTCGACCTGCAAGGCCTGTCGGCGAGGATACTCGAGACGCCGACGCGGTCAATCTGCGGATCGATCCGGCACAGGAAACCACCACACGAGGCCCAAGGCTAATGTCTCCCCCGGGAGCTCCGAGCAGTCTGATAGAACATTTGCCGGTGTCCCTGCCACGAACAGAACAGCACACACGCTAACCGCTTCCAAAGACAGTCGGGCATTGCGAATCCTCGCGGCACTGAAAGAGGCCGCCAGCCGCCAGCCGCAACCCGCAACCCGCAACCCGCAACCCGCCAGCCGCAACCCGCAACCCGCAACCCGCAACCCGCGGAACGCAGCAAAGACTAATCCGGAGAGCACCGACCAACCACTACGGCCCCTGGATTGGCATGACCCGTACCCGGTGATTATTGCTGTCCCCGACGAACAGACGTCCAGAACTGTCCACAAACACTCCATGCGGCCGGTCCAGTCGACAGGAAGCTGCCGGCCCATCCGGACCGTTTCCCCTGATTCCGTCACCCATCACCGTTTGCACGATCCCCTCTGCAGCTCGGTAAACTCGAATGGTATGACTTTCCGTGTCCGCAAAATACACATCGCCACGGGGTGTCACAGCAATCCCCTTCGGACCGGCCAGCTGGGCCTGTTTCGCGGGCCCGCCATCACCTGCGTAGCCGCTCTTACCGGTGCCGGCAAGGTGATGAACAGTTCTGTTTCGTAAATCAATGCGGTAAATCGCATTCCCTTCACGCAAGGCCAGATAAAGCGAATGTTGGCCATCATAGTCGATCGCTCTCGGCCCATTCAGTGGCGTCCCATCCAGACCTGCTCCATCTGGCGTCAGTCGCCTTTCCCCAGTGCCGGCAAATGTTTGGATCAGCCCCGATGCAGCGCTGACCCGTCGAATTCGATGATTGCCAATGTCGCAGATGTACAGGTTTCCCTCGGCATCCAGCGCAATCGAATGCGGCTGCCGCAACTGGGCAGCCGTCGCTGCTCCGCCGTCCCCCGAAAAGCCCGGCTGTCCAGTTCCGGCAACTGTGGAAATGATACCCGTGGTGACATCTACCCGCCGCACCAGATGATTCTGCATCTCCACGAACAGTAGATTTCCCTTGATATCAAAACGAATCTCATAAGGTTCGTTCAGCCTTGCCGCAGTGGCCACTCCACCGTCGCCCGAGTATCCGGCAACCCCACTGCCCGCTATCACCTCAGACTGCCCGGAAACCAGATCCACGCGGCGAATCACGTGCGAACCGACCTCACATACGTAGAGAGCACCATCGGGGCCTGTCGTCAGGCCAAAAGGCTGTGCGACAGAAATTTCAGTCGCTCGGCCGCTGGCAACAAACGGGGCGTCAGCGCCATTTCCCGCAACGGTGGTGACCAATTCGTTCTCATCTGGTCCCGGGAGAAAGATTTTTACGCAGAACGTCGCCACCAGAAACATGCAGGCGCAGTGACTCATATCAACACTCCTGGTACCAGCCCGGAACGAACTTCGATGTCAATCCCGGGTTGACTGTAGCAGACACCTGCCGGCGAAGTCACCTGCTCAACGGTTTACCGCAACTTACGGCCGGCCGATTTTTCCAAAGTTCTGCTCACTGCGTGACCCGCCGGAACTCGCTTGCTGTTGTCTACGCAGCGCAAAAAAACGCGAATGGCCTCTGACAGACGAATCTGTCGAAGGCCATTCGCGCTGAACAGTCAGTCGCGGTGGCTTAGACGGCCTTGACACCGTCCTGTGCGTCTCTGCGAATCGCATCATAGATTTCCTGGCGATGCACGGTCACATCCCGCGGTGCATCGATGCCGATTCGAACTTTGTCTCCGCGTACTTCCACGATTGTCACACGAATATTATCACCGATAATAATCGTCTCGTCGCTCTGCCTTGATAGTACCAGCATAAAAACCCTCCTTCGAAACACTGAATCGACGAAGGCCGGGAAGCAATCCAATGGAATTCCGCTGTGTGTCACAGGTCGGTGTATTGGTGCGAAAGGCAGGCTTCCGACAAGAGTTGCAGTCCGTACAGAAGGAATAACTGTCGGGCAGAAAGGTCGAGATTCGGCAAGCTTTGCTGATCGCGTAATAACGCATCTACAGACGGAAACACCTGTAGAGGCGTATGACGAGGGATTCGCCGGTATCTGGTGAAAAGCTGACAAATCTCCTTCAGATTCTTTGCCCCTGAGGTTCCTCCCAAAACTCCGCGACGATCTCGTCGTCACTCCTGCTTCCAGGAACACTGACGGCACTAAGCGCATCCTGATCCGTGCGATGTTGCCGGTCAACCACAGCCAGTGTTGCCATCCGTAATCACATCAGAGCGTTCGATTCAGTTAATCCGCAGGCCATGTTGACTCCACACCACATCACAGAACCCGCTTTGATGGACAATGGCATCATGTATCGCTGAAACGCAACAAAACCAACCTTCGCGCAGGATCCCTACATCGACCTTCAGTGGTGAAAATGCTTTGGATTACGCAGGTTAAGAAATTGCTGAGGCGGGTAAACATCCATAGGGTGTGCATGAAAGATCTCAGTCTGAATGCATGCTCAGACCGTGATCTGCTTCTTTAAGGGTCTCTTCGTTTAGGCCCGAAAAGAATGAAGGTCGTCAGCTCCCAGCAGGCCATCAGCAGGATCAATGGCATTGGGCGAAATGCTTCCGCAAGGGATTCGCAGCAGCATAGCTACCCAGGGCGACTGAACGGGTGATCGTCTCCATCGGAAAAACCCTTCCGTTGTGCGGCAATCTCATTTTCCCCTCGTGATTTTTCGACCGTCTTCTTCGTTCAGGACCATGGATCTGCCGACAGCACCCGATGTGCGCGTCCCCCACGATCAGCCTGAATTCTTTCCGGAGCCATGTTCATGCAATCTTCAAATCAGGTGTTAAAAAAAGCCTTGGAATCACGTCTTGCTGCTTACCTTAGTGCCAGCGGCGCATGGCTGCTGGGCAGCGGAGTCGCAGATGCAGAAATTGTCTATGGTGTGATCAATCAGGATGTCAGGAACGAAGTCAGCCAGGTGGATGAAACGCTGCTTGATGCAGGGCTCTTTACCTTTTGTCTCGCCTTCGGCGGTGCCAACATTCCACAGTCCGCGTTCGTAAGCACAAATGCTGTAGCGTTGCTCGCGGGCAACAGCACCGTGGCAGGTTCCGACCTGTATGGCAATCCAATTAATGGACTGAAAAATTTCCTCACGAATTCCGCGATTGACAGCACAGACTTCGATGATGAAGGTACCCCTAAAACTCTGTTTTTCCTGAATTCGACCGGAAGTTCAGTGACCGCAGGTGACTTCACAAACTCGACCCCAGGGTACATTGGGTTCCGTTTCAACCAGGCAGGAACAGACTACTACGGCTGGGTCAACATCAGCTCAATCGCTGCTGACTACACTTCCTACCATGTGTTTGACTGGGCGTATCAGGCGAATGGAATTTCCGCTGGCGCCGGCCGGCCAGCCACTGCGGTGCCTGAAGCGTCGTCACTGGCACTGCTTGCGATGGGTGCCGGTGGTCTGATGTGTTACCGCCTTCGCCGACGCAGAAACGATCACGGCGAATCTGCCCTGACGCCGGGCCAAAAGTAAACCAGTCAGCCCCAACAGCAGATCCGGCAGCCCGACGCCGCTCGAATGCCGGATTTTTGCTGCGCCCCGCATTACGGCTGTCAGCCGTTTGACGCTGTAAGCACGCCCATGGCATTCACGGAGGCGCCTTCCGAGTCACTGGAAAACAGGTAATCTCGCAATGGTCTCTCCGCCATCAATAAAAGTCCTGCTCATCGGCTGGGATGCGGCCGACTGGAAGTTGATTGATCCGCTGCTGAAGCAGGGGAAAATGCCCAATCTCCAGACGCTGATTGATGGTGGTGTCCGTGGAAATCTCACCACACTCAGCCCGCCACTGTCTCCAATGCTGTGGACGTCAATCGCCACGGGCAAGCGGCCGTTTCGACACGGGATCCTGGGATTCACGGAACCGGATCCCGATACCCCTGGCGCTATCCGCCCGGTTTCGTCGCTGTCACGCACCACCCGCGCTCTGTGGAATATTCTCCATCTCAATCAGCGAAAGTCCAACGTTGTTGGGTGGTGGCCCAGTTATCCCGCTGAGCCAATCAATGGAGTTATGGTTTCCAATCATTTCACGCACGCGTTCGGTTCAATAGATCAACCATGGCCTGTGGTGCCCGGTTCCGTGCATCCTCCTCACCTCGCCGATCGCCTTGCAGAACTGCGACTGCATCCCGCCGAACTGACTGCTGAACTGGTCAAACTGTTTGTTCCTGATATTGCGTCCATCGATGTCAAAAAAGATGCGCGCCCGGAACACCTGCTGAAAACGATCGCCGAAGCCGCTGGTACACAGGCGATCGTGACGGCCCTGATGCAATTGGAATCATGGGATTTCACAGCCGTTTATTTTGACGCCATCGATCATTTCGCGCACGCCTTCATGAACTTTCATCCACCTCAAATGGACGGGGTTAGCGACCAGGAATTCCAGCTGTATTCCGGAGTGATGGAGGCCGCCTATCGATTTCACGACCTGATGCTGGGCTTTCTCATGCACCTGGCCGGCGAAAACACAACGATCATCCTTGCCTCAGACCATGGATTCCAGCATGATCAGTTGAGAAGCAGCCGAATTCCACTCGAACCAGCCGGTCCCACGGCGCAGCATCGTCAACAGGGCATTCTGGTGATGCATGGCCCCGGCGTACGCAAAGGCGAAACACTTCAGGGCGCTTCGGTCCTCGATCTGACTCCCACAATCCTGCACCTGTTCAGACTGCCAGTGGGAGAAGACATGGATGGAAGCCCACTTGTTAACGGGCTCATCGATCAAGGCGACATTCAATTTATTCCTTCATGGGACGATGTTACCGGGGAAGATGGCTCGCTCTCCGCAGAAGAAATCGCTGACCCTGCTGTCGCAGCCCATGCCGTAGAGCGTCTGGTTGCCCTCGGCTATATCGAAAAACCCTCGGGCGAGCAGCAAAAGGTACTCGATTCCACGATCCGCGAAATGGATTACAACCTCGCACGCGCCTATCTTGACGGTGGCCGATACCTGCATGCTCTGCCTCTGCTTGAAAAGCTTGCCGCACAGTGGCCAGAGGAATTCCGCTTTTCCCTCGTACTGGCCCAAACACTGCAAAGCCTCGGCAGAATCACTGAAGCTGGTGTTCTCTTCCGCAAAATTGTTGAGCAACGCCAACAGGCTTCCCTGACAGCACAGCAGATCCTGCAGAAACGTCAGGAGGAATGGCAGTCCCTCGATCTGGCAAAAAACACCGTAAAGAAAGAAGAATTCATCCGCCTGAGTGCCCTCGCTCGACTCAACCCCGCTGCTGTTGATTTTTTGCTGGCCGGCCAGTTGCAGGCGGAACGCCAGTTCCCCGAGGCACTCAATCACATCAACAACGCCCTGATTTCCGCGCCGGGAGAAAACTTTCTTCTCATGAAACGCGGAGAGATCCTGCTGCGACTCGAGGACTGGGCCGCCGCCGCAGACTGTTTTCAGCAAATCCTCGATAAAGACTCTGACAATGTCAGTGCCCTCGTCGGACTCGCCCGATGCTCACTCGCCCGGCAGGAAAACACCAGGGCCCTCTATCTGGCTCTTGACGCCGTCGGACTGCAATTCACCTCTCCAGACAGCCATTTCCTGCTCGGAGTCTGCCTGCAGAGAAATCGAAAGCCGCTGAAGGCCGCTGAAGCCTTTCGTATGTGCCTGCTGTTCAACCCGCACCACATTCCCGCACTGAAGCGCCTCGCTCTGATTACCGAACGGCGCCTCAAGGACCCCGTTCAGGCACAGGAGTATCGTCGCAGAGCCAAACAGGCCCAGGATCGCACAAAACAAGTCCGATCAGGCAGCCTGAAACAGGAGGAAATCCGGCCCACACGCCGCTTCGCTCTCAACGCACAACGCCCCGTCGCCGAACAGGACCCCTCCGCACTCAGGCACATTCAAAAACCGCTCAGCGACACCGTCGTTGTCGTCTCCGGTCTGCCCCGCTCCGGGACATCCATGATGATGCAAATGCTGACTGCCGGTGGTTTGCAGGCCGTCGTCGACCAGCATCGCCCCGCAGATGCCGACAACGAAAAAGGCTATTTTGAAGATCAACGCGCCACAGGACTCTTCCGAGACTCATCATGGGTCCCCGATGCTCGCGGACAGGCCGTGAAAATCGTCGCGCAGTTACTAAGACATCTGCCCGCTCGCGAAGATCTGCACTACGGTGTGATCTTTATGCTGCGTGATCTCGAAGAAGTCCTGCGTTCCCAATTGGCGATGCTAAAACGCCATGGCCACGATTGCCGGAAATTGGATGAGACAAGGCTGCTGAAAGTCTTCAAAGAACAAATCGCCCAGATCCAGAGACTGCTCGCCGCTCGAGGTATCCCGGTACTCTACATTCAGTATCGCGAATGTCTGGCGGATCAGGAACTCATTGCAGAACGAATCAACAGCTTTCTCGGAGGCAGTCTCTGTGTCAACTCGATGATGCAGGTCGTTGATCAGTCACTGGCTCATCACACATCTTTGTGACTGCAGATCCCGGACAATACGTTCTAACGCAAGTCGGGCAAAAAAATCCCCCCTTCACGCTCTTGCGGAAGGAGGGATTTTCCATAGTTGAAATGTGTGTGATCACGGCAGAGAAATTGCCGCCACCCAACGTTACTCGGCTTTCAGAAATCCAGCCGAAACCAGACTCTCGTAACCAGCCTTGAGCGGACGCACATCCAGACCCCTGCTTTTCAGCAACTCCGCACATGTCAATACCCGCCCGCCCGATCGGCAGTGCAGGTAGACAGGCTTGTCCGCAGGCAGAGCAGCCACAACCTCGTCCAGTGGCCCCCCACGGACTTTGCTGAGCGGTATCAGTTGAGCGTGGGCCAGATGCCCGGCATCCCACTCCTCCTGCTCCCGAACATCAATCAGTACGGCAGCATCGTCTTCAATCTGCTGCTTCACGAAGTCAAGTGAATCCACCGTGTGTCCAGTACTCGTCAGCTTTGCGGTCATCTTCTTCTCCGTAGGTACAGTTGCAGCGGCGGTCTTTTTCGCTCCGCCAAACACCGGTGAATCCGGGTCGCCACCCGACTGCAGGTAGGCAACCAGATCCAGGACCTCGTCCCGGTTCAGTGTATTAATCAGGCCGGCCGGCATCATCGAAACTTTTGAAACCAGCGTCTCCTCAATCTCATCCCGCGGAATCGATGTCAGGTTTCCCGGCTCCAGCATGTTCTCACTGACCATGATGCGATCGTTGTTCAGATTCACCACCCGGCCCGCAATGCTTTTGCCATTGTCCAGCACAAACACCGAAGCCTCGTACTGGTCCGAAATGACCTTGCTCGGCTCAATAATGGATTCCAGCAACGTCCGGGCGTTGTAGCGGCGAGAAACCGCAGTCAATTCCGGTCCGACAATCCCGCCATCTCCGGCAAATCGATGACACTTGTAACATGCCGTGACCTGGAACATCTTCCGACCGTTTTCAAAGCTTCGTCCCGTTAACCCGGACTCGACTTCCGCCAGAAAGTCATTCACAACCCATTCCTTGACCAGCGGACGCGATGCCGCATCCACCAGGGGTTGGCCACCCGTCGGCTGGGCCTCCAGCACATCCTTCAAGGCAACCTTCTCTTCGGCCGTTAAACCGTCGATGGCTTCCTGACGAATGTTCTTCAGAAACCCGGAGAATGAGTTCCCGCCCCGCAACGTTGTTGTGTTCACAAACCACTGAAAGTACTGCCGTCGCAGATCCAGTGTCCAGTTCTTCTTCAACGCCCGCAGACAGTAGGCATAGTGAATCTGTTCTTCCTGGCTGGGCGCACTGGCCTGAAGCGCCAGCGTCTTCGCTGCTACGTCACGGTCATTCAGGTACACCAGCAGTCGGCACAGTTCCCGATTCAATCGCACACTCCGCGCCGGATACATCGGGCTCAACACCGATGCAATCATCGATGCGATTTCGTCGTCTGGCTGTCCCATACGAATGAAACACAACCCCAGCACCCGCAGCGCATCCAGCGACTGACGCTCACTCATGGCACCAGCCTTCAGCTGGCTCATCGATTCCAGCAGCGGAATCTGTAACGATTTGTCGCCACAACGAGCCAACGCCAGCAAGGCATTGATTTTCGCATCCGGAGAAGAATTCTCTCGCAGCGCTCTGTCCGCCCACGACGCCGATGGCTGATGCTCGATCGCCGTTCTCGCAGCAAAACGAACGGCTCTGTCGCTGTGCCCAAGATAAGGCCAGGCCTTTTCCACAGCCCCCGCGTCTACTCGATGCAGTTCTTCAAGACTGTGACGCAATGCTCGATCTGCAGCACCCGTGGTCGTATCAACCGCAGCCGCCGCCGTTGACTCTTTGCCCGTGTAGGTCACGCGGTAAAGCCCGGACTGCGTTTTACGTCCGCCAATCGTAAAGTACATCGCACTGTCCACCGGATTGATGATCACATCCGTGACCGGAAGCGGTGCTGCCGAAATGAAACGCTCCAACTCCCCTGTGTAAGTCGAACCCGATGGGGTCATGTGCACGGCATAAATCACCCCGTAACTCCAGTCCGAAATAAACAGCGACTGCTGATACTTTGCCGGAAACGCCGCCCCGGTCCCAAAAGTAATCCCCGTCGGAGACCCCGGACCAACGTCCACAACTGATCCCAGACTGTCCGGATAATACTCTGGCCATTTGCCCGTCCCCGAACGCCAGCCAAATTCCGACCCACTGGTGACGTGGTTGACTCGTGTCGGCCGGTACCATGGCGAACCAACGTCCCACTCCATGTCCGCATCGTAGGTGAATAGTTCGCCCTGAGGATTCAAGGCAATGTCATACTCGTTGCGAAAACCCATTCCTAACAGTTCCCAGTCCTTGCCGTCCGGACTGACTTGCGCGATCCAGCCACCCGGGGCCATGATTCCAACAGCATGGCCACCCGCGTCCCACATGCGCGGCAGCAACTGATCTTCGTCCCAGATCTGCGGAACTCGCGATGAAGAAAATTCCGTTGGAGCGGTGTGATTGCCGCAAGCCACCAACAGCGATTTGCCATCCTTCGAAAGAATGATCGCATGCGGACCATGCTCATTGCCACCTTTCAATGTCCGCAGATGCTCACTGGTGTCGTACTGATCATCGCCATCCGTGTCGCGAACCCGATGCAACCCTACTCTCGGAGCATCCCCGCTGTTCGTCATCACGTAAAGACTGTCGAACGCATATAGCAATCCCTGGGCCATGCCCACGTCCACCGGAATCAACTCGATCTGAATCTTTTCCGCTGTCCCTCTGGCCGGGGGAGTGACTCGGTACAGCTTGCCGTATTGATCCGAAACAATCAGCCGGCCCTTCGGATCCGTGGTCATACACACCCAGGATCCCATCGTGTCGCCAGGCACCGAGTACAACAACTCTGCCTCAAATCCCTGCGCAATCTTCAGATCCTTCACGGCCGTCGCTTCAGGCTGCGGCGGCGCGTCATCCGTCAGCACAATCTCCTCGATCTCCATGACCCCCGCACGACTCATCGGGTCGATGCGAAGCGATGTCACCGGGGAATCAGTGGTAAACCAGAGTCGCGCTGTTCGAAATTCTTTGTCAGAGCCGCGAAGTTCTGTTTTGACTGACTTGTCTTCCGAAGTCGTTGGGGATGCTTCCGTCGTCCAAAATACCTGAATATCCGCATTGCCCCGCAGCTTCGCAGAAATCGTCAAACGATGGTTCCCGGCACGTCCAGCCACCGGTGCAGAAAAGTAAGGATCGCTCCCTTTCGACCGAACCTTCAATTGACCCGCGTCAATGGTCAATTCCGTATCGCCACTGGCTGTCCAATCGAGCACGGATTGCTTGAATTCCCATTTGGCAATCTCGTCACCTGAAAGTTGCTGAAGTGAAAATGCCGCACTCGCGGCCAAAAAAATGGCCTGACAAAGTTTTCTCATGGGGTGGGATTCTTTGCAGAAAAAAAGAACGGTTGGCAGACACCTGACATCAACACGGCAATCGCAGTCCGCCTGATTCACTGCAATTCCCGCGTGCTATAAAGGTCAGCGGCGCAGGACAGAAATGCAGTCAAAAAGCTCCTCGATCTGACCGGGCTGCGATACGAGGCAAATCAGATCTCCTGAGCGTGCTCGGACATCCTGCCCACGTCGGTCAGATTGCCGTTCAGTCTGACGCGGACCGCCGTTTGATTCAAGCCTGACCTGGAAGTTCAATCCTGGTGCAGGATGAAATCCGATCAAGCGGCAACGAAGGTCCCGTGGGGGCAAAAATGCTTCTGATTGGTTCGCACAACCAGCAAGGCCTGCTCGCGTTCTATGAAACTTAGGAATCAACCTACCGATTTGCGATCCGGGCAATAAAAAACCCGAAGGAGAGATCTCCTTCGGGTGCATCATTTCATCATGATCGTTTGTAAGGAAAGCAGACGCCCTGCAAACGAGATTTCAGGATTCACTGAGTCATTTACTGCTGGAACCGATCGGAAACAGAAAATTCCGTTGCCGAAGACCCTTGGCAGGCACTTTCGCTGACATCTTCCCTGAATCAGCTGACACAACAGATCCTGAAGTTTTCCGGAGATTTCTGAACGGTTGTTTGGGTGTTACCGGGCCCGGACACAGCACCGAAATTTCTACCGTCAGACCATCCCAGAAAGCAATTACT
Organism: uncultured Planctomycetaceae bacterium; assembly: GCA_903871805.1. Classification (GTDB taxonomy): domain Bacteria; phylum Planctomycetota; class Planctomycetia; order Planctomycetales; family Planctomycetaceae; genus SXXK01. Next base: position 22,044 of record CAIQIE010000246.1, on the reverse strand, counting down.
TACAATGCACAGGGCAACCTTGCCCAGTCCCACAGCGACGACGGTCATAGCCCGCCGCCGCTTCATCAAACTTATCGCCAGTGATCGCGAAACAGATTAGGCTACTGAAGCAACCTTGTTCTGACGGCGAACCATCATGCGACGACCAACAAACAGCCCCAAACCACCGAGAACCAGCAAAGAGCCCGGCTCTGGAACTGCTGCAGGAAGGCTTCCTTCAAGATTCAATATGTTGCCGCCGAAATTTCCGGCGGTGTTTCCGACGATTGTTAGAGTACCCAGGGCAGTGCTACGTGACGCGAAAATAGCGTCAATGTTTGCCTGAGTGGCCTGCTGTGCCGCAACCGGAGTCGCAGAAGTTACGTTTAGCGACAGACTGGTAATGATGTTACCAACATCGTCCGGCGTAGATCCACCGAACTGACCAGCGATTGTGAAGGCATTTTTAGCCGATGCAATCGTGATAGCTGGGTTCTGACCAATCCCACCAAGGAGCGAGCTCCATGTTTGTGCGCCCACAACCAACGTCGCACTGTTGATAACAGCAGCCGAAGTCGCGCTGGGAGCGTAATTTACTGAAAGACTGAAAGTCTTACCAATGTCGGCTACTGGACCGATCACTTTGCCGGTCAGCATCAACTGTGCTGCATTTGCAGATCCTGATGCGGCGATAGCCACCGCACAGGCCAACACTGCGGCCTTGAAATAAGATACCATGTTCTTCTCCTCCAAAAAAAATGAAACGCACAGAGCGTCTGCTTACGGTTGAATGCAGCCGTCAAGGCCAACGAAGAGCATTTGCTGTTACAAAATACCCCCCGCAGGGAAAACGACTAGGTTGAACCCCGTAATTTGGGGAGGTTTACTGGAAAAAGCGAGTGTGCTGGTAGGGGTTTTTCAAAGAAAACGGAGATTCTCAGATCTCCCCAGCAACGCAGATTACCCGGGGGCAATCGACACGGGGCGCTAGGTGCTACGTTGACTTCTGCCTGCCTCAGCTCCGCCATACCACTGCTTAGCCAGAACAGTTACTTCTGGACTTCCGGATTTGCCGCCGGTGTGGAATTTTCCGAAGAAACTTCAGGCGTCTGCAATTCCATGAGCGCGTCCGCCATGCCTCGGTGGTAGTTCACCTGAGATGTGTTGCCCAGCCCCGCATAGGCTTCTGCAAGCCGCAGATGCACGGAAAGCCGCAGGTCCTCTGCTGCAAGAGCCTTCTCAAAATCAGCAACGGCTTTCAGCCATTCTCTCTTGCGAAGATAGATTTTCCCCCGCGTGTCGTAAACTCGCGGCTGGTCAGGAAGCATCCGAACGGCCTGTTCCACCAGCACCAGTGCCTGATCCAGATCCGGATTCGGCATCTCGGCAATGGTATCCGCCATGTTGTTCAATAACCCCGGCATGCCAGGATCATGCGTCTGCGCCAGAGCAAAGTGGCTGAGGGCCGTTTCGGTGTCCGGTGGCGTTCTGGACATGGCCCTCGTCCCCAGAATGAAATGCACCAAACCGGGGGAAACACCTGCGTTCAGCGCGGTCTGCAATTGCTGCTCCAACAATTGATCGCTCAGGTCCTGAACCCCAGCCAACGCAATCAACTCATCCATCACAGCCTGATCAGCTGGAGCAATCGCCATGGCCCGGACCACACAGTCGATAGCCCGGGTCACATCTTCGGCTGAACGCGGCTTCGCCGTGCGCAGTCGCTTGCTCTGGGCAAGATGCACCTCCACGATCAACGACTGTAATGCGAATGCCAGTTCCGGTTTCTCAGCCGCCACTTCCCCGATCTGACGAATAGCCTCTGCCTCACGATGCGCCAGAACCAGCGATCGAACCAACTGCAGGAAACGGTTCTGGTCATACGGCAACGTTGCATTTTGCTTGAGAAACGCATTGGCGGCAGCCTCGGCAGCATTGCGCGCACTAATGGCGCTGTCTTCGCGTTTCTCACTGACAGCCAGCGAATTCTCTACCACAGCAAGCGAATACCATTGTTCCGCTGTCGCTCCGCCCGTCAGGCCAGTCAGAGTTCTTAGGTTCTCTCGCGCCTTTTCGAATTGACCACGCAGCATTCGAAAAGTCGCCAGTCGAAACAACGCATCCCGGTTCTGCCCCTGACGCGCCAGGATCCAGAGTAAACTGCTTTCCAGTGCTTTATCCGCCGCTTCGACTTTCTCCGAATTTTTGACGATCGACTCAAATTGCTTTACGCTCAGCCATTCGACAGCAGGCACATGCCCCTGATTACCAAGATCGGCTGCAATCTTCTCTGCTTCCTGCGTCCGACCAAGTTGGTCCAGAAGCACAGCACGGGCCAGTTTCACATCCAGATCTTCCGGGGTCAGCAGTTCCAGCTTTTTCAACAGAAACTCTGCCCGAACGTAATTTTGCCCCAGCACGGCCTGCACGTGGTTTGATCGCGCCTGACTGATCTGCTGCTCATTGTCCGGCGCCAGCCGAATTTCCAAAACAACGGGAAACAACAGCCCCACAATCGCCGGTAACGCGCGGATCGCAGCCCCGGACTGACGTGTCTGAAGGTAGCGGTACAGAAACACGCTGCTCTGGACAATCCAGAAAATCGGATTGATGTAGCTAAATCTGGAAGGAAGTTTTCTACGGTCGTCTGAACTGAGCGCAACAGAACTTTCTTTCAGCTGCATCAGGCCAGAGAAACGGCGCTGAAAACCCTTCCCAAACTTTTCAAGCTTTCGCTTGTTGGAATCCCAGCGCTTCGCAATCGCCTTCTTCAGTGCCGGAAGGCGAAATTTTTTCTTTCGTCGGTCCATCAATCGCCTCAAATCCGCCGTTTTTGCACAGAAAAAATGAACGATTGCCCCGGCAAGCTTCCGGCGGGATGATCATTCAACGGACCACTCAACGCCCTCAGCGCCACGTTCTTATTTCCAGCAACAAGAGTCTCTGCGCCTTGCTTCTGCAAAGACCCCTGAGGTGCAACTGCCGGAACGGCAACAGCCCCACGCAAAAAACCCGGCAAAATCCATGTCGGAATGACCGTAAACGCCACAAGCATTACCGCCGCAATCAAAGCCCACCTGACTTTAGATGGCAGCTTTTTCCAGTCAGATTCCAATTCCCCCTCAGCTCCGACAGGCTGAGATCCTGTCCGACGGGAAGACCGCCGGCTACTGGTTACTGCACTGCTCACGGTGACAGCACTGCTCACTCGGGCAGCAAATAACCAGTTCCACACCAGCACCAAAACATTAATCTTCTGGTGCTTCCTGGGATCGTCAGCCACTGTGTCAAAGACGAACAGGATCAGCTTATCAGTGCTCAGCAGAAACGGAATCGCCAACAGCATGGCCGCATATCCCACCACGTCATGCTTCCAGCCTGTCGTTAAGTCCACCTGAAACTGAATCTGAGCAATCGCAATTGCCAGTACGCGGAAAACATTCATCAGCAAGGCCCAAAAGACAGCGGTGCCAATCAGCAGCAAGGATCGCACAATCGGATACTGACGGGCAATTCCGATGAACGACGCGATAAACATCAGCGTAAACAGCGACTGAACTCCGGAACACGCCTCCGCCACCAGCAATGCGGAGCCCGTCTCTGGCTGAATGATGTTCCCCTGCCGAATGTGCTCGTAATGCAATGTGTTGAGAAAGTCTGAAGAAATGCGAGTCGTCAATAACTGAAGCTTCTGGATGGCAATCTCGTCATAACTTAACGGCGGCCGAATAATAAGAAGTATGGGCAGCAGCAGGTACAGCAGCGAGCGGCCTGTTTCGGACTCGATAAACATGTCCAGAATCAGCCCAAAAAACACCACAAAACTGATAAAGCACACCCAGGGCGAACCAAACCAGGCCCCGCAAATCAGCGCCAATTCTGCCCCGGCAAATGCCGCGGCGCGCAGATACAGACGAAAACCAGACGCCACAAGGTTGGGCGTGGGGGCCGCTCTGGAAACCGCGAACCACAGCGTGCTGGCAATGGCAAACGGAAAAAACTGGTAGTACTCTCTGGTCCAAAGCTGCCTGAGGTAGGGGAAAATCACAGGCAGAAACAATACGCTAAGAGCCGCCAATCCGTAGAAAAGCGGTGTAAACCATCGCAGCAATGGTTCACCACTGCGGGACGTGACCCTGGTATTTGGCGAAGCTGAACTCATGAAAGAAGTACTGATCCAAAACAGACAAAAACAACAACTTTTGCAGGCTGAGCGACACCAATTCACCAGGGGCGCCGTGGCAAACACAGCAAACGCCCCCACTGGAGAATTCTAACGCCCCATTGGCGATTTGTTGGAAGTGGAAGTCAATTTTCAGCCGGGAAAGGACAAAAAATTGCCACGAACCAGCGTTTTTCCTCGCTTTAATCACGCAGAAAAATCAGCTGCTGGCGCCCCGAGATACTCCGGGGGCCGCCCGTCCGCTGCAAAACTCAGATTCTGAAAATCCCGTTTCCGCACTAAGCCACCAGGCGTCAACCTGCCAACCGCACGAAAAGCCGCTCAAGCAGGATCCCCGGATCAGTCCTGCTGCCACCTTTCATCTCGGTGTCCGCCTCCACCAGCAACGCCAGAATGCGACTGGCTTTTTCAAACCCCAGTCGCTTCAGATAGGCTTCCCCTGCACCAACCGCGCCGGAAAACACTCCCGCGGCAAGCAGTGCCTCTCGCAATGGGGTCCCCTGCCGGGCTCGTTCGGTCGCGTCGGCAAATTTACGGAAGACATAAACGACGCCCCCCAGCACCTTCTGCGGTGTCTCACCAGCTTTCAACAGTTTTTCGAGGTTCTCCAGTGCCGGGCCCGGATTTCCATCTCTGACGGCATCCAGCATCGCCCAGGTCGTTTCTGTTCGCCAGCCCCCCACCACCTTATTGATGTCATCACGAGTGATGGTTGCGGCATCGCCGACAAGTGATGCCAGCTTGGCGATTTCCTGCTGCAGCATCGTCAGGCCTTCGCCCGCAAGCGTACAGATCAAGGCGGCCGATTCTTTCTCCAGAACTTTTCCCCAAACGTCCTTCGCGTACTTCTGCATCCATTTATGCAAGGCCGCTCCGGTTAATTCGCCACATTCCAGATTCAGTCCATGCTGGTCCACAAGTTTGTAAAGCTTCTCCGTTTTCCTCCAGTTTTTCACGTCCAGAATCAGCAATGCACCCCGCGCCGGCTGTGCTGCAAATTTTTCCAGAGCCGCCCTGTTGGCTTTTACAAATTCATCGGCGTCCTCAATCACCACAATCCGCCGGTCGCCAAACATCGAGACTGTCTTCAGGTCCGTCATGACGGTCTTAAAGTCAGCCCCCTCGCCGGCAATTTTTGTCAGCGACAACTCGGCTTCATCACCGCTGGCACCCGGGATCCGCTGCAGAATCTCTGACCGAAAATGACGCTCCGGCCCATACATTGCCAAAAAGGCAACGTCGGGAAACGGTTTTTTCTCCGCTAGAAAATCAATAGCATGCATGGCCAAAGATTAAGCAGTCTCACGGTTCCCGTCCAGTTACTGACTGACTCTGATCACAATGAAATCCGCATCCTTCCACTTCTGCCTTTAAAGAAGCAGTCTTTCCACGGCCAGAGAACCATGATCGGCCAGTGGAATCGGACGACCAATATTGCTCAGGTTGGTTTTTTCCGGACTCAGACCCAGTCCCCGACAAATTGTGGCGATTAGGTTGGGCACGGTCACCGGATTGTCACGAATCTCCACCCCGTCGTCAGCAGTCGCTCCGTAGACCTGGCCACCGCGAATTCCACCGCCGCCAAGCACCGTGCTCCAACTGCCCGGCCAGTGATCGCGCCCGGTATTTTCATTAATGACCGGCGTCCTGCCAAATTCCCCCATCCACACAACCAACGTGCTCTCCAGTAGCCCTCGCTGCTGAAGGTCTGTCATCAATGTCGCCCAGGCAGGGTCAAGAACGCCACACAGGGATTTGACGGCATTGAAGTTATCCGCATGAGTGTCCCAGGCGGCACCGCCGACACCAGCACCAGCAGCGTCCGTCAACGAAACTTCAACAAATGACACGCCCCGCTCTACCAGACGTCGGGCCAGCAGACAGCCCTGGCCAAATGCATTCTTCCCATAGGCTTCTCGAAGCTGCACGTCTTCCTGCTCCAGCTCAAATGCGTCCACCGATGCGGAATTCATCATGCGCACAGCACGCTCATACGACTGCACATGACTTCGCCCCGGTGCATCAGGACGCTGCCCAAGGAACCTGTTTTCAAAGGCCGACAAGAGGTGCAGACGAGTCTCCATGCGCTGGGGCTGGCCCGACACAGAAGGCTTCAGATTCTGCACTTCAAAGGATATCTCACGGTCCGCTCCTGCCTGGGATTCGACAACCAACGGCGACAAGGCTGGGCCAAGAAATCCCGGTCCATAGGCCGCAGGACTGAAGGCACGAAACGGACTGATACTGATGAAACCCGGAAGGTCACAGTCTTCCGCATGCAACTCCCGACTGAAAAATGATCCCATGCACGGATACTGAATGGGCCCCTGCGGCAGATACCCGGTTCGAAGATAGTACGTCGCTCGAGTATGATCGCCTTCTTTCGTTGTCATCGAACGAATCGGCGCCAAATGCTGCATCACCGCTGCAACCTTCGGCAGGTTCTCCGATATTCGAATCCCGGGAACACTGGTCTCAATCGCTTTGCCAGGTCCCCCGTTGACATGCCCCTCTTTGGGATCAAAAGTCTCCAGCTGACTGGGACCACCCGACATCCACAGCAAAATACAGGCTCGCGGTGGCCGCGCCCCAGTCTGCTGCACCTGGGCTGCGAGCTGCGGGAACCAGCCGGACAGGGAGCTTCCCAGCAATGACATTCCCCCCAGTCCGCTGATGCGGCGACGTGTCATCCGTCCCATTTTTCAGGTCCCCCGTGTGTGTGGCTAATTGGCGTGTGTGTGGCTGACCGGCGGTTTTCCAACAGGTTCGCGACCGTAGACGCCCCGGCGCAGTTCGCGCCTATATACGCCTCGCTGCACCTGATCCGGGGATTCTAGCGTTGCTGCCACAAAGATGGCAATTCCCATCATTCCCACGCGCGGGAACTTCTCAGTACACATTTCAATTCAACGCCCCGGAATTACTGCTCCGACAGCGCCGGGACTGCTCGCAAATCCCTGCCGTCTCCGCGCTGCTCCCGAGCAAGGCGGCGGCAACTAAAGGCTGCGTAAAAAACCAGGCAGGAACCACGCAGGCAGCGCACTCACAATCACCACGCCTGCAACCGCGATCAACGCCATGCGCCGCGTTTTCGGTAGACTTGACCAGACGGAATTCTCTTCCACGGGCGGCACGGCGCTTTCCGACCGTCGAACGGTCTTCGCTGGTGTCGTAAACAGAAAATTCCATACCATCACAAACACATTGGTCTTTTCGTACATTCTGGGGTCATCCGGAATTCCACCAATCAGAAAACCAAGGAATCGGTCTGCGCTCAGCAGTAGCGGGATCGCCAGCAGCATGGCAGCATAGCCCACGGCATCGTGCTTCCAGCCTGATGTCAGATCCACAGCAAACTGCGTCTGCGCAATCGCAATCGCCAACACACGACAGATGTTCATCAACAACGCCCAGAATACAGCGGTGGAAATCAGAATCAGCGATCGCACCACGGAATACTGGCGAGCGACACTAATGAACGACGCAATAAACATTACGGTAAACAGCGACTGCACTCCAGAGCAGGCTTCTTCCACCAGCAGGGCAGGCCCCCTCATGGGCTGAATGATGTTGCCAGAAAGTATGTGGTCGATTCCCAGGGCATTCAGAAATTTTGAGGCGAATTGGGATGTGATCATCTGCAATTTCTGGATGGCGGTTTCGTCCAGATTCAACGGAGGTCGCACGGTTAGCAACACAGGCAGGACGATGTAGCCCAGCCGCCGCAACGAGCCTTCTTCCTGCCAAAGTTCAAGCAACATTGCCAGGTGCAGCACGTAACCAGCGTAACACAGCCATGGTGACCCCTGAATACCGCCAATCACGGTCAGCATCACAGCAGTAACCAGCACAGCCCAACGACCTGTCTGACGCGGCGTTGCCCCGCTGAAGTCCGGTTCACGGGTAGCACGCGTAGCGGCAAACCACAGCGTGGTCACAAAGGCGAAAGGAAAAAATTGGTAGTACTCGCGACTCCAAAGCTGCTTCAGGTAAACGACCAGCACGGGAGCGTAGGCCACTGACAACAGAAGGATTGCCAGAAAAAACGGCGACTTCAGGATTTCCGCGGCGGTTGCAGGCTCTTTCTTCTGTGAAGCACTGGTGTTCATGTCATTCCCTGAGCATCGTGGCAGGCTGCCGGAAATTTCTGGAATTCGCATTCCGCCGCTGGTGCAAAACGCAAGACGGCCGCCAGGACTTTAACTTTGGCTCTACCGTTTTCCGTTTAGTTTGCTGTGCTGAAGCCCTTTCGGCTCCTGAAACATGCCGGGAAATTGAGGAAAGATTGAAAAAGGAGCAGGCAGCTCCCTACAGGTGAGCCGAGCGCGCAGAATCGCACACATTGGCAAAATCGCCCGAAACCGCAAAATGCGATAGACTGAGGGTAACCGCCACGTTGCGATACTGTTGCCACCCCGCAGCCAGTCAGTGGCGGTCCGCCGCCGACTTTTTCCCAAACCGCGTCATATTCCGGAGACACGCTGAAAAAGCGGCCTGGGTGGCTGGTAGTTTGGGGATTTTTCTGTACTTTTGAGGGCTGTGTTGTAATTTTTCGGACAACGTTTCAACGATCGATGGATTGTGATTGATTATCGTCAACGCGTGCTGACACGATCTCGTCTGCCAAAGCTTGCACGACGGGTAAAGCTGGCACAACCGGATCAAAAAGTCGCATCTGTCCTGCAATGCCCGGGTGTTTCAAACACAAATGCACAGAAGCTCTCCGGAATCTATTGAAACTGTGCCGTAGGTGAAACGGTGCCCAAGGTGTTGTCAGAGCCTGAAAGCGAGGGGAACCGGGTTCATCCGGTTACGGGTTCGGGGTTCGCCAGTTCTGATCAGGTCTGATGATGACAGCCCATTGGTGTTGGAATTTGATGAAGCATCGTGGCGAAGAGGAAAAAATCGGTCCCGCTTCATTAACCGTCGTTCCGTCTGGTAAAAGTGATCACAACGTCGCCCTTAAAAAGTTTCGTGAACAACTCCGGATTTCATAGTTTGTCCTTAGAAAAATCGGGAAGTCTGCCGTGTTCAGGTTGATTCGCAGGTTCAGGCGTGATCTCAAGCATTCCATCTTGGACTGGGCCGCCTATTTACGATGGCGGTATTTTGAATTCAACGCAGCAATTATTGATTGGTTCCGCACGACTTCGGAACTGACTGTTGATCAGTCATCTGATGATGCAGCCTCTGTAAAACGCGGTAAAATCCGGTTTTCAAGCCTGATCAATCCGCTTTTCTGGATCAAGGACTTCTGGGGCTTTCTGATGCGATTTCTCGCGTCAAGAAACCCCGCGTCCTTCCTGCTGTCGCTCCCGGCCGCTCTTTGCGCGGTCGCTCCTTTTGCGATCCTGCATTTTAAGGTTCCCACTCCGTCAGTTCTGCTGGAAAAAGCCCAGGCGGGTTATCAGCAGACGGTCGCTGCAGACGATTTGGAAACGGCCGAGTTTTATCTGAAACTCTGGCAGTCACTTTCCGAAGACCCAGTGCCCCCACGCCTTGCCGAATGTGATTTCTTCCAGCGAACTGGAAGACTTGATCGAGCCCTGTCGTTGGCAGAGGACGGCTACCGACAGTTCGCCGCGATGTCACTTCTAAACTGGCTGGTCAACCAGGAATTCCAGCAGTTCATTAAGCTGCCTGACGATGTCGCCACATACGCGGCCACCAGTACCACTTTGGAATCGCATCTCAAGCATTTTCTGGAACAACAACCCACCAACGCCGAAAAGGGTATGATGCTGGGAACGCTCTACGTTCGCCGAGGAAATCTTAGCAATGCCGCAGAGATTCTGACGGAGGTCGTTGGATATTCCGGAAAGACGTATCCCGAAGCGCCCTACTACCTTGCGATCTGTCAGCAGCAGTTAGGGCATATTCCGGAAGCGGTCACAGCAGCGCAGCTTGCAGCAGAGGCGTTTCAGGAGGAGCTTGCAAAGAAGTCCTTTACGTTCCGCATCCTCTTCAATTACTGCCGTTCGCTTGTCATTGCTCAGCGAGAAGGCAATGCGTTGCAGGTGATGGATGAACACATGAGTTACTGCAATGCCGACGAAAAGCAGCAGCTGGTGTTTATTAAGGGTGACGTTTATGCTGCATGGTCCAAACGCCTGCGTCAGAACTCTGATCGAAACGCCGCCGACTTCTTTACGTCCATCGAACTTCTGGGAAAAGGGCTGGCAATCGCTCCTCAAAACCCGCGTTTGCTGGAAGAGTTGACCGTTGTGGGTTGCAGCAAAGATGTGGATGCTGACGTCCTGGAACAGAAGTTGACACAGGCCATCGATTCCGGCGTTTCACCGGGACTTGTTCACTTTATTCAGGGAACTCGAGACCTGTTGCGAGACCCACCGGCGGTTGAATCGGCGTTGTCTCACTTTCAGTTGGCCGAGCAGCACAACCAGTCATACCCAGGAATTCTCAACAACCTTGCCCATGCGATGTCCATCTCCGAGACGGGCGATATGAAAGTGGCGTTTGACCTGGTTGAGCAGGCCCTGCGCATGATGCCGGACGAACCGGTGATTTACGAAACACGCGGGCGAATTCTGCTGCGCATGAAGGAACCAGCGAAGGCGATCGCTGATTTTGAGAAGGCCTTGTCAAAGGAATCGCTTAGGGGTGAAGCCCATGAGGGACTGGCGAACGCCTTTGAAATGCTCGGGCAAAATGAGGAATCCAGGCGCCATGCGCAGATGGCAGCGGATTTTAGGAAAAAATCCCCACCTGGAAACTAGACTTTTTCGTTTTCGTCGATTATACTCGCGCGAGAATGGCGAATTCCGCCGAAATTTGGTGGAGATTCATTTTTTACAGGCAGACGCGTTTCGCGATTTTTTCTTTTTTGGAGACTTTAGAAATGAAAAACTTTTTGAAATCGGGACTTCTGGTCGCTGTGGCGGTCATGTCCCTCGCTGGCAGCAGTCAGGCTGGGGTGCTTACTTTCGGCGGTACTACGGGTACCAACGCTACGACTGCTTTTAGCAACGTCGCATGGACAATGGCGTTGACCTACACGGCAAACGCTGGTGGTCCGGTTGCTGCGCTGACTGCAGGTTCGTTGAAAATTGGTGGCGAAACCTTCGCTTTGCTGACAGCTAGTCCACCTGCACCGAACACTCTGACCGTAGCGGTTGTCGCGGGAACAAACAACGATACGCTGGCTGTCAACGCGTATTTTCAGGCATCCACACCTGGCGGTTTTGGAGGTATTGTCGCCCTCCTTGCCCCATTCACAGTAACCGGAACTGACATCGTGGGCTCCGCCTTGGCAACCGAAGCGAACATTCAGAATCTGGGAGCCACAGTTGGTAATACCTTCACTGGCTCGTTTTTGCCTGTGTTGCCGTCTGTCCCGGTTACCCTCAGCGGAACCGTTCCAGCTCCAGAGCCAGGTTCAGTTGCTGTTCTGTGCGGATTGGGCTTGATCGTTGGCCGTCGCGTGCTGAAGAGCCGTTCTTCAAAGAAGCAGGAAGTTGCTGCCTGATTCTTGTAACAAAACCGAGGGGCTTTGTTCACTGTGAACGGGCCCCTGACATGGAAGCATGAGGCTTCTTTTGCGTTCATCTATTTCAGGTATTGAGCTTTTCTGCTTCTCGGTGGTGCGCCCGGATCCGGTATCACCCTAGTTTCCAGAAAAAGTGCGGTCACTTGAACACCAGGAAAAATTCCGCCCGTCGCGACTGTCAATGAGGACTCCTGCGACAACACTGTAATCGGCGGCTTTTCTTTACTTCAGTCATCAGGGCGTCTGCCTGCCCACGACTGTGGGAGCATCCAAAGGGGCGGGTCGAAGTTGCAAATTCGGCCTCGCCCCTTTTTTATGCGCCCGCCAGCAGGATCTCCGCACACTGCACGGGCGCCGCACACTGTGTCGCTCAAATGCCCCCTCATCCCCAGCCCTTCTCCCCCAGGGCGGCGAAGGGAGCCACGTTTTCGCCGCAGCGAAGGGTGTTGAGCAGTCAGCACAACGCCCCCCATTTCCTCCCTCCCCCCGATTCGGGCAGAGGGGCCGGGGGTAAGGGGCTGCGCCAACATCGGTGCCGCGTAACATCGGTGCCACGCACCTGGGCCCACAATGAACCGGAACGCATTGGCGTCCGGTTTGCACTTCACACCGGATCACACCCAACAGCACTGCGGATGGTCGGATGGGCCGCAACGGCTTTTGGCTGACTTTTGCAATATCCAGTCCGTTCATCAATCCACTTGCCTGCGTGCAGAGATCCCGTGTAGCATCTGTGCTGTACCTTGTTTTGTGCCCGGGGAGATCCAGATGCTGCTCGTTGATATTCTGTTCAGCCTTGCCTGTCTTTCTGCCTTACCTACGGCGGCCGATGAGGTGTCGTTTGATGTGCAGGAAGATATTGTTTACGCGAAGGTCGGTGAGCGAGAACTGCTGCTGGATGCATTCGTGCCCCAGGGCGAGGGGCCTCACCCGGCTGTTCTGGTGGTACACGGCGGCGCATGGCGTTCCGGAAATCGAAAGCAGCTCACCGGTTATGCAAATGCGCTGGCCCGGCGGGGAATTGCCTGTTTTGCCATCGATTATCGCCTTGCACCAGAACACAAATTTCCCGCGCAGATCGATGATTGTCGTGAGGCGGTGAAATGGGTCCGCTCGAACGCGAAACAACACAAGGTGGATCCCACCCGGCTGGGCGCAATTGGGTACTCGGCGGGAGGCCATTTGGTCTGTCTGCTGGGCACAACCGGCGAAGCTCCCATGGAAAAGAATGGCTTCGTGGATACTCGCCTGCAGGCCGTTGTCGCCGGTGGAGCTCCGACAGACTTTCGCGTGTTCCCCGATGATGGTCGATGGGCGTCCTACTGGATGGGCGGCGATCTGAAAACAGTGCCAGAGAAATTCCGCGATGCGTCGGCCCCTGTGTTTGCTGATGCGAATGATCCGCCCGTATTTTTCTTCAACGGCACTGCTGATGAACTGGTGCCGGTGAAATGGTCAAAGTCCTGCTATGACGCGTTGAAAGAGAAGGGCGTTAAGGTAGAAATGCACACCATCGAGGGGGCCAGTCACCTTCAGGCAGCTATGAATGCGACAGCCCTGCAGAAAGCCAGTGACTTTCTGTTTCGGGAACTTTCCGCTGATAAAAACAGTGCCACAGTCAATGGCAGCAGTCCCAAAACGGGCGACTGAATTTGAACAACAGCGGCATGCGTTTTAAGTTTGGACCGGATCTGCCCCGCCGCTGTCACCCTACGGGAAATTGTCAGGGCTTTTTCACTTCCACCACGGTCACTCGCACGGGTCGTTCCGTGGTCAATGGCTGGCCGTTGAAGGTCATTTGCAGCCGCACATTGACCAGATGTTCGCCGATTGTGGCTGTTGGCTGTGCCGTGACTTCATACCTGACTTCGGACTGATTGTCCGGAATCGATGCGTTGGGGATTGAAAGTCCGGAGACACCTGTCGGTAGTTGTGCGGACGCGTTGATGGCGGCGGTGAAGCCGTACATTCGGGCAACGCGAATCAGAATCTCGGCTTTGGCACCCTGATTGACTGTCACGGCTTCGGGGATAGCTTCCACGACCATGGGCAGATCCACCAGTTTCAGCGTGACGGAATTTGACGGCAGGTCATCGTTAACTGCCCTCGCATTCGACTCGTTGGTTTTCTGATTCACTGTCTGATCGGCCCGGTTTTTTTCCTGCTGGGCGCGTTGCAGAAACTGCTGTGCCGCGGTGAGTTCTGCCTGGGCTTTGGTGCGAGCGTCATCTGCAGCCAGCTTGTTTTTCGTCGCTGTTTCGTGTGTTTTGGTGACTTCGTCGAAGGCCAGTTTCGCATCCTCGGCCGTTTTCTTTGCTGCGGCCTGAGCGATCACGGCATCAGCGGCTTGTTTTTTCAGGTTTTCGTCAGCCGGGTTGGCGGCAGACTGTTCCATTTTCTGTTTTGCTGCAGTGTCAGCCTGCTGCAGCGTGGTATTGGCAGCGGAGAGTTTTTGTTCAGCCTGCTGCCGCGCGGTGGTGGCTTGCGTCAGGGCGGTAGTGGCCTGCGTTTGTTCGGTCTGTCGCTGCTGGTTTTCCTGAGTCCGGGTCTGTGTGGTTTGCTGGGCGTCGGCAAGAATTTTTGCGATGCGCTCCTGCCGCGTTTTGGCGCGTTCCACCTGCTCGGGATTTCGGCGGTATTGCAGGCCCTGATTGAAGCCGGCGACGTAGAACGTATAGGTTCCCGGGACCGAGGTTGCTGCAAATCTCAGTTCAAAGTCACCTTTTTCGTTTCCGCCAATATTGACCTGGGGAATGGTGGTATTTGGAGGAACATCGACGGGGAAGCCCAGAATATTTCCTCCGGTCCCCTCACCGCGACGCACCTGCCATGGAATTTTGACGATGCCGCCCCGTGAGGTCTCCAGGATCGTTCCATCTCCGATGGTCAGCGTCTGTGGTGCGGTTTCTGTTTCCGAAACACAGACTTGAATTGCCGAAACCAGACGGGCACGCACGGCCGGCAGATTTGAGGTGGGCTGATTCAGTTGTGAAGGCGTTACCGCGGCGCCGTATCGGGCTTCCCGCGTCACTGCCGCTCCGGAAATTGTGCTGTGGGCTGTGACACGTATGTCGGCAGCCCCTGCTGCTGCATCGGAAGCGGTCAGTATGAGTGTTCCAAAGGAATTGCCCGGACCGATAACACATTCTTCCGCGGTGACGCCTGCCGGCAAACCTTCTGCAACCACTCGAATTTCATCGTCGAATCCATCGATACGCCAAATTACCAGACGGACGACATTGCGCCCGCCCTTGCGCAGCATCAGTGAACCGCTGGACTGAGCAGGGATCGCGGCGATACGAAAGTCCGGACTGGGCTGTCTGATGGCCAGTCGGTACAGAAGTCCAGGCTGAGCACGGATGGCGCTGACACCATCGCGAATCAGCACACGAAATGTGCCATCTGCGGGCGCTTTGAACAACACCGATGGATCGCCGGAACGTTCATCAAATTCAAATCGCCCGGTGCGATTATTGCCTGTGTTGGGTTGCGGAATGTCGTCCAGAAAGAGCACATCGGTGACCTTTTCCGCTCCGGACTCGTCTTTGGTGATTTGTTGAATCAGCATGGACGGGTCGGTGCGCAGGCCCAGTCGCTGCGAAATCACATTGATCGACCAAACCTCATCTTTCTTTGCATCAAAGGCATACCAATCGGCATCGCGGGCAGGGTAAAACTGTCCCATGACTTCGCAGGGCAGCGTGAGTTTCTGGGCCTGGGTCTCTGAGTCATTGGCGGCTTCCACGACCAGCGGAGCTGTTGCTGCTGTGATGAGTACAGTTCCTGTCCCGGGAAGGCTGCCCGGGATTTGATATTCGAAGCCGTCAAGTCCCGCCTGATGGGCTTCCATCGGAGTGGAAGTGATCAGTCGTCCGGCAATATCAGCGGGGATTTCGACAGACACATTCAGTTGCTGCAGAGGGACTCCGTCGGAAACAAAAGTTGAAGGCAGACCACCGGGCAGGTTTCGCCCGTAGATGGTGTACTGGGCCGTTGTTCCGGGCAGACCTGCCGGAGGAAAGACGAAGTCTGCTCGGGGCGTCGGGGCTATCAGAAGTCGGTAGGTGTATTCCTCACCCTGAGCAAAGATGGAGTCGTGAACTTTGATAAAAAGCAGGCCGTCAGTCGCGGGTGTCACTTCGGCCGTCGCTTCCCCACCTGGACCAACACGCGACTCTGCCAGGACAACGCCATCTTCCCGATACACTGTGACAAGGGGATCCATCCGTGAATCAATGTGCCTGCTGAAGGCAGTCAGCAGCAGACTTTGTCCGGCTTTGGCCTGCAGGCGAAACCAGTCAACATCAGGGCCGCCCAGTGATTGTCCATTAATGAACACGGGCACAGTGACTTGCTGTGCTGCATTGGATCGGACTCCGTCGGCTTCTGTCCAGACGGGGACGTCGTTGCCACCATTGGGCTCTGTCTCGGTCACTTCTGGCGTTGTGCCGACGGAGAAAAGACGTCGGTTGGAGATGCCATAGCGGCCCTGGCAGCGGATTTCCCATGTTCCGACGGGTACGTCAGCAGCGATGGTTGCTGTAAACACGCGTTCTACGGGTTGTGGGCCGTCATCGAACGGAGTCGGTTCGGCCATTTTACGGGCAAATGTGATGCCGGGATGGTTGCAGAGCAATTGCGTCACATCGTCCAGATCATTGCCACTGATCGTGATGTCCAGTGTTGTTCCGGGCTGAGCTCCTGCGGGAAAAATGGCCCCCAGCCGTACGGCGGGAAGTTGAGCCAGCACAGTTGAACTGCAGGCGGACGTGATACAAAGAAGCAGCAGCGTCAGACGCATGCTGGGTTTCGCATGGGCTGGCCTGAGACCTGACGTCGGCAGGGAGTTCCGGGTGCTGGTGGCCGTCAACGAAGGGCAATGGATGCAGGGCAGGGAAACTGAATCCCGAACGTCAGATTGTGGCCCTGTCATCACATGTCCTCGGCACTGGTGGAGAAGGTACTGTTGGTGGGAATTCAGAACGCAGGCAGAAATTTTCTGCATTCCTGGCGATTTTTGCAATCAGAAACACACAAGTCGCCCATGGACGCCTCATTTTGGTAAGCCTCTGGACGGGGAATCGAGGCGTCGGCTAAACTCTGACGACGTCACAGTTCTGGACCTTGCCATAGAGGGCCCTCAGAATTTTGGGTCAGTGTTGTTTGCACGCCAATTCAGGAATTTTGGGTCGGTGTCCCGAGCGAACTGTCTGCAGGTGTCTTCAGCCTGGTATAAGGAAATCATGGTGTTCCATCCTTTTCAACGTCGCCGGGCTTTTACGCTGATTGAGCTGCTGGTGGTCATTGCCATCATTGCCATTCTGGTGGCATTGCTGCTGCCGGCAGTGCAACAGGCACGTGAAGCAGCCCGGCGAACTCAGTGCAAAAACCAGTTGAAGCAACTGGCCCTTGCTGTTCACAACTATGAAAGCACCCATTCCTGTTTTCCGCCGGGTCAGGTTCGCATGCCATCGCTGGCACAGCCGCGTGTTCGGGGATGGTCATTGTTCGTGCAGCTGCTGCCGTTTCTGGAACAAACCAATCTCTACAGCCAGTGGAATTTTACCGATCCCATCATCAATGAAACCAACGGGAATACAGCCATCATACTTCCCATGCTGCTTTGTCCGTCGGCGACCATCAAGCTGAATCCATGGACGCGTCCCAATGGTTCGCGTTATGCCGTGGGCAGCTACGTGGGCAATGGCGGAACTCAGTCGCATCCTCCCACTGCAATTCAGGGCGATGGGATTTTTGCCGGTATGGGGCCTGCGTTGGTATCCCCGGCCTCCGTGCAGCATGGACTGATCCGAATACGTGACGTGACCGACGGGACCAGTAATACGTTGCTCTTCGGTGAACGTAGTCCAGTGGATCCGAACTTTGATAGTTTTTACACGGCCGGTTATTCCTCGGCATCGGCTAATGGCTATGGATTCTGGGCTGCAACAAATGGGCAGCATGGGTTGACAGATCTGACGTTGAGCAGTTATTCGCGGATTAATTATCGGATGCCCTTTGGCTTTGCGAATCGTCCTGGCAGCATGGGGAGCGCAACGGCTTTTGATAATGCCGTCGAAACGATCAGTCGCCTGAACAGTTTTGGCAGTCAGCATACCGGCGGCGCACAATTTGCCATGGTCGACGGCAGTGTACGATTTCTCAGCGACAGTCTGGATCAGACGGCATTTCGAGGTGTTTCCACTCGGGGTGGTGGTGAAACGATCGGCGAATTCTGACGAGGCAGTTGTGGAGGGGAGTCCAACATCGCGATGAGCCAGCTGAAACAACGCGTCCCTGTGATGCGGGGATTACTGGAATGCCCGTTGGGACTTTGTCTATGCTGGTGGGCACTGCTCCTTTGCGGCTGCGGCAGCAATGAAGACTCCGAGCCGGTCATTGAATCCTCGACTCCATGGCCGCAGGTGACGCTGCAGGCTGCCGGAAAAGTTGTACGCATCGCCATGTGGGACGGCGATCCCATGATCAACGCGTATATGCGGGAATTTGCGTCAAAACGTCTGCGAGAGCAGCATGGGGTGACTCTGGAATTTATCGGTCTGCGAGGCCCACAACTGGTGAATCGACTTCTTGTCGACCAGGAAGCAAAACGAGTCCGGGGTGATATTGACGTAGTCTGGATCAACGGAGAGACCTTTTATCAGCTGCGTCGTATCAGGGCCCTGTTTGGCCCGATCGATAAAATCCTGCCCAACGGGCAGTGGATTGACTGGAGCAACCCATTTATTTCCATGGATTTTCAGCAGCCTGTGGATGGTTTTGAATGTCCGTGGGGCAATGTTCAGCAGACGGTGATTTACAATTCGAAGACCGTATCGCAGCCACCACAGACGGTAGAACAGCTGTCGCAGTGGATCAAGGCACATCCCGGTCGATTTACGGTGGACAACAGTTTCACCGGCATGACGTTTCTGAAGAGTCTGCTGATCCATTTCGCTGGTGGCGGTGACGCGCTGAGTGGGCCGTTTAACGAGGCACGTTATCAGGAGGCCTCCGGAAAACTGTGGCAGTGGCTCAGGAACGTGCAGCCGTTTCTCTGGCGGGAAGGCAGGACCTTTCCTGAAGATGTGGCTCAGCTGCATCAGCTGATGAATAGCGGGGAAGTCGATTTTACCATGAGTAACAACGATGGCGAAGTCGACAACAAGGTCGCGCAGGGAATACTTCCGGAAACCTCTCGAGCATATGTGCCGGAATTTGGCAGTATCCGAAATTCCCACTATCTGGGGATCCCCATGAATGCGCCGAATGTCGCCGGTGCTCTGGTCACCATCAATTTTCTGATCGATCCTGAGGCACAGCTGGAAAAAGCAAAGCCCGCAGTGTGGGGAGATGGGACAGTTCTTGCAACGCATTTGCTGCCGCAGGAATGGCAGTCGCGATTTGCGACCATTAATGGGCGTGTTCGAGTGCCGGAGCGGGACGAGTTAGTGAAACGGGCATTGGCAGAGCCGATTCCCGAAGTCATGATTCGATTGCATGAGGACTTTCGACGAGAGATCATTGAGCGTGGGCAATAGATTTCGATCCAGTCTGTCGGCGTCCGAGCGTATCGCAGGCGGGCTGCTTATGTCCCTGCTGCTGGTGCTGCCCGTCGTGTGGGTGTTCGGTTACAGTGTGTGCTACAGCCTGGGAGCCGTTGGATTTCTCAGTCAGGGTTTGACCAGTCATTACTGGGTGCAAGCTTTCACCGGGCAGCGACTCGCAGAGAGTGTGCTGTACAGTCTGTTTATCGCGGCCGTTGTGACAGGTTGCAGTTTGTGTCTGAGTCTATGCCTTGTATGTTGGCTGGATGCCTGGCGGAAGCATGGGCGACTGGTGGCTCTGCTGTGCATTCCGCTCAGTACCCCAGCCGGCGTGATGGGGTTTCTGGTCCTGCAGATCTTTAGTCGCGGCGGAGTACTTTCTCGTGTACTGCATCACCTGGGCGTCTGCAGTTCGCCCGATGACTTTCCGGTCCTTGTGAATGATGCAAATTCCGTCGGATTGATTCTGGCGTTAATTTCCGGAACGTGTCCATTGTTGATGCTGTACTTTCTCCGCATCTGGCAGACGGCGAAGGTGGATGATTATGTTCAGCTGGCGACACGTTTGGGAGCTGCTTCCGGGCAGGCCCTGCGGCTGGTTGCTGTTCCTATGCTGTTGCGAAGAAGTCCGGGACTACTGATGCTGACGTTTGCGTGGAACTTTGGGGCCTGGGAAATTCCTCTGCTGCTGGGCAGCCAGTCTCCGAGGATGATGTCGGTGCTGATTCAGCAGAGCACCGGGCAGTACGCTCCTGAAGATCGTCCGCTGGCCTTTGTTTTTTCCACGGTGTATCTGGTGATCGTCGGGATCGCCACCGCGATTTTTGTTTCTCGGAGGAGTGGTGGTGTCTGAGATCGTGCGATCGGAAAGGCTGACCGTCCGCTCAAAAGGGCGTGACTTCGGGAGGCTGCGGATTCGTGTTGAGTCTGTTTGTCTGTCCGCTTGTATTCTGCTGCCATACACGGTGCTTTGGATCCTGTCTCTGGGAACGGGCTGGGATTATCCCTCGCTGCTGCCGCAACAGCGGAACCTTGTGCCGTGGCACAACCTGTTCAGCCAGTCGTCAGGGGTGCTGTCCGGCCTGTTGACCGCCGCATGGCTCAGTGTGACCGTGTCTCTTCTGGCGACAATCTCCGGGTTACTGATCAGTCGGATCCTTCGACGTACCCGCTCCTGGCTATTGTCGTTCCTTGTCTTTCTGCCGTGGGTGCTGTCGCCGGTTGTTGTGGCGGGCTGCTTCTATGATCTTTTGGTGCGATGCAATCTGGCGGGCAGCGTGACAGGAGTGATCTATTCTCAGGCGATATTTGCAACTGCGTTTGCTGCAGTGCTCTTTCGTGACACGTGGACTGACTGCATGCATCGCAGGGAAGCTCTTGTGCGGTCACTGGGAGGCGGCACCATGGACGTCTGGAGGCACGTGGTACTGCCACAGAGTCGACCGCTGATTCTGGTGTGTCTGGTTCAGACCGCCTTGTTTTCGTGGCTGGACTATGGGTTTGTGAGCATGATTGGTGGTGGCCGTGTGCAGACAGTCACACTGCGTCTGTTTGCCTTGATTCGGGAGGCGAGTATTCATCAGGCAGCCCTGGCATCGCTGCTGTTGGCACTGCCGTCGATCATGGCGGTTCTGTTTTTGTTTCTGAAAGACAGCGTCACCAGCTTTCGCTGGTCTGTGCCTTCGGAGAACCTGCGATGACGGAACCTGGCACGGAATCCGGCGGGGCCGATGAAGCGGGCATTGCTCCTGAACGGCTGATCGTTGAGGGGCTGAGGGTCAGCTTTGGCATGCAGACCGTGCTGCAAAATCTGAGTTTGAGGGTACGGTCCGGGAGGACACTGGTAATTCCCGGTCCCTCCGGATGCGGCAAATCCACATTACTGAAGGCGATTGCCGGGTTGATCGTTCCAGCGGAGGGACGCGTGATGTTCCCGCTGATCAACAGCGATCCTTCCGCAGGCTTGTCAGACCCGCAGATGGAGGGACCCTTGTATCTGGACCAGGAGCCTCTGTTGTTTGAGCACTTAAGTGTCTTTGAAAATGTGGCATTTGCTCTGCGAATGAAGCGGGCCTCTGAGTCGCTGGTGACGAATCGTGTGAATGCAGTTCTGCTGTCGACTGGTCTGGTGGCTGAGGCCGGGAAACGTCCGCATCAGCTTTCCGGCGGCCAGAAGCAGCGAGTGGCGTTTGCGCGGGCAGTGATTGCCCGTCCTCAGGTGCTGCTGCTGGACGAGCCCTTCAGTGCGCTTGACGCCGAGACACGGTCGCAGATGCAAACCTTTTTCTGCGAGCTGAAAGCTCAGTACCCACTGACAGCTGTCTTTGTCACGCACGATGTTCGCGAGGCGCTGACGGTTGGTACGGACTTTGCGCGAATGGTGAATGGTGCGTTGCGAACCTACGGCACACGGAAGGAATTTATCAACGACCCGGCAACAGGAGTTTTGGACGAAATTCAGTTTTGGCAGGAGGCTGCCGGACAGCGCGAGGATAGCTGAGAATCGGATATTTCCGAACGAAATTTCCGGTTTTTTAATTTGTGCTGATTTTTGTTGACTTTGGTGCAAAACGTGATCTCGGGGAATTAAGCCGCATATCTCATGGCGAGGATCGGTGACCCACCACAACGGGGTCTTTGGTGCTTAAGGTGTTTATGTGAGCGGCAGGACGCAAGATCTCCGGTGAGTCGGCTAGCGCACAAACCAACACCGGACGGCTCGCGCCGTTCCGCTTCTATTTCGCATGGCCTGCGGCCATCCACCTGTCTAAACACGGCCCTATTCACCACGGAGAACACGGAGAACACGGAGTTGAAAAAACACAACG
>CAIQIE010000245.1 GCA_903871805.1 uncultured Planctomycetaceae bacterium | reverse complement strand
GATTTCCACAACGGGATCCAGTCTGGAACCAATCCTTTTTGCTTCCAGATCAGCCACAATTTTCTGACCTGCCGTTCCTCGAAACCAGACACGCTTTTGCTCAGTACCACTGATAACCCCAGAAACTGCAATCGGGAAGGTAGTGGCAGGCGCCGCTTCAGTGAAGGTGCCATCGGGCTGCGTCGGGACGCGGTCGTAGCTGATGATGGCCGGCTGACTGACTCCGCGCGGTGTGACACAGCGGATCTGGTAGCGGCCCGAGACGACCGTGGGGTCGACTGTCACGTCGAAAATTGCCGCCTGGCCGTTTGAGCCTGCCACTGCCGCCGTGGTGACACCGGCCGTTTCCGGAAACAACTGCGCCTCTTCCAGATTTTGACCATACACCGTGATGCGCGTTGTTTGACCAATTTGTGCGGCATGCTGCGACAGGCGAGCAATCTGCGGGGCGGGCGTCACCACCTGCGTCGCGCCTTTTTCTGCTGCGATTTCTGCCGCCGATGCGCCTGCCGCTTCGTCAAACAGGGCTTTGGCATCGGCATCGGTCAGGGCTTCGGCAAACAGGCAGAAGTCGTCGCACAGCAGCCTTGTCAGTTCGCCATCCACATAGCTGGAGCCGATCGTCAAAGGGGTATCACTGACACTTTTGGACAGAGCCACGTCGGGGAAGAAGCTGACATTTCCGTCGATGATGGCTCCCGAGGAGTTGGTGGGTTTCAGTGGCTGGCCATTGATAAAGAGCCTGATTCGCAGGTCATCGGTATCCGGATCTGCGTCCGCCCCGGGGGCGTCTGCCATGTCAAGGCTGGCTGAAATGTGAACTCGCCGTCGGTACCCCAGAGCACCGTTGGCACTGAAATTGACAACTCTGTAGGCGGTTCCATCATGGATGTAGACCTGAAAATTGTCAGCTGATAACTGGTAGTTAATTCCGTAGTTGGTGGGGCTTCCGGCGTTGCCGCTGCGTTTTGCAAACAAGGCGCGAAAGGTGGTGTCATTGAGCGGATGCAGGCTGGCGAAGAATCCGGAAATCGTGACGGCATCCGCCCGACTGAGATCTTCGCTGCTGGCGATGATCACCTGCTGGTTTTTTGCCGGGTCCAGCAGCAGGGATTGTCCGGGCGCCGCGGTCACAAACGCCGAGGGAACTCGACTGGCATCTTTGGACACTGTCACGGCATCTTTGACCTTGCCGGCTTTGGCAACGTCTTCGGGTGAGCCGGTGACTTCATCAAATGTGACGCGCAGGACAGCACGATCACGAATTTCCGCAGCAACCAAATTGGTCAGCAGCAGGAACGAAGACAATACGCAGAGCATTCGGAAGGCGGGCATGGGCGGGTCCAGTGGAGACGGTAGGACTCAGAATCCATTGAGCCCTTTATCGTGGCAGGTGGAAGGCAGACGGGCAAGCGAGCAGCGAACTGTGATTCGCTGATTTCCTGAACAGTCCACCCAAAAAGGTATCGTCGTAAGAATCAAGTTCGAAGTGCTGCAAGAGCTATTCTGTGCGATGATGTTCTGTCAAATAGGCCATTTTAACAGTGAACGCGCTGGTGTCGGTGACAGCGAAGCGTGCCGGGACAGTCTGAATCCTATGCCGGGGCCGGACCAGCATCCTGAACAGAACGCGCGTCCGTCTTTGCCAAGGGGGCGTGCCCGCAGGAGCATGCTGACCTGCGGGAACTGCGCCGTGCAGCCCTGAATTCGGGCTGCACGGTTGAGGACCGCAATCGGATTTTTTCGGCTGGAGAGCAGGCGTTCTGGTCCCTGTGTTGTTATCGCACCCGGACCAGTTTCATCAGGCGACCGGAGACGTTCCAGTCCTGGATGTAAAGGTTGCCGTCTTTGTCCCAGTAGGATCCATGGGTACCGCTGAAGACACCTTCTACCCATTGATCCTGTGGCACATTGAAGTTGGCTTTTTTCTGTTCATCGGCGTTGTGTCCCAGAACGGCCATGATGGTATTGCTTTTGTCGAGGATTACGACGCGGCCATGCAGGTCGGGCACGGAGACGTAGTCGCCCTGGACTGAGGCTGAGGTGGGCATTCCCAGTCCTGTGATCACTTCGTCGATGTAGTTGCCCTCAAGATCATAGTGCAACAGGCGACCTTTTGGCTGGTGATTTCGGTCACAGATCAGCAGTCGTGGAGGATCGTAGCGAGTATCCAGTGTCATGCCGTGGGCTGTGTTGAACTGTTTAAGGTCATTTCCCTTTTGGCCGAAGTGCTTCAGATACTTGCCATTTTTGTCATACTTGAAGATGTGATTGCTGGCGTATCCATCGGACAGAAAGATATCGCCATTGGGGGCAACGGTGATGGCGGTTGGGTTGAAGGCGGTCAGTCCGAGTCCGGATTCTTCGGGGTACTGCAGTTTCAGCACGATGGCGCCGGTTTCGGCGTTGAACTTGATTCCCTCTCTGTTGGCATTTCTGGCACCGTAGATGAACTCGCCGTCTGCTTCAGCCCGGATTTCCAGGTCATGGATGTTGGTGTATTCATCCCCCAGAAATCGTCGCAGCACTTCGCCGCCTGGAGTGAAGACAAAAACGCCCATGTTCGCGCTGGTATAGATGTTGCCGGCTTTGTCAATGACGACGCCACCGTGTGTCGGGCCCAGCACCGAGCGACCGTCGGGCCCAAGTCCCCAGCCCGGGACCGTATCAAAGGTCATAATGCCTGCGCCCATTCTGACGGGGGCGGCTTTATCCGCGGCCAGTGTTGTCACAGAGAGGCAGGATGCCACAAACAGCATCACCAGGGACCGAACACGCAACATGGTGAGAACCTTTTACTGAAATCAGGGAAAGGAAGGACGGGTCAGCGAAATTGGTCAGGAGGGAATCAGTTCCCGCAGGAGTTTGGGCCCCGTGCGATGGTCAGATCGTTAGGGCCCATGAACTTTTATGGAGGGTGAGCAGGAGAGGTTAGTACTCGTTCTGTTCGCCGCCGGCCTGACTGAGTGCGGCCGAGGCGGTCGGTTTGGCGATTTGACGGATAATGCGTTGATCACGTTCATTGGCCAGCTTTTCGATGGCGGCGTCCAGTGTCATCACGCCGAGATCTCCGTCAATTCGGCAGCGTACGGCCACGGAATTCGTTTCGGCCTCTCGTGGACCAACGACCAGCATGTACGGGATCAGGTCCATCTGAGCTTCGCGGATTTTGGCCTGAACGCGGGCGCTTTGCAGGTCCGTGGCAGCGCGGAAGCCTGCCATGCGCAGCTTTGCGACAACTTCTGTGGCGTAGTCATCGGATTTTTCGCTCAGTGGCAGCACCCGGATCTGCTCGGGAGCCAGCCACAGGGGGAAGGCACCGGCAAAGTGTTCAATCAGCATTCCGCAGAAACGTTCCATGGAGCCGAAGGGAGCGCGATGGATCATGACGGGGCGATGTGGCTTATTGTCCGGGCCGGTGTATTCCAGTTGGAATCGCTCGGGCAGATTGTAGTCCAACTGCACAGTTCCCAGCTGCCATTCGCGTCCCAGGCAGTCCTTCACCATGAAGTCCGTTTTCGGTCCATAGAAGGCCGCTTCGCCTTCGCATTCGATGAAGTTCAGGCCCTGTTCGGTGAGCACCTTTCGCAGGGTGTTCTGAGCGTTTTCCCAAAGTTCGTTGCTGCCGACGTACTTGTCGGACTTTGGGTCACGCGTCGAGAGTTGAACGCGGTAGTCTTCCAGACCAACGGCCTGCAGCACGAACTTGACAAGTCCCAGAGTTTCCTTGAATTCCAGTTCCACCTGTTCGGGGGTGCAGAACAGATGCGCATCGTCCTGTGTTAATCCGCGAACACGCAGCATACCGTTCAGCTCTCCGGACTGCTCATGCCGGTACACTGTGCCAAATTCTGCCAGACGTACGGGAAGATCCCGGTAGCTGCGTGGCATGGCCTTGTACATCTGAACGTGATGTGGACAGTTCATGGGTTTGAGCAGGAAGCGTTCCTGCAGCTTTTCCCAGCGGCGGAGAACCTCGCGCTTTTGCTCGTCTGTTCCGTTGACCGGAAAGTCGCGGTCGTCAAAGCCAAGTACTTTGGCGGCCTCCAGCAGCTTGCGTTCGTTTTCTGGCGTTGGTGGTGGTACTTCCTTGTCGTTGGGGTCCAGGCAACGAATCCAGTAGTCGACCAATTGTCCAGCCGAGTGCCCGAAGATGGGGGCAAACTGCGAATCCCGATAATATGGAAAGTGCCCGCTGGTTTCGTACATCTCGACACGGCCGATATGCGGCGAATACACGGGCTGATAGCCCCTGCGCAGCAATTCGGCCTTGATGAATTCTTCCAGCGTTGCTCGAATTGTCGCGCCTTTCGGCAGCCACAGGCAAAGCCCCTGACCAACTTCGTTGGTGATGGTGAAGAGGCCCAGACGTTTTCCCAGCACGCGGTGATCGCGCTTGCGGGCTTCTTCCAGTTGTTCCAGATAGGCTTTCAGATCCTTGCGATCGAACCATGCTGTTCCGTAAAGACGCTGCAGTCGGCGTCCGGAGGAATCCCCTTTCCAGTGGGATCCGGCCACATTGGTCAGCTTGAAGGCTTTGATGCGGCCTGCATGCGGAATATGGGGGCCTCGGCAAAGATCCAGGAATTCTCCCTGACGGTAGAAGCTGAGCGTGGGGTGGTCCGCGAGTCCGGTGCGAATGTGCTCTGTTTTCAGGGTTTGTTTGAGGTCCGCACACAGTTGCAGAGCTTCTTCGCGTGAGGCGACGAAGCGATCAAAGGATTCTGCTGCGTCCACAATTTTCTGCATCTCGGCTTCGATGCGTGGGAAATCTTCCTCACTGATTGGCGTGGCCAGATCAAAGTCGTAGTAGAAGCCATTTCCGGTTGTGGGGCCGAAGGCCAGTCCGGTGCCGGGGTACAACCGCATCACAGCCCGGGCCATGATGTGGGCACAACTGTGCCGCATGACGCCCAGGGCTTCGGGGTCTCGTTCGGTGATCAGCCTGACGGGAATTGGCCGAATTTCTGTTAGCTCGGCCAGTGGACGAAAGGCGTCCACGGTTGTGCCCTGAATACTGGCCGCGACCGTAGCTTTGGCCAGTCGTTCGCTGATCCCTGCAGCGACATCGAGGGCGGTTGCGGAGTCTGAAACGTCAACGAGATTTCCGTCGGGAAGTTGTACCTGAAGCATTGCATCCATTTTCAAAAAACCTGCACGACAGGGCCTCGGCTTTTACGAGCAGTCAAGGCCAGCGGCAGACAGACTCTGGTTCTGCACGTGTTTTATCGTCAGCTGGCCAGAACTGCAAACGGCCAGCAGCGGACATTCTCCGTGGGTGGCTTTGGGGCCGTTGGAGGTTGGAAGTGACATTGTTCGTTTTTCGAGCCCTCAGCGTGAGCGCCGGGTTTGTTTGTTGAACGGACCGTGTGTCGGTGTTTTGACCGACTCCCTTACGGTCGCGGCCAGTATTCAGGGCACAACCGTGGACGCCTTTCGTCCACTGGCCGAGCTAACAGAAATTCGGCCAATTCCCGTCAGGCTGATCACCGAACGAGACCCCGAAGCCCTGGG
>CAIQIE010000244.1 GCA_903871805.1 uncultured Planctomycetaceae bacterium | reverse complement strand
GATTTCCACAACGGGATCCAGTCTGGAACCAATCCTTTTTGCTTCCAGATCAGCCACAATTTTCTGACCTGCCGTTCCTCGAAACCAGACACGCTTTTGCTCAGTACCACTGATAACCCCAGAAACTGCAATCGGGAAGGTTGTGGCAGGAGCCGCTTCAGTGAAGGTGCCGTCTGGTTGCGTCGGGACGCGGTCGTAGCTGATGATTGCCGGCTGACTGACTCCGCGAGGCGTGACGCAGCGGATCTGGTAACGTCCTGAGACCACCATGGGGGCCACTGTCACGTCGAAAATTGCCGCCTGGCCGTTTGATCCTGACACGGCAGCCGTCGTGACACCGGCCGTTTCCGGAAACAGTTGCGCGTCTTCCAGATTCTGACCATACACCGTGATGCGAGTGGTCTGCCCGATTTGTGCGGCATGCTGTGACAGGCGAGCAATCTGCGGCGCGGGAGCCACCACCTGCGTGGCGCCTTTTTCTGCCGCGATTTCTGCTGCCGATGCACCAGCGGCTTCGTCAAACAGGGCCCTGGCATCGGCATCGGTCAGGGCTTCGGCAAATAGGCAGAAGTCGTCGCACAGGAGCTTTGTCAGTTCGCCATCCACATAGCTGGAGCCGATCGTCAACGGGGTATCACTGATACTTTTGGACAGAGCCACGTCGGGGAAGAAGCTGACATTTCCGTCGATGATAGCTCCCGAGGAGTTGGTGGGTTTTAGTGGCTGGCCATTGATGAAGAGCCTGATTCGCAGGTCGTCGGCATCCGGATCCGCGTCAGCCCCCGGGGCGTCTGCCATGTCAAGGCTGGCAGAAATGTGAACTCGCCGTCGGTATCCCAGAGCACCGTTGGCACTGAAATTGACAACCCGGTAGGCAGTTCCATCATGAATATAGACCTGAAAATTGTCAGCCGATAACTGGTAGTTAATACCGTAGTTGGTTGGGCTTCCAGGGTTGCCACTGCGTTTTGCAAACAATGCCCGGAAAGTGGTGTCGTTGAGCGGATGCAGGCTGGCGAAGAATCCGGAAATTGTGACGGCGTCCGCCCGACTGAGATCTTCGCTGCTGGCGATGATCACCTGCTGGTTTTTTGTCGGGTCCAGCAGCAGGGATTGCCCGGGCGCTGCGGTAACAAACGCAGAGGGAACCAGACTGGCGTCATTGGAAACTGTCACGGCATCTTTCACTTTGCCGGATTTGGCAACGTCTTCGGGTACGCCGGTGACTTCATCAAATGTGACACGCAGTACAGCGCGGTCACGAATTTCTGCAGAGACCAAACTGGTCAAAAGCAGGAAAGAAGAAAATACACAGAGCATTCGGAAGGCGGGCATGGGCGGGTCCAGTGGAGACGGTAGGACTCAGAATCCATTGAGCCCTTTATCGTGGCAGGTGGAGGGCAGACGGGCAAGCGAGCAGCGAAAGGTGATTCGCTGATTTCCTGAACCGTCCACTAAAAGGTGTCGTCGTGAGGAACAAAATCGAATGGCTGCAAAAGCCATTTTGCGCAATGAAGTTCTATCAGTCCTGCCATTTCCACCCGTGAACGCGTTGGTGTTTGTGACAGCGAGGTTTACGGGGGCAAACTGAATCTATGGCGGGAACGGCCTATACGTCCGAACAGAACGTTCGTCCGTTTTTTTGCCAAATGTGCTGCCCGCAGGATGGCTCTTGCCTGCAGACACCGCCGGGTGCAGCCCAGAAATGGGGCTGCACGCTCGGGGGCTGCAATCTGGTTTTCCGGCTGGGAAGCAGGCGTTCTGGTCCCTGTACCGTTAACGCACCCGCACCAGTTTCATCAGGCGACCGGACACGTTCCAGTCTTGGACATAAAGGTTGCCGTCTTTGTCCCAGTAGGATCCATGGGTACCGCTGAAGACGCCTTCAACCCACTGGTCCTGTGGCACATTGAAGTTGGCTTTTTTCTGTTCATCGGCGTTGTGTCCCAGAACGGCCATGATGGTGTTGCTTTTATCCAGGATCACGACGCGGCCATGCAGGTCGGGCACAGAGACGTAGTCGCCCTGGACGGAGGCTGACGTTGGCATTCCCAGTCCAGTGATCACTTCGTCAATGTAGTTGCCTTCCAGGTCGTAGTGCAACAGGCGACCTTTTGGCTGGTGATTTCGGTCACAGATCAGCAGTCGTGGTGGATCGTAGCGAGTATCCAGTGTCATCCCATGGGCCGTATTGAACTGTTTAAGGTCGTTTCCCTTTTGACCGAAGTGCTTCAGGTACTTGCCATTTTTGTCATACTTGAAGATGTGATTGCTGGCGTATCCATCGGATAGAAAGATATCGCCATTGGGGGCAACGGTGATCGCGGTTGGACTGAAGGCGGTTAGTCCGAGTCCGGATTCTTCGGGGTACTGCAGTTTCAGCACGATGGCGCCGGTCTCGGCATTGAACTTGATTCCCTCTTTGTTGGCATTTCTCGCACCGTAGATGTACTCACCGTCTTCTTCGGCCCGGATTTCCAGGTCATGAATATTGGTGTACTCATCACCCAGAAATCGCCGCAGTACTTCGCCGCCAGGAGTGAAAACAAATACTCCCATGTTGGCACTGGTGTAGATATTGCCGGCTTTGTCAATGACGACGCCGCCGTGTGTCGAGCCCAGCACCGAGCGACCGTCGGGACCCAGTCCCCAGCCCGGGACCGTATCAAAGGTCATAATGCCTGCGCCCATTCTGACGGGGGCAGCCTTATCGGCGGCCAGTGTCGTCAGGGAGAGGCAGGATGCCACAGACAGCATCACCAGGGACCGAACACACAACATGGTGAGAACCTTTTGCTGAAATCAGGTGAAGGAAGGAAGGGGCAGCGACTTTGGTTGCTGGGAGGATTGAGTTCCCACAGGAGTTTGGGCCCCGTGCGATGGTCAGGTCGTCGGGGCCTGTTGACTTTTATGGATGGTGTGCAGAAGGGATTCAGTATTCGTTCTGTTCGCCCCCGGCCTGACTAAGTGCTGCAGAGGCGGTCGGTTTGGCGATTTGCCGGATAATGCGTTGATCGCGTTCATTGGACAGCTTTTCGATGGCTGCGTCCAGTGTCATCACGCCGAGATCTCCGTCAATCCGGCAGCGTACGGCCACGGAATTCGTCTCTGCTTCTCTTGGCCCAACGACCAGCATGTACGGGATCAGGTCCACCTGGGCTTCGCGGATTTTGGCCTGAACGCGAGCGCTTTGCAGGTCTGTGGCAGCGCGGAAGCCTGCCATACGCAGCTTTGCGACAACTTCTGTGGCGTAGTCATCAGATTTTTCGCTCAGTGGCAGCACCCGAATCTGCTCGGGAGCCAGCCACAGCGGGAAGGCACCGGCAAAGTGTTCAATCAGCATCCCGCAGAAACGTTCCATGGAGCCGAAGGGAGCTCGGTGGATCATAACGGGTCGATGAGGCTTATTGTCCGGACCGGTATACTCCAGCTGGAATCGTTCGGGAAGATTGTAGTCCAGCTGCACAGTTCCCAGCTGCCATTCGCGTCCCAAACAGTCCTTCACCATAAAGTCCGTTTTGGGACCGTAGAACGCAGCTTCGCCTTCACATTCAATGAAGTTCAAGCCTTGTTCGGTGAGTACTTTTCGCAGGGTGTTCTGAGCGTTTTCCCAAAGTTCATTGCTGCCGACGTACTTGTCGGACTTCGGGTCACGTGTCGAGAGCTGAACTCGGTAGTCTTCCAGGCCGACGGCTTGAAGTACGAATTTGACGAGTCCCAGGGTTTCCTTGAATTCCAGTTCCACCTGTTCGGGGGTGCAGAACAGATGTGCATCGTCCTGTGTTAATCCACGAACACGCAGCATGCCGTTCAATTCCCCGGACTGCTCATGCCGGTACACTGTGCCGAATTCTGCCAGACGCACGGGAAGATCCCGATAGCTGCGTGGCATGGCTTTGTACATCTGAACGTGATGCGGACAGTTCATGGGTTTAAGCAGGAAGCGTTCCTGCAACTTTTCCCAACGCCGCAGCACGTCCCGCTTTTGTTCGTCTGTTCCGTTGACCGGAAAGTCGCGATCGTCAAAGCCGAGCACCTTGGCGGCATCCAGCAGCTTGCGTTCGTTTTCTGGTGTTGGTGGTGCCACTTCTGTGTCATTGGGGTCCAGGCAACGAATCCAGTAGTCGACCAATTGTCCAGCCGAGTGTCCGAAGATTGGGGCGAACTGCGAATCCCGATAGTACGGGAAGTGTCCACTGGTTTCGTACATTTCGACGCGGCCGATATGCGGCGAATACACGGGCTGATAGCCCCTGCGCAGCAATTCTGCCTTGATGAATTCTTCCAGCGTCGCCCGAATCGTCGCGCCTTTCGGCAGCCACAGGCAAAGCCCCTGACCAACTTCGTTGGTAATGGTGAAAAGCCCCAGACGTTTTCCGAGCACACGGTGATCGCGCTTGCGGGCTTCTTCCAATTGTTCCAGATAGGCTTTCAGGTCCTTGCGATCGAACCATGCAGTTCCGTAGAGACGCTGCAGTCGGCGTCCTGAGGAATCCCCCTTCCAATGGGATCCGGCCACACTGGTTAGTTTGAAGGCTTTGATGCGGCCTGCATGAGGGATATGGGGGCCTCGGCAAAGATCCAGGAATTCTCCCTGACGGTAGAAGCTGAGTGTCGGGTGGTCAGCGAGTCCAGTGCGAATGTGCTCTGTTTTCAGAGTTTGTTGCAGGTCCGCACACAGTTGCAGAGCTTCTTCGCGTGAGGCGACGAAGCGATCGAAGGATTCGGCTGCGTCGACAATTTTCTGCATCTCGGCTTCGATGCGTGGGAAGTCGTCCTCACTGATTGGCGTGGCCAGATCGAAGTCGTAGTAGAAGCCATTTCCGGTTGTTGGGCCGAAGGCCAGTCCGGTGCCGGGGTACAGTCGCATCACCGCCCGGGCCATGATGTGGGCACAGCTGTGCCGCATAACGCCCAGTGCTTCGGGGTCTCGTTCGGTGATCAGCTTGACGGGAATTGGCCGAATTTCTGTCAGATCGGCCAGTGGACGAAAGGCGTCCACGGTTGTGCCCTGAATACTGGCCGCGACCGTTGCTTTTGCCAGTCGTTCGCTGATCCCTGCGGCGACATCCAGGGCGGTTGCGGAGTCTGAAACGTCAACGATATTTCCGTCGGGAAGTTGTACCTGAAGCATTGCATCCATTTTCAAAAAACCTGCACGACAAGGCCTCGGCTTTTACGAGCAGTCAGGGCCACCGGCAGACAGACTCTGGTTCTTCACGTGTTTTATCGTCAGCCGGCCAGAACTGCAAACGGCCAGCAGCGGACATTTTCCGTGGGTGGCTTTGGGGCCGTTGGAGGTTGGAAGTGACATTGTTCGTTTTTCGAGCCCTCAGCGTGAGCGCCGGGTTTGTTTGTTGAACGGACCGTGCGTGGGTGTTTGACCGACTCCCTTACGGTCGCGGTTCGTGGGGAGTGGGCAGTGGGGCGGGAAAAGTGGGCCGGGAAAGACAGCAGGCCCGTCGCTCCTTACGGAACGACGGGCCTGGGATTCAGCGCGAACTTGTCAGACCTGCGTATGCCCAGAATCAGAGCCCAAAATTTGAGGGCATACCTGACAAGTCGAGCTGAGGTGCCTGCAGGCTGTTTCGGTTGGGTGCTACGTCAGCAAGTTTTCGCTTGTGACGCTGTGGGTCACGATCGATCAGGCCTGAACGCTGGTCGCTGCGCGACGCTTGTTTCGCAGCGTTCGGAAGCCCAGTCCACCGAGAACCACAGCCATGATGGCCATAGAATTTGGCTCTGGCACAACGTGATAGAAATTCGCCAGCGAACCCCCGGGATTTTGTCCCGAGGTGTGAATGTTGAAGTAGGCCATGCCACTACCGAGGTAGGTGACCAGATTATCAAAGGCCAGGTTACGCTCCGCTGTCGTGAACGAGGTGACGGTACCGGCGAGGCCATTCTCCTGACGAATATAGGCGGCCCCGAGATCCGTGATGCTGTAGTTTTTGGAGAATGAGCCCGATGCGGTTGTCGGAAAACCACTGCCGGTTCCCGCCATATTCAACGCTACGGCCCAATTGGAAGCCGGATAGACGTAGGGAGTAACGCCTCCCTTGGCGTGAATGTGGGAAGCCGAGACGGTCCCGTTCATGTTCGACCACTGAGTCTCGAAATACACCGTTCGAGCAACCGTGTCAACGATGGCCATGGAGTAGCCGGTCCCGGTTGGGACCGGAGGTCCGGCTATCTGTGGCTTCAGTTCGCCCGCGAACTGGATGATGGACGCCGAACAGTTTGAGCTTCCCATCAGAAGCCCCACGGTGGCCAACGCCATCGCAATCAATGAAGATCTGAAAATCTGTCGCACAATACACTCCCATTAAATGAACAAAACCAATGTGTAGTACAGAACAAAATTCCCCCGCCCTACATAATGGTTTTAGCCAATTGAGTGTTGTGGGTTCAAGCAAAAAGCGAACTTATCTTTCCCAAACTCCTCAAATCAGTCCGGATTGCTTCAAGAGTTTTTTGTCTTGATTTGTTTTCTGCATTTATTGCCAACCGTTCTGCGACAAACGCAGTGAAAACGCCGTTTTTACTCACTTATAGTGCGACAGCAGTTAACGTGGTCGTACTGGGAATTCGCCGCGCGAGAAATTTGAACTATGGCGAATCACACCAGCGTCGTTCTTGCTACTGCCGTGGCAGGGAATAAATGTAATTAATTGTGCGACAAGCGGTTGCGATGGGCTCATGCACGGCTGCATGAGGACGGCATAGAGTACGGCCGATGCTTATCCACCACGACCGCCGCGATCGATTTCCGTGGGCCCGTCTGAGTTTGTTTCCGCAGGGAGATTCGCGGCCCACGCTGGCTCGGGATGCCACATGGCAGCTGGAGTCGGAATGTGTCTGCGGAATTCTGTCGCTCCGCCACGTTGAGATGCGTG
>CAIQIE010000243.1 GCA_903871805.1 uncultured Planctomycetaceae bacterium | reverse complement strand
GTCAGCAGGACAATTTCGCCGGGATTGATCTGCAGGCTGACCTCAAACAGGATTTGCTTGCGCAGGTCATCTTCACCAAACCAGAAGTTGATGCCGGCACCGGAGATCACTGCGTTGGTGGTCATAGGATATGCACTCAGCTTCTGCGGGACTTGAACGGCAGCGAACCCGTGTGAACCGTTTCGCGTTGTCGTCCACACCAACCTGTCGGAAAGACGCCTGAGACCGTTGCCCCACGACCTTATTGTCCGTCCGGAGTTTTTTGATCATCGCGTCAATGAAGCGTCATCTGTCCATGGGACACCACCACCGGTGCGGCAGCTGGTCCAGCAAGTGCTCAGCAGAGTTCACTGGTACCTCCAGCTCTGTGTGCAGTTCTGCTCCGTCGGTCAAAACTCTCTGAGTGCGTTCGTGTGGCATTCCTGATAAACGCACCAGTCCGCCACATGAATCCATCGCGTTCAGTGACGACCATCAGCCATTCATACCGACCAGATGCTGCAGGATTCGATCACAGGCTTCGGACTTATTCAGTGCGTAGAAGTGAATCCCGGGGACGCCTTCGCGTTGCAGTTCTTCGCATTGACGAATCGCATGGTCAACCCCGATGTCAAACTGGGCTTTCGCATCGTCTTTGACGGCTTCGAGGCGGGTGGCAAGTTCTGTGGGGAAAACGGTGCCGCACATGGATGTGATGCGCTGGATTCTGGAAAAATCCGTAACTGGCATAATGCCGGGGACGATGGGGATACGAACGCCCATCTGTTCACAGCGCTCGCGAAACGCAAAGAAGTTCTGGTTGACGAAAAACAATTGTGTGAAGATGGCGTCAGCCCCAGCATCCACTTTTCGTTTGAGGTTGATCAGGTCCACGTCCATCGAGGGAGCCTCGATGTGTTTCTCAGGATAGCCGGCAACACCGATGCCCATGTCCGGATGCAGCCGGCGGATCAGTTCGACCAGTTCGTTGGCGTTCTTCAGGCCGCCCTCAACCGCGCGGAAGGAATCCTGGCCGGCTGGCGGATCACCGCGCAGGGCCATGATGTTTCGAACGCCCGCGTTCCAGGCTGTTTCGAGCCATGTGGACAACTCAGCGACCGTGGAACCGACGCAGGTGAAGTGAGACATCGCCGGTCGGCCGAGATGCTGCTGAATTTCGCGGCACCAGGTTAACGTGCGTTCCTGCGTGGATCCTCCTGCACCATAGGTGCACGAGATAAAGGCCGGATTATACCGAACAAGTGTCTCGAGGCTGCGTTTTAACGCCTGGTCGCCATCCGCCGTTTTGGGCGGGAAAATCTCAATTGAAAGCACCGATTTCTGACTGGAAAACAGTTCCGACAAACGCATTGCAGATCACTCACATCGAAAACCATCAGGGACGCGGACAACCGGCAGTTGCTGTCGGCACCACATGGCATCTGCCTGCCATCATGGTTCAACAGGAAAAACAGCCGCAAAAATACCCAATGCCGCTGTGTCAACCCGCCCGGAAGTGGGAAGAATAACGAATGGATGGAGCATTCTGGCAGGCAATCGCGGGATTCCCTGGTTCAGAATCAGGAATTTCGGCGAACGACACGGTGAAAATGCAGCTCCACCTCCCGATCGATCACTCGACGCGCCCCCTCCACAAGGCAATTGGCCTCATGGTCCGTCTCTCCAAGGCGTTTGACTTCCTCAAGTGATGTTCCCGGCGGAACACTGAACGCCGCCTGGTAAACGATCTGATTTCCCGCATCAAGTTCGGGCACGATGAAGTGCACGGTGGCCCCGAAGCACAGCATGTGATGTTGCCATGCATCCTCGTACGGGCGGAATCCGGGAAACGATGGCAGTAACCCGTGATGCAGATTGATGATACGTCCACCGGCGAACTTCCAGCACAATTCCGCTGGCAGCACACGCATGTAGCGTGCCAGAAGCACATAATCGATCTGCATTTCGTCGATGGCTGCTTCCAGTTTTGAGTACTCCGGGTTACCGCGGTCGTCGCCAATCGATAGCCACGGGACATCAAACTGCTCCGCCAAACTGCGACAAGCTGTCCGATTACCTGCCATCAGGGCGACTTCCGCCTTCAGCCGGCGGTCTCTGACGGCC
This sequence comes from uncultured Planctomycetaceae bacterium, assembly GCA_903871805.1. Classification (GTDB taxonomy): domain Bacteria; phylum Planctomycetota; class Planctomycetia; order Planctomycetales; family Planctomycetaceae; genus SXXK01. The sequence continues at coordinate 104 of CAIQIE010000243.1, read as the reverse complement.
CGCAGGACGGCTAGCGCAGGCTCCGTACGATAGGTCGTGCAGATGGCCAGTCTCGGTGGCCGAACATGTTCATCGCGGCTCCAGACTCGCACCTGCAGGCCCCG
>CAIQIE010000242.1 GCA_903871805.1 uncultured Planctomycetaceae bacterium | reverse complement strand
TCGTGTGTGGCGAATTGCAGCAATCCCAGTTCGGATCGATAGCCCGCGTCTGAAACGAACTCTGTGTCAAACGCGACCAAACCGCAGCTGCGAATGTGATCACACAGCTCCAGAAAATCGTCCTGATGTTCAATGAGTTCCGGTGCCATTGAATTCAATACTTTTTGAAGTCTTTGTTCTGTCACCGCCCCGCGGTCAATCGCCGATTGTCCCGGAACGTTCGGCAACCGCACTCCGAGCACCTTTGCGAAAGCTCTGAAGCCCCGGGCTCTCCGATGATTCCCTGCCACGGCCACCCTGCCTGATCCCGCTGCAGCTTACACCAGGATACGGTGGGAAAAAAAACGACTTCCCCGGACATTTCCCGCGATCTTTCGGGAAACCTGTCTCTGGATCCCTCATGACCGGGCCAACACGCATCCCCAGATGCTGAATTGCCGTCGTACGTTGCCAGCCCTGTCCACGGGAAACGCTCGCCGGACATTCAAGCTGATCAACTGCCAGCCATTGCGAAAAATCTCGACGCTTGCGGCGTCCCGGGGGGCGTTTCAGACCGGAAAATATCCCGTTCGATCTGGACCACGACCCCCGTTTTCTGTGCCTCAGTGATTGTGGTGGAAGATTCTCAGAGTTATGCTGAACGAGGCTCTGTTTTTCATGAAGGTCACCTGCTCCAACCGCCAACCTGATAACGAATCAGGATTGGGGCACTTGTCGGTGGTGTTCAACGTGGATGCGGAGTGCCAACCTGCCGGGGGTGCTCTGTTTTGCCGCTGATCGACAGCTGCAAAGGAGACATCTTTTCTGATCCTGAATGATGATTCCCCGGAAAACCGACTCCATCGTCATACGTCGCATCGTCATACGTCGCTTCGTTCAATCTGGCACAACCGCAACACAGCGGACGCTGGAAATCGCTGTGCTGATCGCCTGCCTGCAAGTCTGCATTTCGTTCCGAACCTGCCTTAAAACACACCTCCCCGAAACTCCAGACTCATCATGGTCGCGTCTCGTCTGATTCTGTTGATGACTATGCCGAGCCTGTTGACAGCGATGTCAATGATGGCGGCTACGTGTGATGCTCAGGAAACCAGCACGGAGGCTGAGGCTGTCTTTCAGTCACAGGTTCAACCGATCCTGCAGGAACGCTGCTACTCCTGCCATTCTCATGATGCCGGAGTGATGGAAGGGGGACTGGCTCTGGATTGGCGGAGTGGATGGGAGGTCGGCGGCGGTCGGGGACCGGCGATACTTCCTGGCCGTCCTGACGACAGTTTGCTGATTCAGGCCATTCGGCATACGGATCAGGATCTAAAGATGCCGGAAGAGCGGCTTCCGGATTCAGAAATTGAAGTTCTGGTGCAGTGGGTCAGGGCGGGGGCTGTGGATCCGCGTGCCGTTCGTCCGGAACAGCGAGCGATCGATACGGATTGGTGGTCCCTGCGTCCGCTGCTGGCACCGGCAATCCCGGCCGTGTCAGAGACTTCAGTGGCAGCCGCTGGGGCGACTGATGTGGTCAATCCGATTGATCAGTTTCTGAATCAGAAGCTGCAGCAGGCGGGGTTGCCGCTGGCACAGGAGACCGACCGTCGCACGTTGATCCGTCGACTGACCGTCGACCTGCATGGATTGCTTCCGGACGCGGACGCGACGGATGCCTTTGTTGCGGACACGGATCCACGGGCTCTGGAAAACCTGATTGACCAGTTGCTTAAGTCTCCGCGTTACGGTGAACGTTGGGCGCGGCACTGGATGGATACGATTCACTTTGCGGACAGTCATGGCTTCGAGCATGATGTCTTTCGTCCAAATGCGTGGCGATTCCGGGATTATCTGATTCGCAGTTTCAACGAGGACACTCCCTGGCCGCAATTCATTCGTGAGCAACTGGCGGCCGATGCCTTTTCTCCGGACGTACCGCAACGCGTCGCAGCGCTGGGGTATCTGGGGGCTGGGACTTATGACCACAGCGCCGCGGCGACGGCTCCGGAAAACTTTGAGAATCTTGATCGGGACGACATGGTGACACAGACGATGTCTGCTTTTGTCAGCACGACAGCCAACTGTGCACGATGTCACGATCACAAGTTTGATCCGATCACTCAAGCCGACTATTACTCCCTGCAGGCGGTCTTCGCCGGGATTGGCAAGGGAGACATTCCTTATGATGACGATGCCGAGGTCGCAGCCAGTCGCCGTCGCTGGCAGCAACTGAAAGCGGATCTCGTCAGTAACGAACAGGTAGTGCTCGAAAATGCTGAATACCGGCAGCTCGCACTGCAGCGGGAACAGCAATTGGCCACGACAGCGATGTGGAGCCCACTGACCCTGCTGTCTTATGTCTCGATTGATGCTGCTGATCTGAAGCTGCTGGAGGACGGCTCCCTGCTGTCCACAGGTCCGTTACCGGAAAAGGAAACGACGTCCATCACGTTCACCTCGACACTTCCTCGTATCACTGCGATTCGACTGGACGTGTTGCCGCACGAATCCCTGCCGGGGACGGGGCCCGGGCGGGCAGAAAACGGCAATCTGCAT
>CAIQIE010000241.1 GCA_903871805.1 uncultured Planctomycetaceae bacterium | reverse complement strand
TTGCCAACTTCGCCGCGGCCGGGAATGCTTCCCATGAACAGCAACAGCGCTGGAATCCCAATCGTGAACGCGGCGACCAGCACCAGAAACAAGGCCACGCTGCGGCGAATCGGCGCCGCGGCGAATTCACGCGGTACCGCATCCTTATGTCGTGAAAGTGAATTCGGTTGCATAGGCCAATTCCACGAGACTGTCAGAAGGGCGCCTTCAGAACATAAAGTAGATAAAAGGATTAAATGTCTGAATCGCAAGGCCCGCCATGGAAACCCAAAGCAGCACAAGGATCAGCATCGCAACGGGCCATGTAATTTGCCGGGTCAGGTCCCAGGTCGGCGGTGCCAGCCATGTCACCAGCCCAGCCGCTGCCAGCGGCACATAGACGTCGACACGACAAATCAGAGCTGTGACCAACCCCGCATCTGCAGTGCTGTCCGTCAGCCCGATAAGGCTGCCATAGTAGCGCAGTGCGTGGGGTATTGAGTTCGCTCGAAATACAATCCACGTCAGACACACCAGAAGAAATGTCAGCGTAATCCGTACTGGCCTGGGAAGGCGACTGTAAAACGATTTCCGTCCCATCGCTCGTTCCCCGACAAGCAACAGGCCATGCAGGGCACCCCACGTCACGTAGGTCCAGGAGGCGCCATGCCAAAGTCCGCCAAGGACCATCACGATAAACAGGTTCATGCCGGTTCGCAGAGAACTGCCGCGATTTCCTCCCAGTGGAATATAGAGATAGTCGCGCAGCCATGTGGACAGCGAAATATGCCAGCGTCGCCAGAATTCAGTGACGGACTCGGAGCGATACGGAGCATCAAAGTTCCTGACAAACTGAAATCCCAGGATCAATGCTAATCCAATCGCCATGTCTGAATAACCGCTGAAGTCGAAGTAAATCTGGAAGGCGTAGGCCAGTAACCCGGTCCACGATTCTATGACCCCCGGACTCTCTGCACCAAAAGCAAGGTCCGCAGTCTGTCCGCAGGGGTTGGCCAGCAGTATTTTCTTCGCCAGTCCAAAACTGAAAAACGCGACTCCGCAGGCCATCTTTTCCAACGATACCGTTCGCTCTGACAACTGCTCTGCCACATCCTGAAAACGCACAATCGGTCCTGCCACAAGCTGGGGAAACATGGCCACATAACAGCTGTAATCGACATAGTTGCGAATGGCCCGCGCGTCACCCCGATAGACGTCCACCACGTAACTGATGGCATGAAATGTCCAGAAACTGATTCCCAGCGGCAATGTCACCCGAAACGCCGTGTCCAGGCCGGCACTGCTCCAGCCCAGTCCCTGCATCAGCTGGTTCCACGAATCCACCCCGAAGTTGAAATACTTAAAAAATGCCAGCAGGGACAGGTTCAGCAGGACGGTAATCGTTAAGGCCGCCTTCTGACGAAATGTTCGCGTTCCTCCGCGCACGAGTGCCACACTGACGGAATTTCCCAGGGCCGGCGTCTGACCGGAAATCACCAGTCCGCTGACGTAATCCAGTGCCGTGGAACACAGCATCAGCGGCACAAAAAGCGGGTTGGCCCAGCCGTAAAACACATAACTCAGCAGACTGAGCACCAGATGCTGCGCACGCCTCGGAACTGCAAACCAAAGCACAAGAGCAATGGGCAGAAAACAGTAAAGAAAGATATGAGAACTAAAGACCATCAGTGATTAGCTCACGGGATGATACTTCAACTTGTCAGACCTCGGACCGCTCATTCGACATTAACATTTCACACACCCAGCGTTGTTTACTCAGCCTCGTCTTGCCACTTTCGTGTTCCGGTTTCATAATCTTCAACTGGTCCCGATGCGAAGGTTTTGATGGCAACATGGGTTGCCCGTTCGTCTCTCATCTGCACCGGCTGCCCGCCACGGATATTCGGGTGTGCCGCCTGATGGTAGCCGACACTCGCTGACAAATGCAGCGCGAAGTTCCCGCAACAATCGTGGAAATGGCAGGAAACTGATGACTCAGCTTTCTCGGCGCCCGCGTCTAAACGCCGTTCTTTGCCTCCTTATCGTCGCCTGTTTCGCCGCCGACTGCCTGGCGCAACAGCCTGCCGGACAAACGGTGCAGCAGCTGACCGGGGAACAGACGCGTGTCGTCTGGGTGCAGGACCAAAGCCCGGAGAACAGGGATTCCATTGCACTCGGCCGCAGCCTCAGACTGATGGGCTTCGACAGCAGCGATGCTTCCGGCGAACGTATCGTCCTCAGTGAGCTCCGCAATTACTCAAAACCTCTTCTCACACCGGATGGCCAGCGCATTGTGTTCTCTGACCGCTATCGTCGGGAATGCTTCGTGGTGAACTGGGATGGCACCGGACTTCGACGCATTGGCAAAGGCTTTGCCGTGGAAGTCTGGCAGGATCCGGATTCCCGGCAGATCTGGGTCTACGTCTGCACTCAGGTCGGAAAAAATGAAGGCTTTAATTTCAAATCGCTCAGGCGGTTGCGTCTGGACGCAGAAGGCGATTCGCAGGTCGTCTGGGACAGCACCGAAATCAGCCCGGACAACTTTCAGTTATCGGCCAACGGTAATTTTGCAGCCGGCGAATTTCCATGGCCGCACGGAGGAACGGTGGAACTCAGGCAGCAAACCTTTCGAAAAAAGGCCGATGGCTGCTGGGCCTCAATGGCGCCCGATAATAGTGGCCTCTGCTGGATTTTTGATGGGCCGCATCGCAACCTCTATCTCTATCCCAGAGATTCTGCCACCAGCTGGATGGTCAACCTCAACACCGCCCCCGGAACAGAATCGTTCGAAGTGTTTCATCCTCGCTGGTCCAATCATGTTCGGTTTCTCTGTATGACGGGCCCCTACAAAGTGAAATCGCCCGTCAACCTGATCGATGGCGGTGGGCCAGAAGTCGAGATCTTTATCGGGAAATTTCGCGAAGATTTTCGGGCTGTGGAATCCTGGATTCAGGTGACAAAAAATCGTCGGGGAGATTTTCATCCGGATGTCTGGATCCGCGGCGGCGAAGACTCATCAATTCCCGATCAGGCTCTGCAACAGCCCGATTCTGCACCCGCCGCTCAATCTCCATGGCCAGGTGACTCGGACGGACTTCTCTTTGTCTGGGAGAATGCCAGCGCGCAGAACCTCGTGCCGAAAACTCCGGCCGCAACCGCTCTGCCCTGCCGCGTAGACGCCTTTGGAAAAGCTGTCTTCGGACGCTTCTTTGAAATGCACTGCACGAATGGCTATTTTCTGAGTGAACCCGCGGACGTAACGTCGCGAATGTCAGCGACGCCGTACAAGGCCTTCACCATTGAAGCCACGATCACTGCTTCTAAAGCCAGGCTTCCCGGGGTCGCCGGGATCCTTGCCTTCGCCGCGGATTCCACTGCCCCGAACCTCGGCGACAAAAACTTCATACTGGCCCAGAATCGTGATCAGTTGACGTTTGACTGGACAACCGATCGAGAAGGCTCCCTTGACTCGCAGTCCGTTGCGTTGTCAACGATAGTCCCCGGGCAGCCGCAGCATCTGGTGCTCACCGGCAACGCACAGGAACTGGTGTGCTACCTGAATGGCAGGGAATCCAAACGCCAACCAATGACCGAGTCTTCCCTGAAACCATGGAATTACCAGGGGCTGATCTTCGGCGACCGTCGAAAATCCGGCAGCGGATGGCCCGGTACTCTGGAGGCCATTGCCATCTATCACCGTGCTCTCAGTGCACAGGAAGTTCAACGACACTCCGATCAAAGCATGGAACGCCTTCGCAATCGCCGGTCTCCGGAACGCTGTGTGATCCGGGGAACCTGCGTTCAGTCGTCCTCAATTCCTGATCCGCGAACCATCGTTCCCTACCGCCGCGCTCTGGTTGTGCATCACTACCGCGTCGACAGGCTTTTGTCCGGAACTCTGCCGGATCCCGAGATTCTGGTGGCGGAGTGGGGGATTCTGGACAAATCTGTCATCGCCAATGCCAATCGACGTATGGGCGAGACGACCCAACTGACGATTGAAGACTTTAATTACCATCCGGAGTTGACCTCAGAACGACGAATCGAGGAAATTGACGCACTGGAATTACCACTGTTCTACGCCGTCCCGGAGTAAAGGCGCATCCTTTTCAGCCTCGGACTTCCATCAGCAGGCGACCCTGTGCATCTGATTTCCCACAAAATCCTCTCGGTGGTCGCTTTCCTGCTGACGTTGTCCGGTTTCCTGCTGACGTTACCCGGCGTACAGGCTCAGGTGGCGTTGTCAAAGACGGAACAGGCAGGATCCGCTGCTTCCGCGGGTTCTCTCGCAGTCGACAACCATTCCATCGATATGGACTGGAACGAGTTTCGTGGCGGAGACCGTCAGAGCATCAGCCCGTTAACGGGACTGCCACTGCGCTGGAACCTGCAAAAAAACATCGCATGGAAGAAGCCGATTGAGGGCTTCGGATTGTCGTCCCCGGTCATTGTGGGACATCGACTTTGGGTCACCACGGCACTGGAAAAAGATAAAACGCTGCACTTGATCTGCCTGCATGCGGACACGGGAGAAATTCTGTGGGACCTGAAAGCCTTTCAAAAGGAATCTCTGCGGAAAATTCACGGCAAGAACAGCCATGCCACGCCCACGCCCCTTGTCTACGGTGATCGCTGCATCGCCCACTTCGGATCCCACGGAACTATCGCCACCGATCTCGAGGGTCGCGTGCTCTGGCGCACAGAAATCCCGTACTACCATCACCACGGCCCCGGCAGCAGCCCGGTGCTCGTCGATGACACCCTGATCATTGCCTGCGATGGCCATTCCGAATCCTTCTACGACGACCATGTTATCGCGGGCGTGAAAGAGGCTCAGTTCGTTGTGGGACTGGATGTGGCCACTGGAAAAGAACGCTGGCGAAACGCACGAGACGGGCAGCACTCGTATGCAACACCGCTGGTCATCGAAGTTGAAGGACAGAAACAGGTCATCTGCCCCGGGGGGAACGGCATCATTGCCTATCACCCGGACAGCGGTGAAGAACTCTGGAGCTATCAAACAAAGGGTTACTCGGTGGTGCCTCGTCCCGTGTTCGGACATGGACTTGTCTTCGTCTGCACCGGCTACGACGAACCCGAACTTGTGGCAATTCGCCCGCCTGCCAAAGGCCCTCTCAGCGACAGCCACGTGGAATGGAAATCCACACAGGCCGTTCCTCTGAATCCAACGCCCATTCTGCTTGGAAATCAGCTTTACACCATCAGCGATTCGGGTGTCCTCAGTTGCCTTGAAGCCACCACGGGAAAACTTACCTGGAGACGACGACTGGGCGGCAACTATTCTGCTTCCCCGGTCTTCGCGGATGGACGGCTGTATTTTCTGAACGAAGCCGGCGAAACAACCGTTGTGGAACCGGGTAACAAGTACCAGTTTCTGGCAAAGAACCCCCTGCGTGGCACAACGCTCGCGTCGATCTCCATTGCCCGCCATGCTCTCTTTATTCGCACCGACACAGAACTCTTTCGAGTCGAACAATTGAGCAGGAACGACGACCCGGAAACAGGCTCCTCCGACACTGGGGAATCAGTCGCCGTCCCACCTGCCACAAAAGTCATTCAACCACCAACATCCGCCCCCGGCATCAGACTCCGTGGCAGAAAAACGCCAACAGAAACTCCGCAAGCGCCGAATCCATGAGGCATTTTTGGTTGCAAGGCCCCGGCAGCCTCAGGAATCGATCACTGGCTTTCAGGGGTTTTCCGCACAAGCCGGCAGACCTTTCAGGATTTCGCCCGACTGCGAAACCAATTGGCCGTTTGTTCAAGTCCCCGCTCGATGGAAACGGTGGGCCCCAGCAGTTCCACCAGTCGATCAGCATTCAGCAGTGAACGTTCGACATCTCCGGAGCGGATCGGGCCAAACTGAATGTCGCTGTGACTGTCCAGGGACTTTTTCAGGTGTTCCGCGAGTTGCAGAGTCGTGGTTTCATGTCCGGTCCCCACATTCAGAATACGATCCGGAATTTTGCCTTCCATGGCGGCAATGTTGGCACCAGCGACATCGTCAATGTAGACGTAATCGCGAATGCAGCCTGCGTCGCCTGTGCTGCGTTTTGCGAACACTCTGACGACCTCATGAACAAGCATCCGATTGCAGAAGATCGCCACGACACCGGCTTCACCATGCGGGTCCTGGCGAGGCCCATACACATTGGCATATCGCAGAACGGTGTAATTCAGACCGTGTTCTTTGCGAAAACACTCCAGGTACTTTTCCACAGCGAATTTGCTGCAGGCATACGGGCTAAGAGGCACAGGAGTTGTTTCGATAGCGGCCCGCGTTCCTTCCGGGACTTCGCCGTAGATGGCGCCCCCGGTGCTGGCAAACACAAGGTGAGCAACCTTGGTTTCCACACAGCACTGCATCACATTCAAAGAACCCATGATGTTGATTGCGGCATCCCGCTGAGGTTCTCTGACGCTGATGGACACGCTGGCCTGCGCTGCCTGATGACTTACGGCAGTCGGCTGAAACTCAGCAAACACAGTCTGCAGGCTCGTCAGGTCCCGGATATCTGTTTGAAAGAACTGTGCGGCGGCCGGCACATTTTCACGACGTCCTCCGCTTAAATCGTCGACGACAGCCACGGTCCAGCCTTTTGCCAGGGCCTTTTCGGCGATATGGCTGCCAATAAATCCAGCGCCACCGGTAATGAGCAATCGCATGTGCGTGTTTCCACGATGTAAATCGTTTGAATGGCCTGAAAACTGGCAGAAATTCGATGGGGTCCCGCCCAATCAGGCGATGCCGCGGAAACCGGGGTGACCCATGCAACGATTTTCTGTCCGGGTACAGGGAGTCTTTTCTGCAGGAAGATACCATGCGGAATGTGAGTCGCGTGTGAATAATGGGGGGATTTTTCCGGATTGGATTCGTGAATAATCGATGCGAACGTTGTCATAGGACGTGCCAAAAGGCCTGCGGGCGTTCATTTGCGGAACGAAATCCGATTTTAGCGAATTCAGGGGTTGGACATTCCGTGGCAAAAAGTCCCCTTGCGATATTCCCCCTCGACATTCAAAACCTGGAGACTGAGGGATTCGGACCGCCAATCACTCTCAATTTTTCAAAAAAACTGTTATTCATGTCAGGTTTCAGGGAATCCTCCCTGCCAGCGTTGTGTCTCCGGTGGCTGATCGGGTGTGGGGTGTCGGGGACACCGACGCGACCGCCAGATGTCTTTCCGTGCAGAAACAACGTATTGATTGGCTTTGCACACGATTTTTGTTATCTCAGAGAACGCTCATGTCATCGGTTTTTCGTGCAGCAATTGAACGAATGGCAGGCTACACCCCGGGCGAACAGCCTCAGGACAATCAGTGGGTGAAGCTGAATACCAATGAAAATCCCTACCCCCCGTCACCCAAAGTGGCAGAGGCAATTCGTGGCGCGGCCGACTCGCGTTTGAACAGGTATCCGGATCCGGATGCCAGCGCATTTCGCCGTGTCGCGGCACGGCTGTTTCAGGTGGACCCCGACTGGATTCTCCCCGCCAATGGCAGTGACGAGAACCTGACCATCATCACACGCTCCTTCTGTGACGCAGGCGAAACAATCGGATATCCCTATCCCAGCTACGTCCTGTACGAATCCCTGGCACAGATTCAGGGAAGTCACGTGGTAAGACTACCCCTGAACGAGGCGTGGAAGTGGAATCCCGAAGCAGCAGCGGAACTCAGACGCAAGCTGCGGATTTTTTTCGTTCCCAATCCTAATTCTCCGACCGGCACCATGTGGACAGCAGATGAAATGACGGAACTGCTGCCGGATCGCGGGGTTCTTGTGCTTGACGAAGCCTATGGTGACTTCGCCGCAAAGCCCCATCAAGGGGAGCTGCTTCGCGACGATCGCTTCAAAAATCGGATGATCGTCACACGAACACTCAGCAAGTCTTACAGTCTGGCCGGCATTCGTTTTGGCTTCTCTGTGGCCCATCCGGAACTGATCGCCGGCATGCGGAAGGTGAAGGATAGTTATAACTGCGATGCGATTGCCATCGCTGCAGCCACAGCAGCGCTGGAAGACCAGGCATGGATGCTGCAAAATCGTGCTCGAATCCTTGCAACCCGGGCACGGCTAGCGGCCAGGCTGCCTGCGTTCGGGTTCAATGTCTGCCCCAGTGAAACGAATTTCCTGTGGACCACCCATGCAACAGGCAAACATCAGGCGATTTACGAACAACTGAAAGCACGCCACATTCTCGTTCGTTATATGAAGTTTCCAAACGCAACGCCGGATGGGCAGACTCTGGATGGCCTGCGCATCACAATCGGGACCGATGCAGAGATCGATCGCGTGCTGGATGCGCTGGAAGAAATCGTCTCGAGGATTTAGTAATCGTTTCAGCATCGGCGAAAGTTCAGGAACGTTTGGAGGGCCTTGCAGTTGAAAGACCTGGCCGTGTTCGCAGTGAAGTGAAAAATACAGTGGCCATTCCAGGACCTGAACATGCCCGCCCGGAATCCCGTCCAGGCGATCAATGGGCCGCGTTCCTGCCTGAATAGCGTAAAAGAAAGTGGGATACCTTCCGTGGGTATCGTAAGCTGGCTACAGAATGGGCGGCTTTTCAGCAGCGGTGTTTAGGCGTATGGACCGCACAGTCGTCCGCGTTGCTGTCATAAAGCGTTTCAGGCAGATTCATACCGGGGCTTCAGAAGTCCCGGGGGAAAGCACACACAAATCAGGGTTCATCAGGATGATCGCAACAGGGCTGGAGACATTGCAGTTTGACAACCGGTTTACGCAATTGCTGCCGGGTGATCCCCAGGCCGAGAATTTTCGCCGACAGGTTCGCGGTGCGTGCTATTCAAGGGTTCGCCCAACGCCCGTTGCGGCACCGCGCCTATTGGCGTGGTCGCATGACATGGCCGGAAGACTGGGACTGGATTTCGACCCCTTTCAGACCACGGAGGCAGCGGAAATCTTCGGCGGAAATCGGTTGTTGAAGGGTATGGATCCCTTTGCGATGTGTTACGGCGGCCACCAGTTTGGAAACTGGGCTGGTCAGCTGGGGGATGGGCGTGCCATAAATCTCGGTGAGGTTCTCGGACGCGGTGGTGATCGCTGGATGCTGCAACTGAAGGGGGCTGGTCCAACACCCTATTCACGAACGGCAGACGGACTTGCCGTGTTGCGTTCTTCCGTGCGTGAGTTCCTTTGCAGCGAGGCTATGTATCATCTGGGCGTTCCGACAACCCGCGCCCTCAGTCTGGTCGCAACAGGGGAAATGGTCACTCGCGATATGTTTTATGATGGCAATCCAAAGCGGGAACCCGGAGCCGTGGTTTGTCGCGTAGCTCCGACGTTTACCCGATTCGGCAATTTTCAGATTCTGTCCTCAAGAAAAGAGCACGACCTGTTGCAGCAACTGGTGGATTACACGATCACCAACGACTTTCCGCATCTGGGATCACCGTCGGCCGAAACACGAGCCGAATGGTTTCGCGAGGTCTGTGTTCGTACGGCGGACATGGTGGTGCACTGGATGCGAGTGGGGTTTGTGCATGGCGTGATGAATACCGATAATATGTCCATTGCAGGACTCACCATTGATTACGGTCCCTATGGCTGGCTGGAAGACTTTGATCCGTCGTGGACCCCAAATACCACAGATGCCTCGGGACGTCGTTACAGCTTCGGTCAGCAACCCCAGATCGCACTGTGGAACCTGGTGCAACTGGCAAACGCCCTGTTTCCAGTATTTGGCAGTGCCGATGGTTTGCAGGCCGGGGTAGATGCCTACACAAAGCACTTCAATGCGAGTTGCCTGGCGATGATGGCTGCCAAAACCGGACTGTCGCATGAACACGGTGATGATGCCGCCGAACTGGCCAACGAACTTCCGGATCTGCTGCAGGAAGTGGAAACCGACATGACAATCTTCTACCGCGCACTGGGCTCCGTGGAATTGCTCCCGGAACAACCAGAACTGAGCGGTGAACAATGGAGCGGTGTGCTGTCGGGATTGCAGGACTCCTGGTACCAGCCGGAACTTGTTCCCGCCGACCACCGTGTTCATCTGCAGGAATGGCTGCAACGCTATCGAGCAATGCTGCAAATGCAGGGCCTGAGTGATCTCAGCAGGCAGTTGCGGATGAATCAGGTGAATCCGAAGTACGTTCTGCGAAACTATCTTGCTCAATTAGCGATTGATCGGGCAGAACAGGGCGATCCAGGCTTGATACACGAACTGTTGCAGGTGCTGCACAACCCCTTTGATGAACAACCTGACAAGGAACATTTCTCGAAGAAACGGCCCGAATGGGCGAAAGATCGAGCCGGATGTTCCATGCTCTCGTGCAGTTCCTGAAATGGCGTTCCGCAGATTCTGGCGTACGTGTTTACCAGAACAAGGCCACCAGGATCGAGCCCATACCGACCAGAACACAGGCGGCGGCGGCAAGATAACGCGACTTCGCGCGGCGTTCTTTGATGGTCAGAACAGCTTCAACCATCGCCACTCGAGAATATCGGGCGGAGGAATTATCCAGTTCGATGCGATGCCGTGAAGGCGCAAGTCGAATGGCACTGTTGGTTCGAATTTTGTTGACAGCGAAAGTATTCATTTTGGCACCAGAAAAGAGGACACGGCCTGACGCTGAAACAATAAAGAAATGCCGTGATGTCAGTACAGAATCCCGCGACTAACTAAAAGCTGGCTGCTGGAGTGTCGAGCGTCATCAGTTCTTTTAGGCGTCATTCGCAGACAGGAATCGTTTCTTCGGAAAGGAATCCGTGGTTTCTCAGGTTCAGTTTTCAGGATTCTCAGGGGAGATAGTTTTGTGATTGATTTAGGGGGCAAAACTGCCATTGTGACAGGCGCGTCAACCGGGATCGGGTTTGGGATCGCGGCCGCACTCCTGCAAGCCGGCTGCCGCGTTGCCATTTGTGCTCGAAGTGCAGAAAAGCTGCAGGCAGCCGCGGAACGGCTGGGGAATAACGATCATGGAGTTCTTGCGGTTCAGGCGGATGTATCCAGCGAGACGGATGTTCAACGGTTGTTTCGGGAAACACTGGATGTGCTGGGAAGTCCGGACATTCTTGTGAATAATGCTGGTGCATTTGATGGCGGCCCGGTGGACACGCTCACGTTGAGTGCCTGGAATAACGTTGTGGGAGCGTGTTTGACGGGAGCGTTTTTGTGTACGCGCGAAGCGTTCGGCGTGATGAAAGCCAAAGGGCGTGGGCGAATCCTGAATATTGGATCAATCTCGGCCCAGCGTCCCCGATTGAATTCTGCAGCCTACACCGCCGCAAAGTTCGGCGTTCAGGGCCTGACACAGGCCACAGCACTGGAGGGGCGCCAGTGGGGAATATGCGTTAGTTGCCTGCATCCCGGAAATGTGTTTGTTGAGCGTCGCGAGAATTCAGGGCTGAAATCTGATGAGGAACCGATGATGCCTGTGGAATCCATTGTGCATGCCGCCATGACCATGCTGACGATGCCAGATCATGTGAATTTTCTTGAAGCGATCGTGCTTCCAAACGAACAATTGTATGTTGGAAGAGGATAGCCGCCGCAACTTGCTCGTCATCCACGCTCAGGCGGGGATCCAAAGTCCATGGTCTCAGAAATTAAGGAATTCCCGACTGTGTGGACATAACGTGACTTCGCGTTTTGGCCCGTTTCGAAACGGCAGTGGAATGTTCGACAACTTCGATATACACATCCACCTGCTGGCCAACCGTGGCTTGCATATCAGCAGGAGCGACCGCGTAAATCACCTGCATCACACGTGTGTCAATGCGTTCTCGCTGGGCGCCGGAAAGGCTGAATTTTGGAATGACCAGAGGCTCCGTCTTCACGAATGTCAGTGGCACACGCTGCTCTGATTTTCCACGGACCGATGCCCAGGCCGCGGCCGTCTCCGAGAAACGGGGAATATCGGCCTCGTCGATGTCCACACGCACGTGCAGCGGACTCATGACACCCAGAACCATCAGCGGAGAGCTGAGCAACGAGGCTGGAAGGAATTCACCAGGATGTACGCGAACCTGCAGGATCGTGCAGGCTTGCGGCGCCCGAATTGTGTATTGACTCAGCAGCGATTCCACGCGTTGCAGTGTGGCCCCGGCCTGAGCTATCGCGGCCTGTTGAACAGCAATCGTCGCAGCGATTCCATCGCTCTGCAGTTGGTTCAGTTCTGCTGCAGTTTGCCGCACCGTGGCTTTCGCTTTTGCCAGCCGCGCACGCTCAGTCTCCCGATTCAACCGCTTCACTTCAGCCTCTTCATCAGATATCGCCCCCTTCTGCAGCAGTGCTTCCGTCCGCTGCATTTCCTGATCGGCATGGGCCAGTGAAGCCTCTGCAAACTGCAAATCCGCCAACGCAACATCCACCTGGGCGCGGCGGATTTCAATCTGCGAAATTAACTCCTGCAGCCTCGCTTCCTCACCCCTCACCTGCGCTCTGGCGACCTCCACATCGGCCCTCGCAGTCTGATCATCCAGCTGAATCAGCGGATCACCAGCTTCCACCTGCATTCCTGATTCCGCATGCACCCGGGCGACTATTCCGGACAGCTGTGTGCCAACAGAAATCGCTTCACCAGCCGGTTCAATCAACCCCAGTCCGCAGACATATTCAGTGACTTCCCCGGAGTCCCTGTGTCCACCGCTGCGATCAGGCGCCGTCGGCGGACTAAATCGAACAGACCCCTCTGGCGGCGTGGGTGTGTTTTTCCAGACCAGAAACAAGCCGCAGAAGAACATGCAGATGCCGAGCAGGAGTGTTCCGAGTGCAACCGATTGACGATGCGAAAACATCAGGAGTGTGCCTGTCCGTCAGATGAGGGAGATGTCTCAATTCTTCCGTCCATCAGGGAAATGGTGCGATCGGCATACGAGAAAATACGAGTGTCATGAGTCACAACAATCACCGCACGCTCCGGGGAAGCGGCCAACTCCGTCATCAGGGCCATCACCGCCAACCCGGATTTGGCGTCAAGGGCGGCCGTCGGTTCGTCACAAATGATAATCCGTGGGTTATGAACCAGTGACCGGGCAATCGCCACTCGCTGCTGCTGTCCCCCGGACAATTGCCAGGGAAAATATGTCAGGTAGTTTCCCATCCCCAGCCTGTCCAGAACGATCGCCGCCAACTTCACTGCCGCCGACAGCGACCGCCCCTGAACGACCAGTGGCACCGCTGCATTTTCAACGGCATTCAATGCCGGAATCAGATTGAACTGCTGGAAAATAAATCCGATGTTGCGGGCCCGAAACTCGACCAGCGACGCTGGACTCAGACTCTGCAAATCCTTCCCCAGCACACGGATCCTGCCAGTTGTTGGTATCAGCAATCCCGCAATCAACGAGACCAGTGTCGTTTTTCCGCAGCCACTGGGACCGACCAGAAACGTCTGACCACCGAAGGCGATGTCCAGATCGATTCCATGCAGCACACGGGTTTGCGTGGGGCCCACACCAAAGTCCCGCGACACGCCTCGACAGCTGACCGCCAGTGCTCGCTCTTCGGCCCCGGAAGATCCTTCCTGGTTTTGAGTGTCTTCGCTCAGCATAATCCTACCCGCGAAACACGATTCCCGGTTCAACCCGCAGAACACGACGCATCGCCCACAACGCCGACAACAGAATGATACCGGCTGCAATCACTCCGGAAGCCAGGGCAACCTGCCATGGCAGATAAAAGCCACGAAAGTTCGGGCTCCGCGTCGCACATTCAAAAAAGAGTGCTGCTAAACCCAGACCAATTCCGTATCCAACCGCTCCCGCCACGGACGCCTGCAGCATGACCATGCCAAGCAACCTTCGGTTTGTCGTCCCGATCGCCTTCAGCACCGCAAAATGACGCAGGTTCTCCACCACAAACAGATTGAACAGCAATCCTACAATACAGAAGCCGACAAGTACCCCCAGCAAAATCACTGTCCCGATTGACACCGGAATCCCCGTATGCAAAAACACAAAGAGAATCATCTTCCACGAGAATTCTGAAGATGTCAGAGCCAGCAATCCCGTCGCTTTCGCAATCTGCTGCGCAACCTCACGATCAGAAGTCCCCGATCTCGATTTTACCAGAATGAAAGACATCTGACGGCGACCGTTGTTCGTATAACTCAGTGCCTGCGAGTACCTCGTGTAGAACGAGACAGTGTTGGTGAACTTCGGGGAATCCACAACGATGGCACGCAGCACCGCCCGGTGGTCGTTCAGCTCCAGGATCTGTCCCAATTGCAGCGGCTGACCCGGCCAGATGCGATCATAACCGTCCCTGCCAATGGCCACAGCTTCCGGCTGCCGCAGAGCCTCTGCACTTCCCATCACAAAGTTTGATGGAATACCGATCAACGAATTGTCGTCGACACCAAACAGAGCCGATGATTCAAGGTTTCCGTAGGGCGTCCGAATCGTCGCATTCGACTTGAAGTAAGGGACCGCCCATTCAACTCCCGCGACTCCCCGCACCCGTCCCAGTTCCGTGTCCCGCATCGCGAAAATCGTGTCCATATTTTTCAGACCGGGATCCATTACCCAGATCCCTGCCTCAGGGATATCACGTATGATCGCCCCGGCTTTCAACAGCAAACCCAGAAACACCCCCACCTGCTGATTGATCAGCAGGATTGAGATAGACACGCCAAGAATCAGGCCGAGATATTTCACCCGGTCGTAAAACAGCATTATCAGCGCAATCTGCCACATTCTGCGTTTCCTTCCAGCGGCGGTGTGACTCGCACAAGGAATTGTCAGCAAAGTGTATCGGGTTCTGCTTCCCTGTCTGCAATTTTTCGCTCAGGAAAATGTCGGCCATGCCAGAACGTTCTCCGCCTGTATTGGCCATGCCACAGCAGTATCGATCCAGGGCGTGATTGGCACTGCAGGTGAATTCTGTATATCCTCAACACACGTCGCCGTCGGCCAGAATGCCTGCATCTGGCCTCTCATTCCACTCGACATTCCATTCTGAAGGAAACGCAAACATGCGCGCTGTCTCTGCTTTTCTCCTGTGCTGCATTCTGGGATCCGGTCTGGTGACGGCTCAGGAAAAAATTGGCGATCTGCCCTACCGTCAGAATGGCCACAAACGCCACGTGCTGGACATCTACCGTCCCACGATGCAATCAGAAAAGCCGATGCCGGTGGTCTTCTGGATCCATGGTGGTGGCTGGCAGGCTGGCGACAAAAGTGATGTCGGTATGAAGCCCGCCGTTGTAACGGCACGCGGCATGATCTTTGTTTCCACCAACTACCGACTGCTGCCTGATGTCACTATGGAAGAACTGACCGACGACGTGGCCGCCGCACTCGGTTGGGTCCACAGCAAAATTGCTGACTTCGGAGGTGATCCGAAGCGGATTATCGTCGGCGGTCACTCGGCCGGTGCGCAGCTGGCAGCGTTACTCTGTACGGATTCCCGCTACGCTGAAAAACACGGTGTCTCTCTGCAGGCCCTCGTTGGCTGTATTCCCGTCGACGGTGATACCTACGATATTCCCAAAATCATCGTGACAGCAGAGCTGCGGCAGATGCTGTACGGTGGCAAAATGTTTACCTTTGGACATCGCCAGAAATTCGGCGACTCGCCAGAGAAGCATGTCGATTTCTCAGCTGTCACTCACGTAGCCCCCAACCGCAGCATCCCCCCCTTTCTGCTGCTCTACTTCACCGGTAACCCCGACACCACGGCTCAGGCTCAGCGGCTTGCTCAGGTCCTGGAAAATGCCGGCATCAACGCACAAGCCTTTGGTAAATCAGATACCAACCATAGTCAGCTAAATGATGATCTCGGAAACCCCGAAGATCCCGCCACAAAGGCATTCTTCGCCTTCTTCGATCGCGTGCTGAGATAACGCCGACAGTCCGGAAATCGGCTCCGGACATCGGCTCTTCCGGTGCCAACTACCTTCACGGCACAGTTCCAAAACCCGCCTGCGATGTCAGACCTGCGGTGCCGCCCACCAGAATCCCCCCAGAAATTTTGGAGGAGGCGAATTTCCGGGCGTCACGTACCACAATTGGAAACCAGGAATTTCCAGGGGTCACGCAGCCACGTCACCGACAGGATTTTCCAAAAATAGCTTAGAGCACTCCCCGCTGGTCGCACGAAACGATCCACGCACGGCGATTCGATTCGAGGGGAACTCAGAATTTCGCGGCAGGCCCCGAGAAATCCCCCAGTCTGCCAGAAACGCGGGAATGGGCAACAAAGGACTGGGCCGTCTTTACCCTGGGGAACTGCAACTACCGTCGAGCGGTTTCGACCGAACTCCCCTGCCAGAATTGATCTGCCAGTGCAGATGCTCCCCAAAAGCCCTCGTGCTTTGTCAAATCTTAGTTTTTGGGTTACGTCATTCCCGCGCAGGCGGGAATAACGGTGAACCCCAATTTCGGGCTTTGACAAAGCCCTCGGGCACAAACCACGAGTTACCCACTCCGTATTGGGGCACTGCGTAACTTCAGGTGCTGGTATGGCCGGTGCGGCCGTGTTTTTTGCGCTCCCTGACGCCTCGGAAGCTGACCTGAAGATTCGGGCCTCCTCCTGAGAGTTCGTTGCATCACAAAGCATTTGATATCAACACGTTACGACCAAAGGCGACCAAAGGTGCCTGGCACCTGAATTGCCTCATGAATTGCCTTGGTGCATGGCACCTGGAGGGCACAAGGTCCCTGAATTTTGCGGTACATGAATTGTGCTTTTGTTGAACCGAAGGGGAAATTGGGGGTGGGTAAGATAGGCCTCATGTCTTTGGGAATCGGCGGGGCTGCTGTTGGCAGGACAATGCTGGACAGCAGGTTACCTGGGCGAATTACCCGGCTGGTATTGCAAAAAGCACCGCAAAAATTGCGGGAATTGGGTGAAGAAAGTCGGATTTTGAGAAACGGGTATTTCCAAAAATCAGTCATTTCTTGACAGGTATGGTTTCTCGATGTTGAACTTCCTGAAGCTTGTCGATACCCTCCTGAGTTCGGAAACCCTTCAGAAACTGCTGGGATCGCCGATTTTCTCTGCACGCCGCCGCATCGATGCGGATCGTGCCTGTCGAATGTCTGTTATTGAAACTCACGCTCAGGTTTCAAATCTGGTCGGGGTGGGCAGACTCAGTGAAGACGGTTTCCTGAGCGTTTCAGGAGACGGTGCAGAGCGTAATGAAATTATTGGGAGTTCTGTGAGGAAATGGGTCGTTACACTGGTCCAAAGGGCCGCATCAATCGTCGTCTTGGCATGAATGTTTACGAGTCCGCAGGTTCTATCAAGGCCAGCGAACGCAAAGAATACCCGCCGGGAATGCACAAGCGACGTAAGAAAGAGACCACCTACGGCGCTGCTTTGATTGAAAAGCAGAAGATTAAGTACTACTACGGTTTGCGAGACCGTCAGTTGTACCGTTATCTGGACATCGCCAAGCGCGCGGCCGGGAACACGGGAGCCACACTGTTGGTATTGTGTGAGCGTCGTCTGGACAACGTAGTTCGCCGTGCTGGTTTCACATTGACCCGACCACAGGCACGCCAGGGCATCGTTCACCGTCACTTCCAGGTCAACGGCCGCACGGTCAGCAAGCCAGGGATCATGGTACGGCCCGGGGACGTCATCACCCTCCGGAATCGCCCAAATATCCGAAAGCTGTACAACGCCATCGGCGAATCCTCCAACGGAGGCGCTGCAGAATGGTTGGCGGTCGATAAGGCATCAATGAAGATCATCGTGACGACTCTGCCGACGGTGGATGATGTTATGCTGAAGGTTGATGTTGGACCTGTCGTGGTATTCATGTCACGCTAGTTCTTACGGACGCTTGCGGAATCAGGAACAGAGGGGCCGGCGAGGATTCGTCGGCCTTTCGTTTGCGCAGAGTCCCGCACGCTTGTTTTCGCTTTCGCCCCGTTTCGCTTTCCCTTCGGTTTGCTTCCGGGGGAAACACGTGTGCCCGTTAGGTTCCTGCCTGTTGCCGAAGGGCATCTGCGGGTATAATCACGTGGGCTGTCACTGCTGGGTGTGTTTTGGCGTCAGGATGAAAACAGTCCGAAACGTCGCTGATGGCCAGTAGCCGTTGAGGCAGCTGTTAGAACCGGGTTGTCAAAACGGGGTTGTCAAAAATGCAGCAGCCCTGTCTCAGGTGATTTTCCGCCTCACCGGAAAGTCGCGTTTCTTCTTCCAGTGTTTTCTCTTTTTGAATACTGCTGAGTTATGGATTCCAGGTTTATTCGCAATTTCAGCATTATCGCCCACATCGACCACGGCAAAAGCACGCTCGCTGATCAATTGCTGCTGAAAAGTGGCACGATCACACAGCGTGAGTTTCGCGAGCAGATTCTGGATGATCTGGATATTGAGCGAGAGCGGGGAATTACTGTTAAAGCCCGCTCCGTGACCATCAACTGGAATCTCGACGGTCAGGAATACGAGCTGAACCTGATTGACACTCCAGGACACGTGGACTTTCACTACGAAGTCAACCGCAGTCTCGCCGCCTGTGAAGGCGCACTGTTGCTGGTCGATGCGTTTCAGGGCGTGCAGGCGCAGACGGTGGCCAACGCCTATGCGGCAATCAACTCCAATCTGGAAATCATCACGGTGGTCAACAAAATTGACCTGCCGGTGACACGCGTCGACGAAGTGCTTGAAGAAGTCGAAACAGTACTGGGGCTCGATGCATCTGATGCCCTGCGTGTCAGCGCCAAGGTCGGCCTCAATATAGAATCTGTGTTTGATGCGATCATCAAAAAGATTCCTGCTCCCAGCGGTAGTGCACAGAAACCGCTGAAAGCCCTGGTTTTTGACAGTAAGTACGATAACTACCGTGGTGTCATCACCTACATTCGAATTTTTGAAGGTGGCGTCAAAAAGGGAGACAAGATTCGTTTCATGCGGGAAGGCATGGTCAGCGATGTTCTGGAGATCGGCCAGTTCCGTCCACACATGAAGCCCTGTGAAGAACTGGGGCCAGGCCAGGTTGGTTACCTCCTGACTGGGCTTAAGGAATTGAGCAAAGTCACGGTTGGCGACACTGTGACGCTCTTCCACGATCCAGCCACCGAGGCACTGCCGGGATATCAGAAGCCAAAGCAGATGGTTTTCTGCGGCATGTACCCAATTGATGCGACCGGCTTTGAAAGTCTGCGAGAGGAACTGCAGAAACTGGCAATGAACGATTCCAGTTTCTCCTTCGTCCCCGAGACCTCCGACGCCCTTGGCTTCGGCTTTCGATGTGGCTTCCTCGGCATGCTGCACATGGAAATTGTGCAGCAGCGACTGGAGGGCGAGCAGGACATGGATCTGATCCAGACTGCCCCCAACGTCACCTACGAAATTCTTACCAAAGATGGTCGCCTGATGGTCATCGACAATCCTCAGGACGTGCCCGACTCCGGGATGATTGAAGAGTTTCGCGAGCCAATTGCGAAAGTGAGCTACATCGTTCCCTCTCAGCACGTCGGCACGATTATGCAGTTGTGTCAGGACAGGCGAGGCACCTACAAAAGCACTGAGTATCTTGGGCCACAGCGAGCGCAGATCGTTTATGAACTGCCACTGAGTGAAATCGTTTACGACATGTACGACAAACTCAAAAGTGTGACGTCCGGATACGGAACGATGGACTACGAAATCATCGGATTCCAGACCGCGGATCTCGTAAAAATGGATATTCTCGTGAAGGGTGTGCGAGTAGATGCTTTGTCAACGATTGTGCACCGATCCACCGCTGAACGTCGTGGGCGAGCTCTGGTGAAACGACTCCGGGAACAGATCAGCAAGCACCAGTTCGAAATTGCCATTCAGGCTGCAATTGGCGCTCGCGTGATTGCCCGTGAGACAATTTCTGCTCTTCGAAAGAATGTGACCGCCAAATGCTACGGTGGTGACATTTCTCGAAAGAGAAAACTGCTCCAGAAGCAGAAAGAGGGCAAGAAGCGGATGAAGCAGTTTGGGGAAGTGGAAATTCCCCAGAAGGCCTTTCTGTCGGTACTCGAAAGTAACAGCGACGAGTAGATTTTCTTCCACTCAACAGTTAGGGGCCATCAGCGATGCAAACGCGTCCGCATCGGTGCTAAACCGCTGCAACGATGCAACGGCCTGGCCCCTGTGATTACTATGACGCGTCGATAAATTCGTTTGACACGCAGAAGGCGGGCAACGGCCACGCTTCTTCCGCGGACTGTCGGCAAAATTGCGGTGCAGGGGACTTTGACGATGGCCCGTCCAGCAGACTCAGGTTGGGGGATTGCCGTTTGGCTCGTGCTTCTGGTCTGGTCCATGGCTGTCACGGGATGCGGTCAAAAGGCCTCAACGGATTCAACGCCCTCTCCTGACGCCACTCACGCCCCCGCGGCGCCGACAGCATCGTATCCAATTGTGCGTTGGGTCAATGTCGCCGAATTGTCGGGGGACATTGCAATCCTGGAGAGTGTGTTCTGGGAGCCTGAGGACACACTCAGTCTTCGGCGGAAGATTGTTGGGGAACCGGCACTGAAGGATGCAGATGTTCTGGAAATTGGAACGGGGTCCGGCCTGGTGTCGCTCTGTTGCCTGCAGGCTGGGGCTCGGCGCGTCATTGCCACGGATCTGAATCCTGCCGCCATTGCAAACGCCCGGGAAAACGCACTGGCCATGGGATTGCAAGACCGCCTTGAGACACGGCTTGTGCCTCGGCGGTCGCCGGAAGCATGGAGTGTGATACTCCCTGATGAGACATTTGATCTGATTGTTTCGAACCCACCCTGGGAAAATCGGAAGCCTGTGACAGTAGAAGAGTTTGCGCTCTACGACCCCGGTTTTCTACTGATGAAATCCCTGATTTGCGGAGCGAAGGTTCGTCTGCGTCCCGGAGGAAGACTGTGGTTGGCCTATGGTTGCGTGACGGCGATACGACAAATTCAGCAGACGGCAGCTGAAGAATCACTGACGTGTCGAATACTGGATGATCGTCAGCTGGACCAGCTTCCGGAACTATTCCTTCCAGGGATGCTCATCGAGATCACAGTTCCGAATAATGCGTCGCGCGTGCATCCCGCAAATTGAAAGAAAAATCCTCTGTGGAATACCATCGCGCTACCGGACCTGATTTCCCAAAACTTCTTCCTGTTGGTACCCTTCCAAAAGTATATCGTCAGGCATTTTCTGTCCTTCAGCGAAATTCAGAACGCCAGTGTCAGGCATCTGTGTGAGGCAGTGAAGCGGGAACGCCAGGGAATACAGTCGGCGTAATCCAGGGACTCAAGTCAGGGCATTTCCATGCAGGCACCAGAGACGGGCAGCGATTTTTTCGAACTGCTTGAAAAAAGTAGCCTGCTGTCGCGTGACCAGATTCTGCGTGTTCGCAACAAACTCAGCCTTAATCAGACACAGCCCCCTCAGCACATCGCCTCCACGCTGGTCACCGAAAGAATTCTCACCCCATTCCAGGCCGAAAGGATTCTTGAGGGGCGTTATCGCGGACTGGTTATTGATGGATACCGCATCCGTGAAGTACTGGGATTTGGCGGGATGGGGTGTGTCTATATTGCAGAGGAACCGAACGGGGATCAAAAGGTTGCCATTAAAGTTTTGTCGACCGAGCACGCCCTTGATGCGGGAATGCTGGCAAGACTGAAACTCGAAGCCATCGCGGGAATGAAGATCCGTCATCCCGGGATTATCAGAACGCATCGCCTCGCCTCAACCGGCGCCGTCCATTATCTCGTAATGGACCTGGTCCGCGGAATCAGCCTGCATGAGCTGGTCGCACTACATGGGCCACTGAAGTATTCCATGGCCTGCGATATCGGGCTGCAGGCCGCCGAGGCACTGCACGTTGCCCATCAGGCCGGAATCATTCATCGTGACATCAAGCCCGCAAATTTTCTGGTCGAAGCTTCAGGTCAGGCCCGCGTACTCGACTTCGGCCTGGCCATGATTGCCGATACCTCCGACGATGAATTCTCGTTGTCGATGGTGTTCGGCCATGATTGTCTCGGAACTCCCGACTACATTTCACCCGAACAGTCGCTCGACAGTCGAAAGGTTGATGCACGGGCCGACATCTACAGCCTTGGCGCCACGTTGTTCGTGGCTTTGACGGGCAGAGTTCCCTTCGCAGAGAAGTCGAATAAAGCCAAACTGGAGGCCCAGAGGACGCGCCCGGTTCGAAATGTCTGCGAATTGCAGCCGGAAATCCCGGCGGAGGTTGGAGCCATTATTCTGCGAATGATGCAGAAAGATCCAGCCAGACGTTTTCAGACAGCAGCGGAAGTCGCGGAGGCATTTCGTCCATTCGCCATACGCAAATCGATTCAGTTTGATTTTCGAGAACTGATTACACTGCGTGCAAAGCAGGCGAAAGCGAAAGCCAGCTCCACCGCCCGAAAATCCAGCGCCCCCAGATCGTCTATTACCAACACTGCGGACTGGCTGCGATCTGAAGGCCTGGAAATTCAGAGTGGGGACAGTTTCGCCTCGGCGGACACACCGGCCGCCCGAACGTCGCCGTCGGAGGCCCGAAAAAGATCTCCGTCCGCTGCCGAATCCAGCGGTGGAAATGTCCAGAACACGGCTCTGCCAAAGAAGTCTCAACCACCCACTGGCTGGAGACTCCGGATCTCAGGAAAACGCAAATTGCTGCCGCTGGTCAGAGCCCGAAATTCTGTGGGGACCAGATCCGGATCCGACGTTCTGTTGTCAGGCGAAGGAATTGACGAGTTGCAGGGACGACTTGAGTATCAGGATGGTGCCTGGCAGTACCACCATGAGTCACGTCGTTTTCCATCGCTGCTGGATGGACAGCCCTGTAGCCGGGCAGTGCTTGCTCCCGGGGCCAGATTGACCTTCGGAAAAAATATCCACGTGACACTTCTCAGCTCGGGGCAGACAAAAGTCAGAAGGCGATGGATGTTTTGGCTGATGCTTCTTTTGCTGGCGGTCGTTGTTGCAGGCATTGCAGTTTTTGTACTGCGCCCCACGTGACTGTAATGACCATCAGGCCTTTCGGAACGTCTGTTCAGCAAACTGCTGCTGTGACGAACGGCAGATTGAGGACGCACCATGCGGAGGCCGTCGTCATTTTACCTGGCCCATTGGATTGATCCGGCATGCTGCCAGGTTGTGTCAGCGGCTCTGTGTGGCGAGTCCGCGGAAAAGCGGTAGACGCATTGCATCAAGGAGATGCCCATCCGCGAGATGCCCGTCCTGGATCAGCGAGGACTTCGGGCCTCAGGCCAGACCTACCCAACGAATAGAACCGGGGGTGCCGGGGAATGCATGCAGAATGCGGTGATCGAGGGTGGCTTTCACTGACCTTCGCAATTTTGTGACTGTGAGGGTCCCTGAGCAGCGTGGAGTTCACCGTACTGAAAATTTGCTGCCGAGCCGGGACGCAGAATGGCCGTGGCGAACCCCGCGAGACTTTGTCAGGAAACACATTTGGGTGGGGTGGGGGATTTTGTTTCGGGCCACACACCCTCGAGTTTCCGGAAAGATTTCTTTGTAAACTGCTGCTGCCCTACACAGGACAGTCCAAAAGGGGCTGGCACAGAGCCAGCCCACAATTTTGGACCTGCGGACTTCAAATCAGCCAGAAGCAGCAAATGGCGAGAATTGTTGGCATCAGTGCTCCCACGAAGAGTTTGAGAGGGTTGATACCTTCACCGGCGAAAGCAGGCGACGATTGCAGAATCCCGGCACCAGCCGGATTGGGAGCATTGGCGATCACGGTCAGACCACCTCCAGAGACCGCCCCTGCAAGGAGTGCATACTTCAGTTCGTTCGTCAGATTTGGGACGTTGGAACCGAGAAGTGTCAAGGCCGCATTGTCGGTAATCGCCGTTAACGCTGTCGCCCCGTAATAGAGGGAATTACCGCTCAATTGCTGAATCAAAGGTTCCAGCCACCATTGCTGAAGTTTGCCGAATGTCACCAGTCCTGCAAGGAAGAAGCCGACCAGCAGTCCCTCCTTCAGCTTCAGAGGATCCTGATATTCTCGAGTTGCCGTCACAAGCCCCAGAAACAGCATCAGCACACCGAAGAAGACGTCTGCGTGGTGCGAGAAATAGACAACGATGGCCAGGAAGAACACATGTGTGGCGGTCAGCCATGGTGGGATAAAACGCGGCTTTTGTCCTGGCGGCTGAAGACTGTTCAGCTCACGATAAAAGAGCAGAACGACAATGAGTGTCGAGACAGTGCACGAGAGAGCGGCTCGCCAGCCAAAGTTGGACAGCATGTGCGTCAGCCCCCACCCCCATTTGCCTGCGACCATAAGCACAGGCGGTGCTGCGAAATGAGTCAGCGTGCCACCGATCGAAACATTCACGAACAGCAGGCCCAGAGTCGTGTAGGCCAGTCGCGAACTTATCCCGCGATCGAAGTAGCGATGCTTCAGCAGCGTCGCAAGCAGCGTCATTGCTGCGGGCTCAGTAATGAAAGACCCAAGCAGGGACCCTACGGCCAATGCCGAGAAATAGAAGGCCACGCTCTCCTTGAGCGGAATCAGACGCGACACCAGCAAAATCAGGTGTTCGGCGAGTTGCACGACTGGACGCGTTGCCGCAACGACCATCACTGCCAATACGAACTTTGGCTCGGTAAAGTCAAGATTCTCTATATACTCCGCCGCCTTGTGAAATGAAGATTCAGCGGCAGAGTAGGCAAGAAACAGAACGGCAGCCCACATACCGAAGACGATTTCCGTCTCTGCCAGGAAATGCAGCAGATTTTCCTGAATTGATCCCTGTGGATACTTATGGGCCCAGTGAGCGAACTTTTTGACACAAAATGTGTGCAGCACAGCAATGGCAAACAGAATTGTCGCCACAAGCTGAATTAGAGATGGGTTCATAAAAGACTTGTCAATCCTGACGAAACCAAAAAAAAGTTGGAAACATCTTTCCGGAAATAGTCCGTGATTTCAGATCACAGCCCGAACAGACCTGCCTCCAATCCGCCCGTAATAACAGCGAGGTGGATCGCCAACACCATGTTAAATGCAGAGAGCGTTTTTGTCACTTGAACGGCCCAGAGAGTTTCTGTGAAAATTTCGTCAGGTCTCTGGTTCTCGTTCTCTGGGAACACACCGGTTCTTGTTTTCTGGCGTTTTCCGAAGACAAACCGACTTGCTGGTTTTTACCCGAATTCCTCACCATGTAATCAAACAGAACTTCCGGAATCGTCGTCAGGAAAGTGTACACAAAGCTTTCGAACGACAAAACACAGAGGTCCTGCGATGACAGATCGTAACGAAACTTTGATTCAGTTTCCCCTTTCTGGCCGACGCGAAATTGTGGCCGAATTCAATCGCGAAATGATCACTTTAGATACCGTCAGGATGCTTATCGCCAATTCCTCTGCAGCCCAACCCCAAATTCAGCCAGCAGAATTCGAGAAGTGGCAGGAGTGCCGTGCTGAGTTCAAGAAGGGGAACAGTCCAGGAGTTGCGACGTTCCACCATGAACAGCAGGCCGGCCCATCTTTGGATCGAAGTGCTCTGCCGACCTGGCTGCGGGCATCAACTTCAGTTTGGCGCGCCGAAGGAGATTCGGGCATTCACTGGAAAGTCATCCGTGAGCGACATTCGACAGGATGTCCTCAAAGACTTCGAAGAAGTTTGTCGTCCGTGGCAGAATAATTCGTTTCACAGTCCAGTGTCCCCTGATTGGTGTGTGTTCGCTGATTGGGGCAGGTTGTCTGCAGATGTTTTTGCGAGTAACGTGTTTGACGTTTCTGGTGGTGTGAGCAATTTTAGACCTGAGGAGAGGTTGTGTCAGGCAGCATCATGTTCTCTGGACGTCACTTGCTGGTCGGTGTCGTCCTGATTGTGCTCTGTGGGGAAATGTGTCTGGTTTGTTCGGGCCAGGAACTTCTGGATGTCTGGCCAGCGCTTGCTCCTGGCGAAACCGACGCATCGCCGGGAGAGATTCTTCCATTCAGGGCGGAGGAGAGCCCCAGGGTCACGCGCATTTCCGGGATTCGGCGGCCAACGATCACCGTGCACCTGGCGGAAAGGCCTGACGGGCGATCGGTGCTGATACTTCCTGGTGGTGGATTCCGGCGAGTTGTGACAGACAAGGAGGGAACCGAGGTAGCTGCGTGGCTGAACAGTCTGGGCATCTCGGCTTTTGTTCTGCGTTATCGTACAACGGATGGAGCCGAGCCTGATCCCTGGCGGCGTCCACTTCAGGACGCACAGAGAGCGATGGCGCTGATCAGATCAAGGGCCGTGGCATGGAAATTGAACGCTGATCGGATCGGTGTCGCTGGATTTTCCGCGGGTGGGCAGTTGGCAGCGAGGTTACTTTGCGATCGAGGACACCTGCACTACGAGCCCATTGATCAGATTGATAGTCAGAAGCATAGTCCCAGCTTTGCGCTGCTGATCTATCCGTGGAATCTGTATGACGAAAAGACGGATCGCCTGATTCCGGAAGCCGAAGTGCCCTCTGGCTGTCCGCCCGTGTTCCTTGTGCATACTCATGATGACAAAGCGTCTTCGCTGAGTGCCGTCATGTTTTACGCGGGTCTCAAAAAACGTGACATACCGGCGGAGCTGCATATCTATCAGACTGGAGGACATGGATATGGCCTGCGGCAGGTCCCCGGATCCGGGATTTCCACGTGGACTGACCATGCGGGACGCTGGCTGAACGGATTGTCGGAATCGAGTCCTGGGCAGCAGCGGCCGTGAATGAAAACACCGGGCCGGAATGGCCATGCTGCCACTCCGGCCCGGTGATGCTGTGCGGACGCGTCGTGTCGGCGGAATCAGCGGTCAATGCGGAGGCGGATTCTGCGATACTCCATCTGTCCTCGATCACCTTCCAGGCCGATTGGTCCAGTGGCCGGGAGTTTCATGGATTCCTCGATCACTTCTCCATTGCATGTACAGCGAGCGATCCCGTCCTTTACCTCAACAACCATTTCGTTCCAGTCACCGGCCTTGAAGTTTTTCAGCTCCTTGTACGGTCCAGCCAGGGGGAAATCCCGGCACTGCAGCTGGGGATCTCTGAGAAAGATTCCACTGTCGGCATTGGGGGTCGCTCGAAATTCCAGTTTCAGCGTGAAGTTTTCCGGAAACTCGCGCGTGGTATATAGCTGCTGAATTCTGCGGCCCTCGGGAGGTGTAGCGACAACGAGTCGTCCATTGATGGCGCGGTAGCGACCATCCGAGGTAATGGACTTGCCTTCGAAGCTGACGGGCTCGTCAACGAAAGGCCAGACAACTCCTTCAGGGTCATTTTCCATCCAGCGTCGGGCCGAAACGCGAGTCGCTTCGGGGGTCACGCGGAACCCCCAGCCGGCAAGGTCACGCCCATTGAAGAGGCTTTCAAATCCGGGTTCTGGCTGAAAGCTGTCTGCTTCTGTGTCCATCAGGCCAAGGGTCGCCATCACGGGACGCAGTGCGGCTGCCCATTTCGCGTATCCCTGTGCGTTGGGGTGCAGCAGATCCGGCATGTCTTCTGGTTTTGCATCACCCTCCGCGTTTGCAAACAGGGACCATGTGTCCAGCACTGTGATCGAGGCGTCTCCGCGAACAGCCTTCGCGTACAACTGGTTAATTTTCCGAAGACTCTCCGCCGGGCGTTTTTTTGACGCAGAACTGGGAAACACAAGGTTCAGGACAATTGGTGTCTCGGGGCAGGACTTGCGCAGTGCCTGAACAATCAGTTTCAGATTGCCGGCAATCACATCCGGTTCGGCACTTTCTTCAAGGTCATTCGTTCCCATCAGCATAACGATGGCTTGAGGATGGAGCGCAGTGACGTCCTGGTCGAGTCGAATCAGCATCCCGCGTGTTGTATCGCCGCTGATCCCTCGATTGGCAATTTTAAGTCCCGGCAAGAGGCCGTGAAAATCATCGCCGACTCCTTCGGTAATGGAATCTCCAAGGAAGACGACCGCGTTCTGATCAGCTTCGACTCTTTCCGACCACGCACTTCGACGTTTCTGCCAATGGTCGCGAAACCAGTCCGCCCGACGAATGGGACCGGCACCTGGCAGGCCATCATCAGTGGCCGGCAACTGGAAATCGTCAGCACGTAGTGCCGAAAACGAACAACAGGCCGTGCACAAAGTCAGAAGCCACGAAAGTGTATGGCAGGTCAGGTAACTAAACAGGTGCATCAGAGGACCTTACTGAACGGTGGGGACAACAGGAAGCGAAGAATGCAACGCAGTACCCTGAAGGTGCCATTGGAATGTCGCGACACAGGGCTTTTGTGGCATGCAGAAAAGAAACGCCAAACAGTTGCCTACTTCTGCGTTGGAAGGGCTTCAGGTGCGACCAGTTCGGACGTGAAACTGCGTTTTGAATTGAGGGGTGCAAGCCGGATCGCCCGAACATCCATAACGGCCCCGCTGACTTTTTTCTGACACTTCACTGTCAGCGCAAAGTCTCTGGACTGCGGCAGCGACACCTTCCCGAGACGTTTCCAGACGAAGTTCTGGAAATGGCCGGTTTCCTGAACTTCAAAACTGATGGACTGTCCAGCCGTTTCGACGGTGACCGTGCTTCCACCATGGCCTTTTCCGCAGCCCTGCAGAATTTCCAATTCGTAGTCACCGGGATTGTCAACATGGAATTGCCATTCAGCCCAATCGTTTTCGTTGCTCCAGTATCCGATGGTGTTCTTGTGAGGTTGTGGCTCGAAGCGAAGATTGGCTCCGTTGACAACCCCTTCACGGGCCCGCAGCAATATGATGCCTTCTTCGTCTGCAACCACTGGTGCTCGGTTACTGAACAATTTCGGCGGTTCATCAAACTGCAGGACAAGCACCTGCTGGGTAGCAGTCGTCTGGTTGCCCGGCAATGACGTCAGACGCACGGTCCAGTGATCTGGTTCCGGCTGAACGCTGAGTTCGGCCGGACTTCCATTTAACCATGTCACTTGTTTTACAACACCGATAATCCGAGGCAGTTTAAGAACCTCATCCTTTTTCACCTCGGCAAGCTGAATAAAAAGGCGAGATTCCGCGACAAGGGCCGTCGATCCCGCACTATTCCAGTCCCTAAATGGCACTGCCGTCGCAGGGACTTCATCGGCCAGGCAAAAAGAAGCCGTGAAGGTGATCAGAAGGACACAGCTGACGCAAGCTGCGACACGACGCCCGGCCAGACCGGTTCTTTTTGGCTGGGACAGGGAAACTAAAGATGCGAGCATCCCGGAAATTCTACCGAAATGCGGGAATGCTTGCGTGTTTTGAGAAGCATGGGGATCCAAACCAGCGATCATTTGCGAACCTGACGTTCTACCTGAAGACAAGCGATTTGGGCCGAATTGAATAGGCAACGCAGAACACGACTGAGTCAGGTTTCTCTGCCATTTTCAGCATTTCCCCTGTTCCGATTGCATCAGTTTAGGGGCTTGCGGAAAAGCTGCAACGCAGCAGAGCCCATGGAAACGAGCAGCCGCTGGAAACAGGAGCTGGAAAATCCGGTGCATTTTTCAAGATTTTAATGTAAATTTCGACTATTGCACGGGTGTGATCACACCCGTAGTGGCTATGGAGATCGCGAAAATTTCCGGCAAATGCGGCTGCATCAATCGCAGGTCCCCGGCACACACAGCCCTGCTCTCCCGGAAAACCCGTTAGGATTCATCGGAATCATCCGGAACCGATTTGGACTGAGTGCCGGTGTGCGGTACATTTCTTACGAGACATTCGAATGTTCTTCTTCACCTGCAGAAACAACGGGCCCAAAGCAAGGGCCATGAGAAGGTTCCTCTGTGGATGTTGCTGGCACAAGGTAAGTGGGCTGCATGCCATTCCTTCAGAAAATTACAACGGAAAACCCTCCGCAGGCGTTTCAACTGTCGGACAACGAGACCACAATCGGGCGTTCCAGCCGCGCGACGATTTGCATCAAGCTTCGCGATGTGAGTAGATTGCATGCCGTTGTGACTTTTGACGGCGAACATTTTTATGTTTCAAATCGCAGCAGTCGCGGCACCACACTGGTTAATCGTCGCGTTCTGACCGCAGACCGTCGTCTGCGTCACGGTGACATCGTGACGATTGGGACTGTCGAATTGGTTTTCCTGGATGTTGACAGTGTTGATGTTCTCAGCAGTGATGCGGAAGCTTCTGAGCGGGTGATTGTCAGTGGTCCGGTGGAGCAGGATCCGGACGAATCGATGCACCGAACTGTGGTCCGTGCGGGAGACAGCACTGAGGCTGAAGGTGAATTATGGTCTGACCAGAGGAAGATTGTGGCATCAATTGCCATGGAATCCATCCCATCCGGAACGTTGCTGCTGACGGACTCGGCGGGAAAGCTCTCCTGTGTTCTGAGGATGATCGATGCCGTAAGACACATGCAGGAGAAGCAGGATCTGAAGATCTTTTATCAATCCTGGTTTTGTGAATTCCCTCAGGCTGCTCGGTTGCTCCTGCTGGAAACTCAACAGCCCGGTGTGTCGTTTCAGACAACCGTTGCTGCGTGTCAGCAGGACGTTGCAGACGCAATACTTTGTCCATCTCTGATTCATCGTGCCTTTCTCAACAGAGAGGCCACGCTGGCATGGGACCTGTGGCGTCGAGATGACGCAAGGCTGGTCAGTTCGCCGGGCTTATCCAGAATGCATCGGGTGTCAGTGCTGACGATACCGATCCGTATGCCCGGAGGAGCATTCAGTGCGGTCCTTCAGTTGGTGACTGGCGCCGATAGAGAGCGCTTTTCACGGTTTGATCTTGAACGCTGTGTCCTGTTTGGATCTCTCGCATACTTTGCCATACCTCTTGTTAAGGAACTGATCAGCGCCGGGGCTACTTCCGGCACACGGTCAACCGGACATTTATGACGGATCAGCCCCACACAGTTGCCTCAATTCTTGGAGCCGGCGGAGTGATTTCGCGGCGTCTGAAGGGGTATGAACCTCGCCCGGAACAGTTGGCAATGGCCGAGGCGGTGGAAACAGCTATTGCGCGGAAACGTCATCTGATTGCCGAAGCCGGCACGGGCGTGGGAAAAAGCTTCGCGTATCTGATTCCTGCGATACTTGCAGCTCAGGCGGGGTCCGGGGCGAGCGACTCAGATGACGAGGAAAAGGGCAACAAGCACAGAGTCATTGTTTCCACACACACGATCAGTCTGCAGGAGCAGTTGATCCAGCACGACATTCCTTTTCTTCAGGCCGTGCTTCCGGTGGAGTTTTCGGCGGTTTTGGTCAAGGGACGCGGTAACTACATCAGCCTCCGACGTGCAGAAAAAGCGGCGCAGCGGTCTGAGCAGAAGTCAATGTTTGAAGGCGATGGACAGCGGCAATTGGCAAGGATCCGACAATGGGCAGCAACGACCCGGGATGGCAGTCGTTCGGACCTGCCATTTCAGCCTGCCAGTGAGGTTTGGGATGAAGTCCAAAGTGACCATGGCGACTGCCTTCGGAAAAATTGCCCGCATCATGCAGAGTGCTTTTACTATGCCGCCCGAAGACGCGTCTGGAATGCCGATCTGCTCATCGTGAATCATGCACTGTTCTTCTCTGACCTGGCATTGCGCCGCGAGGGGGCCAGTCTGCTGCCGGATTACGAAACGGTGATTTTTGATGAAGCCCATACGGTCGAATCTGTTGCGGCGGACCATCTGGGGCTTTCTGTCAGTGAAGGGCAGGTCGAATATCTGCTGAATAAGCTGTACAACGATCAGGCTCAACGGGGCCTGTTGATTACGCACCAGTTAAAGAATGCTCAGCAACTGGCTCATAATGCCCGGATGGTCGCTCGCACGTTTTTCAGTGAACTGGAATTCTGGTCTGCCTCGGCCTGCAAGCCCAATGGCCGTCTGTCACGCGTCGTGGAAATCAACAATCCGCTGTCGGAAGCCTTGTTGCAACTGAGTGTTGAAATTGCTGATGCCGCTGAAAAGGCCGTCTCTGAAGGAAATCAGGTCGAACTCAAATCCGCCGCTGATCGATGCCAGCTGCTGGCCGATAATCTGCGTTCGTGGATGCGACAGTCCGTAAAAAATTCTGTGTACTGGTTTGAAAAAACCGGGTCACAGAACCAAAGGCTCAGCCTGCTGAGTGCTCCTGTGGAAGTTGGCTCAATCCTCCGCGACGGTCTGTACAACCAGGTGCCGACCGTGATCATGGCCAGTGCCACTCTGGCCACCGGAAAACAGGACTTCCAGTTCTTTCGTTCGCGTGTTGGTTTGACCACTGGCGATGATCTGCGAATGGGAAGTCCTTTCGACTACCGCAAACAGGCGCGGCTGATCCTTTCCTCCCGGATGGCAGATCCAGCCACGGAGGCACGGACGTTTGAACAGCAGTGCTGCGAACGAATCAAAAGGCACGTTCAGGAAACGCAGGGACGCGCATTTGTACTGTTCACCAGTTATTCCATGCTGCAATCCTGCGCCGAACGACTGACCGGTTGGTTCGCTGCAAATAATCTGTCGCTGTACTGCCAGGGAAAGGGATTACCTCGGTCCGCAATGCTGGAACGTTTTCGGGAAGACGAACGGGCAGTGCTGTTCGGGACCGATAGTTTCTGGCAGGGCGTCAATGTACCAGGTGACGCCCTGCAAAACGTCATCATTCCCCGCCTTCCCTTCAGCGTGCCTGATCATCCGCTTCTGGAAGCACGCCTTGAACAGATCAGGGCTCGAGGTGGAAATCCGTTCCGCGACTATCAGACTCCCGAGGCGATCATCAAGCTCAAACAGGGCTTTGGTCGCCTGATTCGACATCGCAATGATACAGGACGCGTTGTGATCCTTGATCCGCGACTTCTTACCAAAAGCTACGGTCGTCTCTTCATTGAAAGCCTTCCGCCCTGTCGTCTGGAACTCGATGACGGCGAATCCATCGAACCTCTTGAATGGGGTTCGTGATGGTCCCGCGTAGCTCTACCCTGTAGCCTTGCGGAGTAGTTTTCCTGATTCCGTTCCGTTTTTTCCCCGCTCTGATCTCTACGGACCGCTTGTGTATGACCACGGAAAATTTGCAGCAAATCACAAATCCTCTTTCTGTACTCAAGGCTCTCGTGGCCATTCCCAGTGTCAATCCCATGGGACGCGATCTTTCCGGGGATGACTATCTGGAAGGGCGACTGACACACTGGCTGCAACAGTTTCTTGGTGTGCATGGCCTGCCCTGCGAAGTCATCGAAGTTGTCCCGGGCCGCTGCAATGTCCTGACGCGTATAGACAGCCCGGGGGCGTCTCGAACCATTCTGCTTGACGCCCACCAGGATACCGTACCGGTGGATGGGATGATCATTCCGCCATTCGATCCGGTGGAACGCGATGGCCGAATCTATGGGCGCGGTTCCTGCGACGTCAAAGGTGGTCTGGCAGCCATGCTGGCCGCAGTGCTTAGGCTCCATCGTGAACGTCCGGAAGGAATGCCCAATGTCGTGATGTCGATGACATGTGATGAAGAATCCACAAGCCTCGGCATCAATCACCTGATCGGTAGCTGGACTGGCCGGCATCAGCCTCCGCAACTATGCCCGGTAGCTCCTGATGTCGCGGTGGTTGCGGAACCGACACTGCTTGATATTGTTGTGGCTCATCGTGGAGCTGTTCGGTGGAAAATCCGGACGAGCGGCCGCGCCTGCCACAGTTCCAGGCCATCTGAGGGTACCAATGCGATTTATCGGATGGCAAGGGTACTATCGCTGCTGGAAGAATATGCGGCATGGCTTCCGGATTCACGCCCGGCACATCGATTGTGTGGCCCGGCCACACTCAGTGTCGGACTGATCTCCGGAGGCAGCAGCGTGAATGTCGTTCCGGATGGATGTGTCATCGACATTGATCGGCGACTGTTGCCCGGAGAAGATGGTGCAAAGGCACGCATCGAAGTCATTCAATGGCTGGCAGATCGTCTGGATTTTGAGCTTCAGCACGATTCTCCCTACTGCCTCAGTGCAGGCCTTGCAGATGATCAGAATGGGGCCCTGGCGAATGAACTGATGCATTCCATCTCTCAGGTCGACGGACCACACAACTGCATCGGAGTGCCTTTCGGGACACATGCCTCGCGAGTGGCTCTGGGAGAAATTCCGGCAGTCGTTTTCGGGCCCGGAGATATCGCTCAGGCTCACACCCGAGACGAATGGATTTCCATCGATCAGCTGCAGCGAGCGGCAGAAATCTATTACCTGTTCGCTTCCGGAAAACTTCGTAGCCCCTGAGCAGAACGCCCCGGGGCAACTCTTCGACACTTCAGAGCCGCGGGCGTGCAGAGTGGGATGAATTCACCATAAAGAGATCAATCAAGGAAGTGAAATTCGTTGATGCTCATCAGGGCCTGACAGTAGTCCTGCCACCGTGCCTTCACTGCAGCGGCTCTGGCTGCCGTATCGGCGAATTCCGGCACGACGTCCGGGCCCAACGTCAGAAATTCCTGCCCCAGCTGCAGCTCTGCCGCGTCTGGTTCCCGACTGAACAGCAACCTGTAGGCTTCTCGAATGCCTTCCAACGTGCCCTTGGCTTCCAGCTGATCAGCAAGGTCAGTTGCCCGTTGCTCCATCCAGGCCGAATTCAGCAGAAACAGCTGTTGCAACGGCGTGCTGGTGGGTTCTCGACGGGGACTGTGAGCACTGGCCTCTGGAAAGTCGTGCATTCGAAGCACCGGATGCAGTTCTTCTCTGGCAATAATCAGGTACAGAGATCGACGCCCATCATTCAGGTCATCCACAGAGCTGCCTGGTCCTCCCTGCGTCAGATCCAGCCTGGCACCCGCCATCAGCGCTGAATCTCGCCACATTTCAAAATCCAGCCGACGACGCGGACTTCGCCATAACAGGCGATTGTCGGGGTCTTTTGTCGCGCCAGTCTCACGCAATTCGGAACTTTGCCGCCATGCAGCAGACAGCAGAATTTCCCGGTGCAGCCACTTCATGTCCCACCCACGCTGAACAAAGTTCCATGCGAGATATTCCAGGAGCTCGGGATGGGTGGGGCGGTCGCCCTGCGCGCCAAAGTCACTGGGAGTGCGCACCAGACCAGCGCCGAAGTGCTGATCCCAGATCCTGTTGACGATCACGCGCGCTGTCAGTCCCTGAGCATCCTCGAGTATCGCAGCGGCCAGCTGAGCCCGTCCGCTGCCCTGATTTAACGGGCGAGGTTCCGCAGGGCTGAGCACCGTTAGAAATCGACGCGGCACAACAGCTCCGGGATTGCCGGGATTGCCACGGCGGAAAATCGGCAGATCCCGAGCCTGTCCATCACGGTAATCCAGCTTTGTGAGTTCGTCCCCTTCCGGCAGGACATAAAGACTGGATTCGCGGAGCACATGAGCAAAGGGGGCATCAATCTGCGGTATGGAGGCTCTGAGTTGCGCAATCTGGCTTTGTACCTCTTCGAAACCGGGCTCCCGCTTTTCCAGAAGCCCCTTCAGACGTGCCTCAAGCTCGCGAAGAGTTTGTCGCCCCGCCTTGACGCTCGCGGCCTCTGCCGCCGGAAGCAACGGTCGCTCGTCCAACTGACTACTGGCAAACACTCCGGCCAGACCATAATAGTCCTCCGCCGAAATCGGATCAAATTTGTGGTCATGGCAACGAGCACACGACACGGTCAATCCCAGAAATGTGCGAGTCACAGCGTCAATCCGCTCGTCCCATTCATCCGCCACAATCTGCTCAATGACGGTGGGAGCAAGTTTCAGCTCTTTCCAGTAGGTTGGGCTTAAACCCAGAAATCCCAGGGCTGCAAAATCATCAGGAGTAGTCTGGGGATCGAGGTCCGCAGCAAGCTGAAGCCGAAGAAACTGGTCATAGGGAAGATTTCTGTTGAAGGCCCGCACGACCCAGTCTCGGTACAGCCAGCCGCGATCTGTGGGATTCTGCCAGTCTGGTGTAAAGTCCGTGTAGCGGGCCAGATCCAGCCAGAAGCGAGCCCATCGTTCGCCGTATTGTGGTGATGCAAGCAGCCGGTCAACAACTCTCTCCCACGCTTCCGCAGAGTCATCGTTCAGAAATTGATCGAGGTCTGCGGGAGATGGCGGCAGACCGGTGAGGTCAAATGTGACCCGGCGCAGGAGTGTCTGTTTCGCGGCCTGTGAACCGGGTTCCATGCCATTCTCACGCATGGACTGAAGCAGAAAGGCATCGATGGGACCTGTGCCCCATGAACTGCCCGCTGGCATCTCTGGAACCGGTACAGACCGCAGTGGCTGAAACGACCAGAACCTGCGTCCGTCGGCAAAATCAATGGATACAGATGCTGCTCGCGGGGCCAGGGTGTATTCCGGAAGCACACTGCCGTCACGCACCCAT
This sequence comes from uncultured Planctomycetaceae bacterium, assembly GCA_903871805.1. Lineage (GTDB taxonomy): Bacteria > Planctomycetota > Planctomycetia > Planctomycetales > Planctomycetaceae > SXXK01. The sequence goes on along the minus strand of CAIQIE010000241.1, from coordinate 5,776 downwards.
CGGGTTAAGATCTCAAGCTCTGCCGTCGGAATTTTGCCTGCGGGGGGCATCTGCAGGGTTCCATCCGTATAGCCAACAGCCAGTAACAGCAGGTTGCCTGCAGCATCAGACTCTGAGGTCAGAGTCCCCCGACTGCCACCAGTCGCAATTCCTGCGACCGTTTCCAGATTCAGGTCACCATTTTCCGCAGCGGCCTTTGACGAGTGACATTCCATGCAACGATGCTGCAGAATCGGCCTCACCTGTCGCTCAAAAAACTCAACCTTTGCAGCGTTGTCCGCTTCGTCTGCATGGATCGTCTGACAATGGAAAACAGACGAAACAATCAGTACCAGCACCATCCAAAGCAGGCGCGTTACTGTTGCATTTTGAACGCTCGATCGCCGTCGCGTACTGGACATGACAGAAAACCTCTGCAATCGAAAGTCAGTGTTTTGGTTACTGGTCTGTTACGGCATATCGCAGTTCGCAGGCCGTCGCTGTGAGTCGACGCTGCCATAAAAGACCGTGTGAAATTTGCATATACTACGACGGCTACGCTGCAATATCATCCCCTGATCCAGTCGAAGAATCCACAGGCGTCGAGGTTCTTTTTCAATTGTGTCTTTGCGGCCGCATCCAGACGGGCATTGGGAAGTCGGGGATCTCCGACCGGTGCTCCCAGCAGACCCATGACCTCTCGGGCCGCGCCCATGTAGCCTGCCGCCGCCAGGATGCGGATGACCTGCACCGATCGGAACTGATGCTCGCGGGCTTCCGCAAGATCGCCTCGCTGAAACGCAGAAATTATCTGGTGATAGATCTTTGCGGCAAAGTTGTAACTGCTTCCCACAGCGCCCTGCGCCCCGAAACACAGCGCCGCCAAAAGCATTTCGTCCACACCGAACGCGATATCAAAACGTGCGCCATGTGCCCGCGTGCACAATTGGTAACTCATCAGGTCCGTGTTCGTGAATTTGAGCCCCGCAAAGTTGGGAATGCGCGCGGCAGCCAGGTCCAGCAGGTCCGGCATCGAGACATTCACACCGGTCATCACCGGAATGTCATAAAAGTAAAACGGAGTCGCTGCGGCCGCAGCGGCAATCTCAACGCACCAGTCACAAAGATCGGCCGCAGTGCGGGGCTTGAAGTACGATGGGGCCTGCGCGGAAATTGCCACAGCGCCCGACTTCTCCGCGTGGCTTGCCAGTTGTCTGGCATCACGCAGGCTGTTGGATCCCACATGCACAATCACCTGCAGTCCAGTCCCTCGACTGACCTGAACCCAGCGTTCCACAAGCTGAAACCGCTCTTCCACACTCAGGGAATGACTTTCGCCGGTGCTGCCGCACACGAAAACTCCGGGGACCTGCTGTCCCAGAAGCACGGCAAGCTGACTCTCGACAACCTCCAGACACAATTCGCCGTGGGCGTCAAATGGTGTGTGTACGGCCGCAATCAGACCACGAAGTGCCATCGTTCGACTCTCTCTGCTGTTTGAAGAAGTCTGCAGTCTGCAGGGATCAGCCCGTGCGTTTTCTTCACGACGGGCTTTCTTGTGCAAATCCCGGGCGGTGTGCCGGTGACCGCCGAGCTATTCCATCAGAGAAGCAATCTCTGCCGGAGTAAATCGATTCTGAAGCCGCGCTCCCAATTGGCTGACAATCCGGGCAGCGGCGTGAGAAGCCAGATGCCCTGCCTGCTTCCAGCTCATCCCATTGGTGATGCCAAACAGCAGAGCACCGGCGTACATATCCCCGGCGCCTGTGGTATCAATTGCCTGCGTCGGTACGCCCTCAATCGGGATTGCCTGGCCGTCATACATCAGCAGTGAGCCGTTCGCTCCCAGCGTCATGGCCACACTTTCTGTACTGCGATGCAGTTCAGCGGCACACTCCACCGCGTCCGTTTTTCCAGTCAGAGCCTGAGCTTCCAGTTCGTTGCAGAAAAAGAGATCCACGGGCCCCTGAATCAGCGACCAGATTTCGTCCCGGCAGATGTTGCACAAAAACGGATCGGACGCCGTGAAGGCCACTTTACGCCCCGCCTGCTTTGCAATCTCAATCGCTTTGTAGGCCGCTGCCTTCTGAACGGGATTTAATAACAGGTAGCCCTCGATATATACGTATTTCGAATTGCGGATTGCGTCCTGATCAAGGTCCTGCTCGCAAAGGGTTGCCGAAACACCAAGATTTGTCAGCATGGTCCGCTGAGCATCCTCGGTGATCAGAATGGCCGACGTCCCTGTCTGACCGGATGCAGCCGCAGGCACCTCCATGCGAACGCCCATGCGCTGCATGTCGTTCACAAAGAACTGACCAACTTCGTCATGAGATACTTTTCCAGCGAAGGCAGCCTTGCCGCCAAAATCCGCGACGGCCACAATCGTATTGGCAGCAGATCCACCCGCGCAGCGATTTAACGAAATCCCCGCCAGTCGACCAAGTACCGCCTGCTGCTGACTGTCTTCCACAAGAGTCATGATGCCCTTGTCATAACCTGTTTGCTGCAGCCAATTATCAGTGATCCGCGCCTGAATGTCGACCAGAGCGTTGCCAAGTCCAAAAACGTCGTATTGCATAGTCTTTGCGTACTGCCTTTGATAAAGTCCGAAACCTCAGTCGGCAGCATAGCAGAGATTTGGCAGATGGCGAGCCCGCACCGGCACCGGATCAGCCGCTGCAGGCGGCAAATTCACACCGCAACCATTCTGGCCGTCTCAATCGGCCAGGCGCGGTCAAAAAAGACGAGGGACTGACACCTCAGGCAAACGCCACGCAACTCAGTGCCGAACAACCTTTTGAAGCACTGAAGCACCGATGACGCCAAGTATGGCATTGGGGATCCACATGGCCCACCATGCGTCCAGTGTCGCATTTCTTGACAAATTGACCATCAGAAACATGATCGGATAGTACACAAGCAGGATCGGCAAAAAACACATCACAAAGGTGGTGATGAACTGCCGGCGTGCCTGAAGCATTGAAAACGGACCGCCCACAAAAGCAAAAAACAAACAACTGGCTGCCATGGAAAAACGGCTGTGAATTTCTGTCTGATACTTTAGTTCACGTCCCTTTGCCTGCTTCCCCTCGTCACTCAACGCTGACACTCCGTCACCACCAAGCTGGGCAAACTCTCCGGTGATCAGCAACATGGCTGCTTCGCGGTGCGCCTGCTCCATACGCTGCTTTTGTTCATCGCGGGCGTCTCGAATCCCAGACACTAATGCATGCAGAGTCATGTGCCGAGCTTTCACGCGGGCAATTTCCTGAGGCAGGGGGAAAGTCAGTTCGGAAACCGCCTGCTCCATCTCTGTGTCCGTTCCTGCAAGGGTTCCCCTCGCATTTTTCAGAGTCAGCCGAACAGTTTTCTCATTCAGATCAAACGAAATTGAGGCCTCACGCGCTTTCACTGTGACCTGCTGATCACTGCGGTTGCGATACTGAAATGTCGCCTCTTTCAGCTGACGATCCTTCACATCATGCACTGTGATGGAATATCCCTTGTCCACATCACTGAAATGATGCTGACTGGCCAGCACATCCAGAAAAATATCCTCGATGGCCTGAGTCACAATGCGTTCAATATTGGTGACCGCCCACGGAATCACGTAGTTTGTGAGACTAAAGGACATCAAAGTCAACACAGTTCCCAGCACAAAAGCAGGTGCCAGCAATTGCGTCGCACTGATCCCGGCCGCTTTGGCGGCAATCACTTCCAGATCCCCTGAGATTCGACCGTAAACCACACAGACCGCCAGCAACAATGTGGCCGGAATTGTGAACGGCAGCATGCTGGGAACAACAAAAGGCATGATCTGCAGGATCTGAATTGCCCCCAACCCACGCTCTGTCGCTTCCTGAAACAACCCCACGAATACCAGCATGACGGTCAGGACGATCACCAACAGAATGAAGACTCGCACCAATTCGCCCATGATGTAACGCTGCAGCAGTTTCATGCCATTCCCCAGCGCGCAATAGAACCTGCCCTGAACACTCCACAAGAGTGCAGCATTATGCTGTGACCAGATCGGCCGTGACAGGTCATGATGGAAATCATGAAAGTAAAGATGCAGCCGGCGGGAAGTCAATTCGCTGAGCTGAAACATCAGATCAGTAGCGAATTGCAATAAAAATCCGGTTGAATACGAAATTTGAACAAAAAAGACGCGTCTGCAGTCTAGTTTTACGCAGAACTGTCGACAATCCCAAATGAACGGCTCCAACCTGCGGAGGATTTTCCAGCGGTGCCTGCACGATTCCACGAGAATACCTGCCCGCAACGCCCTCCGCCTCACGAGTCACGACGACACCTGTTTCGTATGGCGGCCGTCCCTGAAACCAACGATTGCTGGCATGTGATGCAGGTCCTGAAAGTGAGGCGAACCCGTTGCGCCATGTTGCCATCATCCCCACGGCGCATGATTGGGATTTCTAAAAATTTCCAACATACCACCCCGAAAAACACGTGACGAAAGATCTAAATACGCGTCCCTGGGTTCATCCGGTTCATGCTTGACGCCCCCCGGCTGCTGGTGTTTTTCCTATGGTTTTCATACGCCCAACCAGACAAGCCCAGCAAATTACCACTTGACAGGCACCGCCGGGCAGAGGCGTCAAATTTGCCTGCCGGACAACCACGCACAGGCAAGGGGCTGAAGGAAAAAAGAGAACGATGCCTCGGGGAATTCCTCTCACGGCTAAGAACGGCGACTCGTTGAGCCTTCACGTTGCCGAAGCCCGCTGAATTTCCTGCTCAGCATTCCCGGGGTTGACGATCGTCTTCCAGAACGTAGAGCGGTGTGCTTTGGCTGTACCGAAAATGGGCTCTACGCGAAATGAAGTGCGCGTGCCGTCATAGTGATTATCCAATGAGAGCGAACCTGGCAAGGTGAAGTGCGTAGAGTTTGGCGATGAAGTAATCCTTGTCTTTGTACCCATAGGCCATCCGCTGCATCGCTCCGATCTTGTTATTGATTCCTTCGAGCGGTCCGCTGGAGATCGGATAGTCGTACCAATTGAGAATGCCTGTACGATATCCTTCCAGTGTCCTGGCCATGGTACTCAGAACTCTGATTCCGGATGCGCGAGCACGGTGACACCAGTCCGTCAGGAACTCTGCGGCGAGGGCTTTGGTTGACTGCTTCCAAAGCTGACTGAGATCTTCTTTCAGGTAGTAGGCGACTGCCAGTGAGCGATTCAGGTCCAGGGCCTCCTGCAGTCGCACTCGCTCATTCTTCGATTCGTCCAGATTGGACGGATGTTTCACCAGCAGCCAGCGCGTGCCTGTCAGAACTTTGTGGTTCATCGTCTCCGCTTCCCGCTGCAGGTCGCGACGAAGTTGAGTCAGTTTCTCATTCATCAGTTTCACAATATGGAATCGATCGAATACCTGCTTTGCCTTCGGCAGGTGTTTCATGACGGCTGCGTAGTACGCACTCGACATGTCCGTGGACACCGCTTTGATCTTCGCTCTGGATGCACGCAGCCGTTTCCAGAAGGGATTTAACGCGTCCTGCCCCTTCCCTGTGCCGACATACACGATCGCGCCGGACCGCCAGTCAATCACAATCGTGAAAAACTTGTTCCTCCTGCCAACGTAGATTTCATCGATCGCAATCACTTCAAGGTCTCGCAGACGAGGTTTGCCGAACGTCTTTTGCAGGTACGCCTTGTCGATGCTGCGAACCATCCCTTCACTGACTCCGAGGTAGCGAGCAACATCACGAATCGTCATCATCTTCCGTAGATCCACAACCATCCGCGCGAAGCTCTTTGTGTGGTTGCTTCTC
>CAIQIE010000240.1 GCA_903871805.1 uncultured Planctomycetaceae bacterium | reverse complement strand
TTTGCGGTGATGAGCAATCACGTGCACGTGGTGGTCAGGACCCGGCCGGATGTTGGTGCTTCCTGGTCGGATGAAGATGTGGCTCGACGGTGGTGGAATCTGTTTCCGAAGCGAAAAAACAAAGACAAATCGCCTGCGGAACCTACCGAAGATGAGTTGGCAAAGATTAACAACAGCCCCAATGGAATGAAGGAAAAGCGTCGCCGGCTGTCGAATCTATCGTGGTTTATGAAGTGTCTGTGTGAGCCGATTGCGAAGGAAGCGAACCGGGAAGACAAAGTGCGGGGGCACTTCTGGGAATCCCGCTACAAAGCTCAACCATTGCTGGATGAAATGGCGATTGCAGCCTGCATGGCGTATGTGGACCTGAATCCCATTCGAGCCGGCATCGCAGAGTCTCCTGAAACCAGTGATTTCACTGGTGCACAGGCGCGTATTCAGGATCGCCAGGAGGACCAGTGCAATCGCACGGTCGAAACGCAGGCGGTGAAGACAGAGCACGGTCCGCGCGCTGGTTGGCTGGCTCCGGTGGAACTGGAGCCGAAGCTGAAGAAGGCTCGTGAAAAGCAGACCACACGGCGAGCAAGTAACAAGGGTTGCCTGTTTATGTCACTGGATCAGTACCTGCAGTTGCTGGACTGGACGGGGCGACAGTTGCGACGGGACAAGCCGGGAACAATTTCCGGCGATCTGAAGCCGATCATGGAGCGTCTGGACTGCACGGTAGAATCCTGGCTGGACCTTGTGCGGAACTTCCGCCGGCGATTCCGTACGGAAGCGGGGCGTCCAGAAGTACTTGCCGGGGTCAGTACGCTGCGGCGAAATTGCCGTACGGCAAACCACAAAAGCTGACCCACTGATGCGTTATAAGTCTAATTTTCTGTGAGACTTAAGACGTTAGGTGCCAGGCACCTTTGGCCAACAGGAACCTTTGGCCAACACACTCGGGCTGCCACGCTGGCGAAAAGAAAATCGGAACTGGTGGAAAAGCTGGAGCGACTGCTGAATGCGTACCTGGCGGGGACGGTCGACGACGACGCGTTCAAGGCGAAGACTGCGCAACTTAAGGCCGACACGGCTCGCGTGACCGAAGAAGAGATCGACGCCGAGAGCGATATGGCTCCGTCCTGGGGAAAGACAATGCTGGCAGTCTTTGCATGGAGCCAAAAGGCGGCCAAAATTTGACGAGGTTCAAACACCATTGTTCGTTGCCAAATCCTCGATTCGATCTGTTTGAACCGACAGGCGAGCAACGTAACTTAGGTTACCACAAAGACAGAGCCGTTCGACTTTTTCGTCAAACGGCTCGATGTGCGGAAAAGTCTGGCTTGTGAAGCAGTTTTTGGCGGGATTCAAGGTTTAACTTTGTATCCCAGTTTCTGCAATTCAGAACGAACTCTGTCGGCATGGGCTCCCTGGATTTCGAGATTGGAATCTACCAGTGTCCCCCCTGCCCCACAGGCATTCTTCAGTTTTGTCAGCAGGTCCGCCAAGTCGTTGTCTGCGGGGCTGAGATCGCGTACCACGGTCATCATGCGACCGTGTTTGCGTTTCTCCACGCCAACACGGGCCATCTGTTTTCCCGGAGCACGGCGAACGGGTTCCAGCGGGGGGCACTTGCACTCCGTCTCTGGTTTTTCACAACGTTCACAGTGAGGCGGACGATCAAAAATTGTTCCGGACAGTAATCCCATGGGCGATTCTCCGGGCAGATGCCCGTCTGTTTTTCTTTGGCGCCGGCAGAGCATTTCGGTGGTCTATTTTGTGAGATCCTGAACTGCCCTGGAAAGATCGCGATCTGCAATTCCCTGAACGCCGCGACCTTCGTTGAGCCGATCTTCCACATCATAGCGAATATCTTCCGAGTCGATTTTCCAGAAGTTTTCGATTTCTTCGCGGTTGAGTGCTGTCACTGTTCGAATGAGTCGGAAGCCAACGCCACGAGCCGGGTCTGTGGTGTACCACCAGGGACTTCGTGGAAGGTTGGGATCGTACTCTTTCCATTTTTCATCGTCAGAACCCATGCGTGCCGCGGAGCGACTGTTCTCTGCCGGAAATTCCCATGAACCTCCCCGAACGACACGTGGATAAGGTTTATCTGTGCGGACCCAGTCGGCGGCGGCATTGACGGTTTCTGCGGGCATGTAGTCAGCGTACCCGTCGATGACCCATTCCGCGGCATTGCCGTGCATGTCATAAAGGCCCCAGGGGTTTGGTTTTTTGCCGCGAACAGGTCGGGTGCCTTTCCCTTCGGTGTTGGCAGCAAACCAGGAATAGTCACCCAACTGGGCCGGGTCGTTGCCGAAAGACCAGGCAGTCGCGGTTCCGGCCCGGCAGGCATATTCCCATTCGGCTTCTGTAGGCAGTCGGAACTGCTGTTCGGTAATGGCGGAGATCCACTTGGTGTATTGCCTGGCAGCGTACTGTGTCATAGAGACTGCGGGCTGTTGCGGGTCATCTCCGTATTCGAATGTGAAGTCTGGTTCGTACAGGGGGGTGGGGGCAGTAATTGCGTCGATTTTATTTTCGTCGGTGACCAGTCGAGTATTGCGTGACTGAAATTCCTTGAGGTGACGATACAGCTGCATGTAGAGCTTGTATTCGGCCCATGTGACTTCACATTCACCCATCCAGAACGGTTGGACGACGACTTTGCGGACGGGACCTTCATCGCCTTTGCGTCCTGGTTCGGAGTCCGGGCTTCCCATCAGATATTCGCCACCGGGGATGGGGATCATGCGAAAGGAAACGTCGGTGCCTGGAATCGTCGTTGTGTAGGGAACGAGCCATGATCCATGCCAGGGAATCGCTGGTCCTTCGGTTGGTTTTTCGCCGACAACCCCCGGATTTTGCGGAGTCGGGGCGTTTTCCTGAGCCGTGGTTGTGGCCGAGGAGAAACCGAGAGCGAGAAACATGATGAACAAGTGGCATCGCATAGGAGCGAGACTTTCCATGAGCGAAAACGAAAACGGCATCGGCGAATCGGAAAATGGCAAGACGAGTTGGAACGCCGCACCCTGGCAAGGTATCTGCAAAGCCGAGCTGATCACTGGAGTGCGGGGCTTTTGAGCATTTGAGGAGTACCAGTCGAAGGTGATTTTATTTCGGTGGCCCTGGCGGGCGGGGAGGAGCCTTTGCTGGTGGTTTCTTTGGCGGTCCGGAACTGAACACACGCTGGATTTCTTCCAGTGATGTTTTTCCCTGAGCGACCAGTCGAATGGCATCCTTCTGAAGGGTTGTTTGTCCCTCTGCGACCATTTGTTTGCGGATTGCGTCTGCCGTCCGGTTGGTCGCGATGACTTCCTTCATTGTATCAGTTATTTCGAGCATCTCGAACGCGGCCGCACGTCCATGATATGGCACACCGGCGCAGGGTGCGCAGAGTTCTTCGATGGTGACGGCCTTGGGATCATCCGGGGGAGGTGGCTGTGGAGCGCGGTAGAGGACAGTGGTTTCCGGGGGCAGTCCCAGTTTTTTCAGCAGTAATGGATTGGGGCGGAATGCCTGTTTGCAGTCGTCACAGAGTTTGCGAATGAGTTTCTGAGTGAGAATGCAGCGGAGGTTTTTGAGAACGAGGTCGATTCCGACCCATTCGATGACTTTTGTCAGGGCTTCGAAGGGAGTGTTGGCCGGGATCTCCATGATGAAGGCGACCTTTTCACCGTAGCGAAAAATCGTCTGAGCATCCTGAGGTGAGGTCAGAGGGTTCATAAACAGCACATCCGCTTCGCGACGAAGAATTCGATCGAAGCTGAGTTCCATGTCATGTCCGGGTTCCGGCTTGAAGTCCGAGACGTTGATCAGTTCACGTCCGTGAAGATCTGCGAGGTTGAAGACCTGATAAAGATAGGGGTCTACACAGTGCAGAGCTACGATTGACAGAGTTGTGGTGCCAGAGTCCGGGGGGCCACAGACCAAAACAATTCCACTTCTTTCGGACGTCATGTTGCGGATTTTTGTTTTCATCGAATCCGGCATACCCACCTCTGCGGGCCTTTGGCGAACGACCTTTCGGTTTTCAAGTTTGATTCGAAGTTTTTCTGCACCACCAGCCACGGGGGCGGTGTCAATCATCAGGTTAAAGGTCAGCTTGTCGAACTCGGCTTTGATTCCGCCGAGGTGTGGTGATTTGCGGTCATTGGGGTCCAGTCCGGCAAGGAGTTTTACCACTTGAATCATGGCCATCCCTTTTGGCCCGGGCACCGGAGCGACCGGGACAGGAATGCCGTCTACGATAAATCTCGTGGCAACTCGGCCTTCACGAGGTTCCATGTAAATCGTGTGGGCGCGCTTTGCAAACGCTTCAGAAATAAGCTGTTTGACGGGGACCAGAGCGGCCTGAACCAGTTTGGCGTGTGCTTTCAGGTTGGCTTCTCGACCAAACAGCGGACCCTGAAACAGGACCTGCTCTAATTCAGGAGCATCCTGATCGGGGGCCTGCCCCTTGGCGGGTACTGGTTTCTTTGGATCTGCCTTTTGGGGGTCTGGTTTCCCAGCCATGTGCAAGTATTCCTGAAATGTGATGAAAAACTATGCCCGGAACTGGTGAGAGCGTTCGCTCTGGGCAGTGACAATTTACGTGACAAATCGCCTTGATTCCACTACGAGGCCCTCAGATGGTGTCGTCAGGAAGGAAACATATCCAGGGCCCACCACCATAATGGTGGAAAACTCCTGCAAGTTGACCGAATTTCACACATCAATTAAGCGTTTTTAAGGTTAGGGATTTACCGATTTTTCCTGAATTGACGTTGAAACAGTCTGGAATCTCGAATGAACGATGTGATGTCGAAGCCCGGAGGTTGCAAGCTGAAATGCCTTTCAGTTTTTTCGCGTGTCGCCGTGTGATGCGGGATGATTCTGTTTCGGGATCTGAAGTCTGCATGCCCTACTGCCCGGTTTATCGTGGTAAAACCTTCCGCATTGGGGGCAGACGGCTGAGTTGCACAGTGTGCTCGGGTGAGGATAGGTTGTTCCTGGCCAATTCGCCCGCGTGTATCAGTGTCCTGAGCTGGCTGAATTTCCTGACAGTTGGTGTCTGCCAGGATCGTCGGGCAGATGTTAAGGCAGCCAATCAGGGCGAATTAAACTGCAGTTTCAGCATCAGATCCCGGACATCACGGGCGTGAATGTGGTCTTGTTCTATGGACCGATTTGAGCAAACAAAGACGGGTCCATCCTGATAAATTCGATCAGGATCAGGAAGACGACCGTGGCTTCCACGGACAACTTCGGCCTTGAGTCCGATGACATCCATGTAGTAGCGGAACCCCAGCATTTTTCGCAGCAGCCTCGAGGCGACTCGCAGTTTGGGAAACCTGATATCGGGATTAATCAGTAACTCCGCCGGGTCATATCCGGGCTTGCGATGAATATCGACAGTGCGGGCATAATCCGGGGCCAGTTGGTCATCCAGCCAGAAGTAATAGGTGAACCAGGCGTCACTGCTACTGACACAGACGAGGTCTCCGCTTCTGGCGTGGTTCAGCCCGTATTCGGCCATTCCTTTTTCTTTGAGAACCTGTTCGATACCGGGAACGCTTTTCAGCAGAGCGGCGACCTGGTTTCTGTCCGAGTGATTTTTTACATACACGTGAGCTACCTGATGGTCGGCCACCGCGAATGCTCGCGAAGCACCGCAGTCCATGGTTTCCCAGCCCAGCGGCTCTTTGCGGACTCGCAGTAATCCTGCCTCACGCAGTATCCGGTTGATGTGAATCGGGTTTGAGACCGATGTGATGCCGTACTCGGAAAGTACGATAATGTCGGCGTTCTGTCGATGTGCAGCATCAATGAGTTTTCCTGCTTCCACGTCGACCATTCGCACATCCTCGGCCACTGCCGGGTGATCTGGCCCAAGGCGCTGCAGGTTGTAGTCCAGATGCGGGAGATAGACGAGCATCAGTGAGGGTTTGTGGTCATGGAACAGGCGGCAGCTGGCATCAGCGATCCATGATGTGCTGCGAATATCTGCTGTCGGGCCCCAGAAATTGAAGAGGGGAAAACGTCCCAGTTGCTTTTGAAGGGAATCTCTCAGGTCGGGAGGTTCGCTGTAGATGTCCGGGATTTTTCGTCCGTCGGCGGGGTAGGAGGGGCGTGGCGTGACGGACCACTCGGTTTCGGCGTACATATTGTACCACCAGAACATTTTGGCAGTTTTGTGTCCCGGGCTGCGGAGCTTTGCCGTCTGATAGATTTTTTCTCCTTCGATCAGGTGATTGGACTGTTTCCAGAACATGACTTCGCTGAGTTCACGAAAGTACCAGCCATTTCCGACGATACCGTGATGTGACGGCATCAGGCCGGTCAGCAGGGTGGCCTGAACGGAGCACGTGACAGCAGGCAGGATGGTTTGCAGCGGTCTGGAAAATCCCGCTTGTGCAAGTCGTGTCAGATTGGGAGTCAGTGGTCCAAGCATCTCAGACGTCAGTCCGACAACGTTGATCACCATCAGAGGGCGGCGTGCTTCGCTGGTCATAGCTGGCATGGTTCCTGGAAACGACGTTTTCCGGTCTGGATCAGTGTCTGTTTCGGCCAAAATCCGGCAGTGGGCCGAATATTCAGGCGGAAGAAAAGTGCGAGAATCCCTAACTGAGTCCGGGTTGTGCCTGAAATCCCGGCGTTCTGCAGACATTGTGTCTGTGAGGCGATTTGATTTTAGGGTTTCCGGTCAGGAACGCGTCGGAATCTGTGGAAATTTTTGGGAATCCGGTTCCAGTTGCCATCCAGAGAGAGCAAAAACGCAGAAACCTGGGCGATGGTGCTCCGACCGAGCATTATCTGTCGTCGCCCGGGGTGGCGGCAGGAAAACGTGCGTCATCATCGGGCTGTCGAAGAATGGTAGTAGAGAATCGCAGGTTTCTGTGCTAAGTTTCGTGGATCATCAGGCTGACGATTTTGAAACAGACGCGAGAACCGCGAAGTTGTGCGGGAGTGATCTGTCGCGATTTTGATTCGAACCCAAAGGCAAGTGCTGCCATGAACGAGCGTGAAAAAGGTGGAGCTGAGTGGTACCGCAAGGGGACGGAGGCCATGCAGCACAAAAACTGGAATTATGCTATCGAGTGCTTTTCAAATTGTGCTCGACTTGTGCCGGACAATGTCTTGTACCGCCAGGCGCGTGTTGGCTGTATTCGGAAGTCCTATGGGGACAATGGGACCGGCGCGAAGATGGCAGGCATGCGTCTGATGGGCGTGAAGGGGCGGATCAAGAAATGCCGGCTTTCGAAGGATTGGAAGGGAGTGGAAGCGGCAGCCGAAGAAGGCTTGATGGTCAATCCGTGGGACCCGCAGTTATTCTTTGACCTCGGTGAAGCGACCGAGGCGCTGGACAATACCGGAGTGGCTCGGTTTGCTCTGGAAAGTGCTGTTCAGCTGGACAAGGACAACGTGGATTACAACAGGAAGCTGGGAGCATTTCTGTTTGAGCGACGTGACTACAAACCCGCCCGGGCGTGTTACGAGCGTGTGTATCGATTGATGCCCACCGATGGTGAAGCTCGGGGTATGCTGGGAAAGATTGACGCCGTGTCGATGCTGGATCGAAAGGGTCTGGAGGACGCTGAGTCTACGCGGGACGTGATGGCAGAGCAGCCGGCAGCGCCCGTCAACGCATATGAAGAAGACCGTCGGGCACGCAAGGGAATGACAAAAGCGGCTGATGCACCGGGAGAGTCTGCGGAAGCGGATCTGGTGCATGCGATTCGCAAGGATCCTCGCAATATGCCTCTCTATATGAAGCTCGCGGAGCTCTATAAGGCATCGCGTGAGTTTGGCAAGTCTATTGATCAGCTGAACAAAGCACTGGAACTGTCACCGGATAGCGGCGAGATTCGCGAGTTGATCCTGGACGTCCAGTTGATGCAGTTACGTGAAGATGCCGCGGAGGCTCAGGCACGTGCGCGAGCCAATCCCGGCAAGGAACGGCTCGTGGAAAAGGCGAAGGCGCTGCACCTGGATGTGGTTCAGAAAGAGGTTGAGTATTTCCAACTGGGTGTGGAGCTGAACCCAACTGATCTGAAGAAAAAGTTCGAACTGGGACAGCGACTGGCTTCGAAGACGGTGAAGCAGTTCAGCAAGGCGATTCCTCTGTTGCAGCAGGCCTCGGCCAACCCGAACCTGAAGGTCGATTCGTTGGTATTGCTGGGCGAGTGTTTTGCCAGAGAAGGCAAAAATGATCTGGCTCGACGACAACTGGAAAAGGCCGTGGATGGTTTGGATTTCGCGGACCGCCCGGAGGCCTTTAAGGCGGCCCATTATCTGCTGGGCCGCATTTATCAGGCAGCTGGCAAAGGCGAGCAGGCAGAGCGCCATTACGGCGAGGTACTGTCTGTGGACTATGACTATAAGGATGTATTGAAACGGCTGGATGAAATGGGAGGCGGATCGTCGGCCGCGTTGGAAGAATAGGCTTCAAAGAGCGCAAAAGGTGTCAGATTCGAATGGCATCGTTGTGAACGGAAGTTGTTTTAAGTGCAGTGTTTACACAGTTTCGTCTGGTGGACGTGGCGAGGCTACTGCATCAGCGGATAGCCGTAGCGGCGGCGTTTGATCACGCGAGGCTCGAGACGACCGGGGCGGTGGCCAACCAGGATTGCGGCGATGCGTTTCAGGAGCTGATCGCAAACCCCTCGTAATGTCTTGTCCGGCATCAATCCGCTCGCATGCACACCACAGCCGCCGAGCACGAACTGGCAGGTGCTCGTGAAACTGATCGAGCGAGGCTTCTGGTCACGGCGAAATGCGGCTGAGGATGTCGTCAGGCGAATGAGGTTATAAGCCAGAAACGTGGTGCGAAATTCAAGACGAACCATATCAGGTGACTTACATCGGACATGTTTGAGACTCAACGAGTCCCTAAGACTTCAACTATCCAGCTTCGAGTTTCAGCGATCACCATAACGTTCAGCAATCTCTTCCTTCAAGTACTTATCAATGTCCGTCAGTGTCGTCACGACCGTAATCGACTTTGCCCGTTTGCCTTTCTCAACGAACGCATAACGACGCCCTCTGCAAAAATCGGTACTACGGAGATGGTGCGGGCGAGCACAGACATCAACGTTCTGATTCATCAGCTGAGCGATCATCAGAAACGAACAGCAGGAGCGATCAAAGATGATAACATCACCGGTCGTCAGTGAGTTCCTCGTCTTTCGCAGCAATGCAGACTCGCCCGTTTCCCTGCTTTTGTACAGTCCGAACACTACGTCCATCACCACGTCCATCACCACGTCCATCACCACGTCCATCACCACGTCCATCACCATGGCCGTTGCCAGCGACAGAATGACGATACCGCGAGCGATGGGAAGTCCGACACCGTTCTTCTGAGTTCCTGGGTGAGGAAACTCAGCCTGGTTTTTTGCCGTGTCAGGCATAGTGAATGTGAAGCCGTCCACAAGCTTTGCATGACGTCGTTTCCACAGCCAGGAGTCGTCAGCGAGGTATTCGGCGTCACCGGCGATTTCCGTGCTGAGTTGGCGGCTTGCCGGTTCGGAAAGCTTCACTCTCGCTCGACAATAGTCGCCCGTGTCTTCCGTGGGGGCATCCTGCCCGATCTGCAGGCAGAAGCTGATGATGCTGCCGACGGCCGGCCGACAGGACGCTTCCTTACCATCCCGCAGTACCTGGCTGAGAAAGGCCCACAACACAACGGCGGTGTTTTCAATGTGCTTCTCGCCGAACAACCCGCCGTGCTTACAGAAGATTCGAACGATCTACTCGGCGGCCAGGACGGATCCAAATGGCAGTCCAGGCTAAAGCAGGAATCCATCGAGGATCTTCTGAAACCCGACATTCCGGAAATCGTTGGGATCAGATACGGACTGGCGCATGAAAACCCCTCCCTGGCATCTGTGGGCACAGGTTCGCCAGAGAGGGCTTGCGATTCATACCGGAGACGGAACTTTTCAATCGAGGGGCCTCAGATCGCACGAGGTACCTATTTTCACTCGCGCGATGACAGACCGGATTACGCGCTATCACGTGTCCTGACAGTGCCATTCCGTTCCTGACACCTTTTTGTAACTCAGGACAGAA
>CAIQIE010000239.1 GCA_903871805.1 uncultured Planctomycetaceae bacterium | reverse complement strand
TGTGTGATCTGAGTTTCTGTTTCGAGGGGATCGCCGGTACTGACGAACAGCGTGGCATCGCGTCCCGGTTCCAGCGAGCCGACTCGGTCCGCGACTCCCAGAATTTGTGCGGGGTACAGTGTGATGGCCCGCAGAGCTTCTTCCCGGGACAGTCCGTAAGCAGCCGCCGTGGCAGCCTGATACGGCAGATTGCGTGTGTTCCATGTTTCTGCGCGGCCTGAGCCGGAAATGCAGAACCGGACTCCAGCACGGCGCAGTCGTTCCGGCAGAGTGAATGCAGCGTCATAGTCTTCATGGTCACGCTGCGGATCCCGGTGGATGGCGCTGATGATCACGGGAACATCATACCGCTTCAGCAATTCTGCGCACTGTTCGGCATCGTAGCCACCGAAGAGGATCATCTTCAGTTGTTGCTCTACGGCAAACGCCACTGCAGCCTGAATCTGTGCGACGCTGTCAGCGTTGATCAGTAAGGGAATCCTGCCGTCAAGGACGGGCTCAAGGGAAGCAAGTCGAATGTCGAAACGCTGCCGCAGCGGATCGGATTCGCGAGCCTTGAGATACTGTCGTGCCTGGGAAAACAGGTCGCGAATCTGCCGGCCTGGAGAATTACGATTTTCGGCCGCGTTCGCAGTGTCAGGTTCACTGGGCCAGTTGATCACCAGCGCTGCAGCCGATTTCAGGGTCATGGCTTCCCATGTCCAGCCGTCCATCATCATCACAGACGCTTGTCCACTGACCAGGCCACCGGAGGGGGCGCTGACTGCGATCAGCACACCATTGGCCCTCGTGACTGGAATCAGTTCACTGTCCGGATTCACCGCCACACTAGCGTTGACGTTAGGATTCAGAAGCCCACCTTCCGAACCGTCGAGTGTGGCTCGTGTGGAGGACAGTTCCTGCAGGCCCAGCTGCGAATGGGATTCGATCAGGCTGGGGTAGACGTGTTGACCGTTGAGATCGACGATGTCAGCGCCGGACGGTGGTGCCAGTCGAGTTCCCATTTCGGTGATGCGTCCTTCGGCGAAGACCAGAGTTCCCTCCGGTATGACGCCGCCGGAGACGGTATGAATCACACCGTTGACGAGCGCGATGGGCTTTTTCTGAGGTGCGCCGGGGATCTGATCAGAGGCATTCAGGGTTTCCAGCAGCACGAGGCTGAGGAACAGACAGATCAGGCGAGAGGAGTAGTGCTGCATGATGACTTCTCGACGTTCAGCAAATCAAAACCCGGGGACGTGGAATGTTTCACAGAGAAACACGATCGGCAGACGGTACTTATTGTTGTTCTGCGCCCGCGCGGGCTTTCTGCAATTCTGCCTGGTGTCGAAAATGTGCGCAGTATTCGTCGATTCGGGGCCACAGTTCTGCGGCGTCCACGTCACGTTCACCCACACCACGCATGTCTTCGCCGGAGGTCAGGATTTTCTGGATCAGCACATTGCGTTTTTGTCGGGCTGTCTGTCGCAGCTGTTCGTCCTCCTCACGTGAGAAGTAGCGTCGGCCGTCCACCCACGTTTGTTCGCACCGAGTGAAGTTGGACAAAGGATCGCCGTTCCAGATGACAAAGTCCGCCTGCTTGCCGGTTTCCAGTGAACCCACCAGATGATCGACTCGCAACTGCTTTGCGGGATTCAGCGTGACAAACTTGAGCGCTTCCTCGCGGGGAACGCCACCGTATTTGACAGCCTTGGCGGCTTCCTGATTGAGATGTCGGGCCAGTTCTCCGTCATCGGAGTTGAAGGACACAACGACGCCCTGCTGATGCATCAGCGCACCAGCGTGTGGAATCGCGTCGTACACTTCAAACTTGTAGGCCCACCAGTCTGAAAAGGCGGACGCCATGGCGCCGTGCTTTGCCAGCTCGTCAGCCACCTTGTAGCCTTCCAGAATGTGCTGCAGAGTCCCGACGGTAATGTCGTATTGCTCAAGGACTCGCAGCAGTGCCAGGATTTCATCCTGGCGATAGCTGTGGCAGTGAATCCAGCGTTTGCCCTGAACAATTTCGGCCAGTGCTTCCAGCTCCAGATCG
>CAIQIE010000238.1 GCA_903871805.1 uncultured Planctomycetaceae bacterium | reverse complement strand
TTATCGCGTGTGCTGGTGCACGATCCGGACATACTACTACTGGATGAACCCGCCAGTGGGCTTGATCCCGGGGCGCGCATCGAGTTGATGGATATCCTTCGCGAGCTGCGTCGCATGGGAAAGACCGTCTTCATTAGTTCGCACATTTTGAGTGAGTTAGCCGAGTTGTGCGACAGTGTTACGGTGATCGATCGGGGCCAGATTCGGTACAGTGGTCCGATGGAGGTGTTGCTGGATTCCCCGGCTTCCGCAATGCTTTGGAATCTCAGGTTTGCTTCGGCACCACTGCAGGCAAAGGATCGATTGAAAGCCTTGCCCGGGGTTGTGGAAGTGACTGAATCAGAGTTGGCGACGGGGCGAGATTTTGTCGTGCGACTGGCCGAGGGTGTAACTGGAAATGATTTGCTGAGGCAACTGGTTCCACTGGACCTGCCGATCGTGTCCTTTAGTCAGCAGCGGCGACATTTGAACGACGCCTTTATGGAACTGACAACGCGTGGAGTCCGCTGATGTTAAACGGTATTCTGACGCTGTTTCACTGGACGCTGCGGATGGATCAGCGATCGATCTGGCCGCATGTGATTCGGGGTGGCTTTGCGTTGTTTATGATGTTTGCACTGTCGACGGCATGGCTGGACACTTTTGGAACCAGCCGAGCGGGGCTGCGGTTTTTTGAAGCGATTTGTTATCTGAACATCGTGCTGATTACTGCATCGGGTATCAGCTATTTTGTGACGGCATTGACGGAGGAAAAGGACGCGGGCACATTTGCCTTGCTGCAGAT
This sequence comes from uncultured Planctomycetaceae bacterium, assembly GCA_903871805.1. Taxonomy (GTDB): domain Bacteria; phylum Planctomycetota; class Planctomycetia; order Planctomycetales; family Planctomycetaceae; genus SXXK01. The sequence goes on along the minus strand of CAIQIE010000238.1, from coordinate 1,428 downwards.
GGCCGGGATGACACCGTTGGCAATCACACTGGGAAAATCTACATCGCGTCTGGTAAGTTCTCTGCTGCTGCTGGTCGCCCAGTTGCCATTTGCTTTTCTTGCAGTCACGCTTGGAGGTCTGCTGTGGCAACAGGTGATTGCGGCCTGGTTAGCGCTGGCGGCGTGGATGATTTTGGTGGCGAATGTGGCGTTGCTTTGCAGTGCGCGCTGCCTGACGTCCGGGCGTGCAACCAGTGTGGCCGGGCTCATCACGATCGCATTTTTTGTGCTTCCGCCTGCGGTGAACGGAACACTGACTGCGATTCCCCCGGGGCTGCTTTCCCCGATTGTTAGTACGGGGCTGGCTGGTCTGGCGAATGCCCTGGAAAGTGTTTCGCCGTTTCAACGGATTGATGAGATTCTCGGCAACTGGGGCGGCACCTCATTTATCGGAGTTCAGTTCTGGGGCAGTCTGGTGCCGGGGTTTGTTTGTTTTGCCATCAGCACGCTGATGCTCAACCGATGGACGCGGGCATCACAGGACGAGGGAACGAGCGGAGTGACGGCTGTGCGTGGCTGGAAGCCGGGACGCTGTCGGCGATTTCCGGTGGCATGGCGGGACTTTCACTTCTTCACAGGTGGCTATCGGTTTGCGGCGGTCAAGCTTGTGGGTGGGGCGGTGATCCTGGGCGGGTTTGTTGTTCTGCAGCAGTTGCAAACGCGTCAGTGGAGTCTGGTTCTGCGCGGGGATATTGCGATGCAGGCATTTCTTGCGGGCGTCGGCTGGTTGACATTAGAAGCCTTGCTGTATGCCTCAGGTAGTCTGTTTGCGGAAATCCGGCAGTCGACCCAATCGACGCTGGCGATGCTGCCGATTTCTGTCAACAGGCTGTTGTTGCAGAAGCTGCTGGGATGTTGTCTGGCCCTCATTCCGGCGGCGTGCTGGACATTGATCTGCATGGTGCTGGGTTGGACAACGGTCCGGTCGATTCTGGAAACGGATACGGTTCTTGCGTGGGTGATCATGCTGTTGTTTGGTTGTCACACCGCGGCATTGCTGTCGCTGTACACACGCTGGGCCGCGTTGCCGCTGACGTTATTCTTTTCGTTTGTGGCATTTTTCTGTCTCGTGCTGCCGATCTTGTTGATCCCGGACGTCGTAACAGCGATCGCAAAAACGCATGGATACCGGCACAGTAAGCTTCTGGCATGGGGTATTACGTGCTTCTGGATCTGGCTGATCGTCGTCCTGCCCCTGCAGTTGGGAATTCGCCGGCGGTGGCTTGATCTAACGCGTTTATGACGCGACGGGAACTCCTCGTAGTAGTGCATTGTCAAAGCTTGAAATTGGGCTTCACCGTCATGAAATTGGGGTTCACCGTCATTCCCGCGCAGGCGGGAATCCAGATCGCGGCACTGGTTTCCCGCCTGCGCGGGAATGACGTAACC
>CAIQIE010000237.1 GCA_903871805.1 uncultured Planctomycetaceae bacterium | reverse complement strand
CCAGAAGTGCCCACGCACTTTGTCTTCCCGGTTCGCTTCCTTCGCAATCGGCTCACACAGGCACTTCATAAACCACGACAAATTCGACAGCCTCCGACGCTTTTCCTTCATCCCATTGGGGCTGTTGTTGATCCTTTCCAACTCCTCTTTGGTAGGTTCCGCTGGCGACTTGTCTTTGTTTTTTCGCTTCGGAAACAGATTCCACCACCGGCGAGCCACATCTTCGTCGGACCATGAAGCACCAACATCCGGCCGGGTCCTGACCACCACGTGCACGTGATTGCTCATCACCGCAAAGCCCAGAATATCCACGGCAAAGATGCCCGCCAGAAATTCCAGTCGCTGACGAATCCATTCCCTGCGATGCGAGTAATCCTTTTTCGACTGGCGATCCTTCCCGCACAAATGCGTTCTGCGGACACAGCGATTGACGACATGGAAAACCTGAATTTCCCCATCCGCAACGATCTCTCGCCGATTGACCCGTGGCATACCCGTCGCTCCGCAAAATGCCAGTTGAATCCCCCCTCACACGATAATAAAAAGACTTAATTCTTCTGTCAAGGTGCATGGCACCATGACATTCGAGCACCATGACATTCGAGATATGCGTCTCTGTGTATGGAGAGAAAAACGAATCAGCCTGCTTTTCGTTTTCGTTTTGCGACGGTGGTGGACATTCGATATTCGAGCGAGTTTCGGCGTTTACCGCAGACTGTCAGAAATCCCATCCGGCGAAAACACCAGGCTGCTTTCTGAGCCAGCCAGCGAGGAATCCCCGCGATGGTCGCAAGGTCTTCCGTTGTGAACATTTCCGGCACTTCTGCTTCCAGAATGCCCCACAGATCGTTCGCAGTCTTCAGCCTGATGGTCTGTTCCACATTCACCAGCATACGGTCTCGAACACTGTAGCGTTTCTTCCACGACGAGCTTGCCGTTGGTGGAATGCGAATTTCCTGCTGCTCTGTCAGGACTACGTCCAGCTGCAGCCCGGGATGCGGGAAAACTCCGAAGTGCACCAGTTCCAGAAATATGTGCGAAGCCTGCTGGCGAATCGGACTGTAGCGGGAACTGACCGGTTCTCCGTTGGCCGCTTTCAAAGTCACGATGCGTTTCCGCGATGCCAGCGGCTTGACCACAATGACTTTGTGATTTTCCAGCAGCTTGCCAATCTTGTCGCTGATTGCAGCCAAAGATGCGCACTGGACTTCGATCAATCGCCCTTTGTGGTCCACGGCATCAATGCGGAACCCTTCCAAAGTCACTTCGTGTCGATCGGAGTCGGCGACATACTGATGCTTCAGTTGCTGATGCAGCGATGTCGCCACAGTTGGACCTCCCTGTCCGACACATCAAATTTCACCCTTCACCGACATTCGGTCGAGGACTTTTCATTTCGTATCAGGGTCTGTTTGCGTCCCCCGGCACGTGAGCAGCAGGATACTTGTCATCGGCCGTAACAGAAGGATAGACAGTAAAACGCCCTGTATCCGTCAGGCGAATTGTTGAATTACGGCCAGAGATCTCCCGGGGACAGATCAGACAAAGCGCTGCTTCACTGTTGCTACTTCATGTCCTTCAGGCAATCGACACCCATGTAAACGACCAGTGCTGCCGCCAGAATAAACATGATGTCGAAAATCAATTGGCTTCCAAAGGGAACGCCAGTAGCGAAGTCTGCAACGGCCAGCAGAGCCATCACCGCAGCAATACCCATCGATGCAAAGACGATTCCCCGGGAACTTCCCGCCATTGTCAATTCTCCGCAACCACTGAATTTCGCAAAAATCAACGGAAAGCACCGTGCGCCCGAGGACCCCGACCGGGGTTGGCACAACCTGTACGCCAGTTCATAACTGGCACTCGGACGCCGGCAGTGCCTTGCATTCCCCAAATCTACGTTCGGCATGCATGAACCGGAAGTCGAGTTTACATGAGTGTGCCCTGCAAATTCGACAGAGATTCAGGCGTTTTTTTCAGGATCTGTCACCCCAGTCCCGATCACCCGGAATAAATCCCGGACTTCCTGCGTCCTTCACTGAAGGCAACACGGCACGGGCCGATCTTGTGGACTTTACAGGATCGCGGAAAAAAGGGGCGTTTTCGGGAGGATTTTTAGCCAAATTCGGACAAAACGCCTGTATCTGCCACCTAAAAAACGCCAATTTCCGCAAACCGGGGTTTCCGTTATGCTCCGACGAACCAAGCCTTAAAAAATTCGACTCGGCCGTCTCCAGGCGTGAATTTCCAGCCGGAAATTCTCCTTCAGAAACGGTGCACCTGAATCATCCAGCTTTTTCCTCTGCATCGCTATGTTTGCCAGCCTTTCTGCCAACCAGCCTCGCCACCAAAGACCTGGAATCACGGAGCGGCGTGATCAGAGGCTTCTGAAGTCTCGTGATTCTCGTTGGATGAAACGCCCGGTGAAGCCTCTGATGTGGCCTGGAGCAGCCCGGAGTCCCCGATATTTTTGGGGAGAGCGCATTATCGGCTTCAGTCTGTCCGCGAGTTGGTTGCCGGAGCGTCTGCGATGAAGTCTCGCTCGGAAACTACCGCGGGATCCATTCGCCAGGCACTTGACCTTGCCGTCTCGTTTATCCTTGCGGTCATCGTGCTTCGCGCCTTTGTGCTGGAAGGCTACCTGATTTCGACCGGCTCCATGGCCCCTGGATTACGAGGTTTCCACCGGCAGGTGACGTGCCCGTCCTGTCATGATAAGTTTGCCTTCGGAGTGGCCTTTGATGACTCTTTCAATCAGGGCGCCGGCGGTCTTCGGGAGCCGGAAGGGCCGCGGAGACTGGCAACGTGTCCGCTTTGCAGCCAGCCTGGAATTGACGTCGCCGCAATTCCGACAAGCCACGGCGACCAGCTTCTGGTCAATAAACATGTTTATGATCTGCGGCGGCCGGAACGCTGGGAAACAGTGGTTTTCAGAAATCCCTCCAGTCCCCGCGAAGCCTTTGTAAAACGGGTTGTGGGGCTACCGGGAGAATCCATTCAGATCATCAATGGTGACGTGATCATCGATGGAAAACTGGCCCGAAAAGCCATGTCCCGGCAGCTGGAAATGCGGATTCCCGTCAGCGACCTGCAATTTGCCGTGGCTTCAGAAAACTGGCAGTTGCCCTGGGATCCGGATGCGGAGTGGGAATTTACAAATCAGCAGTTTCAACTTCGTGCGGCGCGGTCCGAAGGGACTGAACCCGAAGATGGAACAGCCTCTGACGGAACACTGTCAGAGGCCCCTCGCTGGATTCGATTTCGGAACTGGAGATGGTTCGGGGGACATCACGTTGCTGAAACCCCACTACGGACAGAGGATGCTGTGGAAGACTGGCAGCGTTTTCAGGATCAGTTCTCGGAGATCCCCCTGGCATGGTCCGCTCAGGTGCATTACAACCCGGAGGGGGAAGTGCTGATGTGTGAAGGCGTGATGACGCCGGAACTTCAGAAGAAACTGCTTTCGATTGCAACCCATGAAGCTTTTCGTAATGCGGTCTATCGACTTGCAGCATTATCCCATCTGGCGCCCGTGACGGATCGCTACGGTTATAACTCCATGCTGGGCACAACCGAGTACGTTGTTACCGACCTGATGCTGGAAGCTGAGCTTACGTGGGTGACGGGGCCGCGTTCAATTCATGTGCGTATTCCCATAGGATCCGAAACTTTTGGTTTGGTAATTCAGCCCTCGCAGAATTCGGTTGTGCTGATGTCACTTGAGCAAAAGAAGATTCTGCGCCAGGGCCATCTGCCGGCGATCGCGCAGGAGTCTTCCGGACTGAAACTTCAGGTATCCGGATTTGATCAGCAGATTGCAGTTGCCGTAAACGGGCAACAGGTATTTGAAGCATTTCCGATAGATGCCGGTGACCAGTGGGAGCAGACGGTGGAAGCATCTGTCTCTCCGGTCGCGGGGATACGCATGGATCCGGAAAGGGCGGCCCTGATTGCATTGCGACAGGAACAGCAGAATCGCTGGGCGTTCGGAGTCGCCGCCGAAGATGTCCGGATTACCTCGCTCAAAATGTTCCGTGATGTCTTTTACACTCCCGGAAGACGTCGAAATGCCGTGGATTCCGAATTCCAGATTCCTGAGAACTGCTATTTTGTTCTGGGGGATAACAGCCCGGTTTCGTCGGACAGCCGCAACTGGGATCAACCTGCGGTACCGCATGACCTGCTACTGGGCAAGCCCTTTCTTGTTCATTTGCCTTCCCGGCCCGGCATTCTTCGATTCGCGGGCCGGGAATGGCCAATTCGCATACCTGACTGGAACAGAATACGGTATATTCACTGACAATTGTGAGTTCACCGGTAAAATTCTGCGGGGCAAAAATCTACTGGCAGCGACCAGTGGTACTGCCTGCAGACGCAAGCGGGTACTCGCTGGTTTTACGTGTCGCACATTGTTGCTGTCGACATCATTCTATAAAAAGCTGTCTTCGGACAAACTGACATACTGCTATGACAATCGCGCCCAACGGAAAAACTGCTGCGGAAAAAGCCACACCCGGAAAGAAGACGGCCGGTCGCGAAGAGGGTCTTCGGGAAACGATCGAGGCTGTTGTGATCGCCTTTATCCTGGCGTTCATCTTCAAGACGTTTGAGGGAGAGGCGTTTGTTATTCCAACCGGATCCATGGCCCCAACGCTCTATGGACGCCACAAAGAAGTAGCATGCGCTGGATGCGGTCTGGACTATACCATCGGAGCCAGTCAGGAAATTGATCAGGAAAGTGGTCAGCTGCTGGTTAACAATCGAATTCGTCAGTCCACCTGTCCAAACTGTCGTCGTGAAAACGACGTCCTGAATGCACCCGTGTTCAACGGCGACCGCATCGTGGTCAATAAACAGGTGGCGAAGTATGACAGATACGACGTTGTCGTCTTCAAAAACCCCGAAGAACCCCACGTCAATTATATCAAACGCCTTGTCGGACTTCCTGGTGAAACAATTCGCATTCGCCAGGGAGATATATATGCGCGGCGTTCGGGATCTGATCCATGGATGATTCAGCGCAAAGAGAATCTGACGAAGCAGCGGGAAATTCAACTACTTGTGTATGACGACCGCTTTCCGCCCAAAGAGCTTTTAAAAGCAGGAGCGGAAGAACGCTGGGTTCCCTCGGAATATCGACCGGAAGAAAAAGATATTGCTGGCTGGCCGCTGGTCAAAAATGCCTGGCAACCGTCTGCCGAGAACCGAACATACTCAGTCGACACGCAGCCGGGTGGTCTTCAGTGGCTGCGATATCGTCACCTGATTCCATCCTGGGAACATTGGGATGCTGCGAACGATGGAGACGAAATTGAAACACCCCTGCTGCCACAACTGGTAACAGATTTCTGTGGCTTCAACAGTGACAATCGTCCGGGGAATGATCAGGAACTGTTCTGGACGAATGATCTGACCATCGAATTTGCCCTCGAAATTTCTGAGATTCGCGAGAACCCGGAGTTCGTGATTGAACTGGAAGAAGGCGTTCGAACTGTTCAATGTCGCATCAATCCCTCCAGCGGCGGCGTACAACTCTGTGCGCTTCTGCCGCAGAAAGATGGTGCAGAACCGCAGAAAACAGTGATTGCCGCGGGGACATCATCAATACAGGGGCCCGGAAGTTATGACATCGCCTTTGCCAACGTCGACGATCGGCTCACGCTGTGGGTTGACGGAAGCCCGGTTATTCTTCAGCAGCAGGGAGAACTCGTTACGGAAGGCTTAAATCTTCCCACCGATCGCGATCTGGCCCCTGTCGGAATCGCTGCCAGCGGACTGAAAGCCACGGTATCAGAGTTGCTGTTGCGAAGAGACATCTACTACCGTAATGACCTGATTGTCACTGACGCAGATTATTCCATGACAGCAAATCCTTACTCTCGACAGTACGGCGACGAATATCATTCTATCATGGTGAATGAAGCGGGCAGGCAGAGTTATTCTGATCTCAGAAGCATCCTCCGCTCACCCGCGGCCTATGCAGGGAGGTACGGTTCCTATCAGGAACAGCTTGACCGGGAGTATGGAACCCGTCTGGAGCTGAAACTCAACGACGACGAATACCTCATGCTCGGCGACAATTCACCCGCCAGCAAAGACGGCCGGCTCTTCGATTACTACAGTCGACCAATCCGCGGAATTCGCAGCCACCGATATGCGGTACGTGAATCAGACCTCATTGGTGAGGCCCTCTGTATTTTCTGGCCACATGGAATTCCTTTCCTCAACAACGGCCGAGGATACACGGTTCTCAGTCACAAGGGCGACAGTAACTACCCGATGTACACATTTCCCTTCGTTCCGAATGTTTCCAGAATGAAGCTGATCCGATAACATGACGCCGGACGTATTCCGGTTTCCTGTCACAGTGTCGGTATCAGCACGGCAACGGCCATCGAGAAAGGACTCTCCTGTGGCTCTTCTGAAATGCGAAGGTCTGGTCAAAGACTATCCCGGCAAGCGTGCTGTCGATGGTGTCAGTTTTACCGTCAATGAAGGCGAGATCGTCGGACTGCTGGGACCAAACGGTGCCGGAAAAAGTACCAGCTTCCGCATGGCCTGCGGGCTGATCGCGCCCACACAGGGAAAAGTACTTTTGCGCGGCGTTGATGTCACCGGCTGGCCCATGTACCAAAGGGCGCGTCACGGGCTCGGATACCTTCCCCAGGATACCTCCATCTTTTCGAAACTCTCTGTCGAACAGAACATGCTGGCCATTCTGGAATTTCGCGGCACGGACCACAAAACAGCACACGCGCGATCCGAACAACTGCTCAGCGAATTCGGACTCTGGAGTAAGCGAGCCCAGCGTTCCGGATCGCTGTCCGGGGGTGAACGACGGCGGCTGGAAATCGCTCGAGCGCTCGCCAGCGACCCACAGATCATTCTCCTTGACGAGCCCTTCACTGGCATCGATCCTGTCACCATCCACAGTATCCAGGACATTATCAGAGGTCTGAAGGACAGGGGAATCTCGATCCTGCTGACCGACCACCGTGAACGGGAAACGCTGACGATCACGGACCGTTCCTACATCATCTGCGATGGCCAGGTACTTGTCTCGGGAAGTGCAGAAACAGTTCTAAGCGACCCGAATGCGATCGCTCGATACTTTGGAAAGCGGTTCGACGCCAACTCCATCATCGACGGCCGCGAATCCTTCCGCAAAAAAACTGCCTGAAATCCGAACGCCACCTCAGAACGTTGATTCCGAATTGTGGGCGATGGCTGGTCGCACCGCGAGTCAGCAGATGGGGGATGCTTGCCCGGAAAACGTGGATAGCCCCTTAGCCGAGTGGCAGGTTGAACGCGTTTCAGTCCACCGGTGCACTGCAGGCCGATCCTGACAGCGAGGACAGCTCAGCCGCGCACACCGGTATAGCAAAACGCACCCCGGCGGACAGAGGCGAAACTCAATCGTCCGAAGAGCGAGGCCCGAGATACGCTATCGCACGATTTGGAGTGTTGCAGTAAAGCAAGCGTGTTCGTACAGTCACTGAGATCTCAGACGTTAGTCCCGTCGAGAAGCCGTGACGCCCTTTCGCTGCGGCTGGAATTCTCTTTCGGATGTGCCCATGTTTCCCATCAGCACTGATGCACCGATCTACCACTTCCCCTGGGCAACCATCGGATTGATAGCCGCGAATCTCGTCTGCTTTGGTGTCACCGGGTTTGGAATGGTCCCGGACAAGGTGGAGCCGTGGATTCTGGAATATGGAAATGGGATCAACCCGCGCGAATGGCTGACTTCCTCATTTGCCCATGTCGATTGGATACACCTGATTGGAAACATGCTGTTCCTCTGGTGCTTTGGGCTGGTAGTGGAAGGAAAGTTGGGGTGGAGACGATTTCTGCCTTTGTATTTGCTGATTCTGATTTGCAGTGGAGCCACAACGGATTTGCTGACAGAGTCTCTGAGCAATGAAGAAGGTGGGTGTCTTGGATCCTCCGACGTCATCTTCGGACTGATGATGATGAGCGTAGTGTGGGCACCAAAGAATGAACTGCAGTGGATATTCCTGATCGGGATGACTCCTTATTCGAAAGACATTTCGATCCTTACGACAGGACTGTTCTATACCGGCCTGAATCTTCTGGATGCCTTACTCAACCCGGGAATGGGAAGCTCAGCACTGCATCTGATTGGCGGAGTTTTTGGGCTGATTGCCGGGGTGGTCTATCTAAAACGCGGCTGGGTGGACTGCGAAAACTGGGATGTATTCGCCGTGTTATCCGGCAGTTATGGGCGTTTTTCAGAGAAGAACTGGGCGTGGGGAACGCACGAAGGTACGCAGCAGGCATTTGCGGAGATTCCAACGCCGCTCGGGGTGGATAGCAATGAAGCGGAATCCCTCCGAGGAAACTCCCGCAGAAAACTGCTGAAAAACATTAATGACCTGATTGATGCAAGGGATTTTCTGACGGCAGCTGATGAACTTCTGGCTTTGCGCATGCAGCATACAGATCTGTATCCTAACGAAGAACGCACGAAAAAACTGGCTATTGGCCTGATGCAGGCGGATGCATGGGATCAGGCGGAAATCTGGCTGCAGGAATACATCCAGCGATATCCGGAAGACAACCGCTGGGCTCGCATTCGCCTCGCTCAATTGATGTTAAATCTTCAACGTCCGAGAGCCGCATTAAAGCAGCTGAACGGGCTCAGGACCGAAGGCCTGCCCGACCCGCTGGTGTCTGGCGCCCGTCAGGTACTTCGCAAATCGAAGGCTCTGGTGGAAGAGGGTGTGCCGGATGCTGAGCCGGAATACTGAATCCGTTTTCTGATGCGACTGCGATTGGAACCATGTTGATTTTCAGCCTTTCCTGGGACCATCGGCGATTAAAATCATAGCCGTGTAATTCGCGAAACTCCGGCATTTCTTCCTGGTGTCGGCCAGGCCCATAACTCTGGCCGTCATGGGGACACAGCATCTTTTTGCAGGCAGCAGCGGGGTGCATTATGTCGATTGCGGGCTCTTTATGAATGACGCCACCTTTGTTGGCGTGTTGCCATGAAACAGCATTCGCCAGGTGCGAGCTGGGAGTCACCACGCGGAACGTTACCATTCGCCCCAAATGAGGTGTCCCCGTGCTCGCGCATCCGGAATCAGAGTTCTGATTACCATGGCCAGGACACTGGAAGGATATCGTACAGGCATTCTCAATCGGTACGACTATCCGATCTCCAGCGGACCGCTCGAAGGAATCAATAACAAGATCGGAGCGATGCAGCGGATGGCATATGGGTACAAAGACAAGGATTACTTCATCGCCAAACTCTACGCACTTCACCTTGCCAGGTTCGCTCTCATTGGATAATCACTATGACGGCACGCGCACTTCATTTCACGTAGAGCCCGTTTTTCATCCGGGGGCTGGTTCAGGCGGAGTGCTCTGGCGACAGTTCTCTGACAGCATCCCAATCGTCGGGCAATACCGCGCCGGGATAACTTTTCAACTTCGGCCAGACGACGGATCTCAGCCCATTGAGAGACCTTCATGACTCGCCTCCCTTGCTGGGCCTGTCAGCCTTGTTTCCAGCAGAACGAAACAGATCACCAAGCGACTGCAGGCTGCCTCTTCGCTGTAGTTTCGGTTGTTGCAGTGACAGCACCTGCACCAGTGGCCGATGCCATGCAATCAGATCGTGGCTCACCAATTCGGTGCGTGCTTCACAGACAGTTTTTTCAGGCAGCCGTAGACGCACGGCGATCGTGGAGTCGCCGAAGAACGAGAGTCCCTGCTGATCACTGACAGCGGTGAAAAAGAAATACAGCAGGATTGCGTCCCGCGAGAGTCGCGGGGCGTAATCCTGCAGGAATCGTCGGTCCACCCACGAAAAACCCTCTTCAGGTGGGCGGCGGACGCGATCGGGAAGCAACAGCTTCTTCTGGATCTTTGACGTCATTGCAAACTTTCTCCTTTCGGTCGCCACACACTACCGGCGTTTCCGCAGGAGATCGATACGGTTGGACGCCGTCGGGAGTTGTAGCGGTGTCGGCATCGAGGCCAGTTGAACGTGGCCGCGAAGTGGCAACCCGCCTTGCAGTCCGTCGCTTCTGCGCCTCCGCATCGCACTTCATCTGACCGGCGAAGCTACTCCGCCACAACAACTTGCGTTCACGATCCCGCACACGCCGCATCGCAGCATGACATTCCTGACTGCAATATCTTGACGAGCAGCGGTACGCTGTGCGTGGCGGTTCGTAACAGCCAACACGGTCACAAATCGGGCCGAGATTTCCTGTGTTGCGTGACAACGCACCCGACAGGGCTGTCGATGCTGCCGGCAGAACCGATTCCGTCGATACGCGCGGTACCTGCCCGATTCGTGACCTACGGATGCGGCGTTCTCGGGAGGCGACGGCGTCGGCTTTTCGGACTTCCAGCCTTTGGCGACGCACACGTTGGCGTCTTGACGCATGCCAGCGGCGAACTTCCCGCAAACAGTCTGGATCCTGACAGTAACGCTGACGGCCTG
>CAIQIE010000236.1 GCA_903871805.1 uncultured Planctomycetaceae bacterium | reverse complement strand
GCGAATTCGAGCCTCTGCCGCGTACACATCGTCGATCGTTACCGGTAGTCCACTCATAAAACGCTTTCACTGCGTCAGTCAAAATCAGACCGCTGGCCTGGTGGTCCGTGAGAAAACAAAGATCAGGAAGGCCTTATCAGCTGGAACACATACGCGTTTGATTGAGACCCATGGCGAGTGGCCTGCGGCTGTTCAACATGGGTATCAATTTTCGCCCTGACAAAACACTGCATGACCGGAATTGAGGAGGGAATTCTTGGGGCCACTGGCAGACCGCGTTTCGCCGCCCGGAATTCCAGTTGAGAATATACTATAATACTTCCGGCTCGCAGATCGAGTGTCTCCGGGATTCCGGGTTTTAGTACCCTGCTGAGGTTTGTGATGCGATTCATTCCTGCCCTGCTTTGGCTGCTTCTGCCGCTCACTGCTCTGTCTGGCTGTGCTGCCGCATTCTGTCAGGATTTGCGGCTGAATCTTTCCGAGTTGCCACCCCTGCCGGAGACTGAAGGTTTCGCTGGCAGTTTTGCAGGTGTGTCCGGAAATCATCTGCTGGTCATCGGTGGTGCCAATTTTCCGGATCGCAAACCGTGGGAAGGAGGCACAAAGGTCTGGTACAGTTCCGTCTTTGCACTTCGGCTGAGGGCCGACAATGCTGCTCCGCTCGCTAATGCGTTTAGTTCGGGGGATTCACGTCCGCCGGCGCTGGATCCGATGGCGGTGCAGCACGCAACCTGGTTCTCAGCGGGTCAGCTGGAGGCGCCTCTGGGATACGGTGTTTCTGTCAGCTTTCGGGATGAAGTTTTGTGCGTCGGCGGAAGTCGCGCGTCCGGACACGTCAGTGCCGGCTTCGCCCTGCGGTTCAACGGAACAAACATCACTCATCGAAAGCTCCCGGATCTTCCAGGGCCCCTCGCCAATCATTTTGGAGCAAAAATTGGCCAGGAACTTTTCATTGCCGGAGGACAGCAGAACGCTGATTCCACGGAGGCGGAGTCCGGCGTCTGGAGCCTGCGTCTTGATCAGCCGGATGCAACGTGGTCGCCGCTGCCGGTCTTTCCCGGCCCCGCCCGAATTCTGGCTGTCGCCGCGGCATCGGAAAATTGCTTCTGGATCATCGGCGGCGCTGCACTCTCAAAAGGCCCTGACGGCAAACCGCAGCGGCAGTATCTGAAGGATGTGTGGACATTTTCCCGAGAGACTGGCTGGAGTCGCCTGCCGGACCTTCCCAACCCCTGCGTGGCCGCCCCCTCTCCCGCACCTGATTTCGGACAGGGGCCTCTGATCCTCGGGGGTGACGATGGGACGCAGGCAAAGACTGCCCCGCAAGCTCATCGTGGGTTTTCAAAGACGATGCTTCTGTTTTCCCTGCGCGAGAAACGGTGGATGCCGGCAGGATCCTTTCCGCCGGCCACCGTGACAGCATCGTCTGTCGCCATTGGAAATGACTGGATCATACCCACCGGCGAAGTGCGGCCAGGCGTCCGTACGCCCGGAGTCTGGCTGCTGCGTTCATTCACCCCATAGCGTTGGCAAGAGCAGCTTTGCATACGAGGCCTGTGTTTGTGGCCACTGGCTGCGGTGCCGAACCGTCCTGTGACATGAACAACGTATCAGCGGAAGTTACGGGAACGCGAATCCAGCTGCTTCAGAAATTCACTCAGGTCATCCAGACGCTCGCAGACAACGTGGATCATGTCGCCCTCACGCTGCAGTCGGCCGGTGGCCAGCATGATTCCGGCAAATCGCGCGGCCGGGCGAAAAACCTGCCAGACGCTGGGATACACCACCAGATTCACAATCCCGGTCTCGTCTTCCAGAGTAATAAAGGTAATGCCGCTGGCTGTCGACGGACGCTGTCGCATCAGGACCAGCCCCGCCACTTTGACTCGGCTATCCGGTGCAATTCCCGAAAGTCGCTCTGCGGTGGCCGCGCGAATGGCATCCAGTTTGTCTCTAAGAAAACTTACGGGATGCTTTCGAAGTGACAGGCCCGAGGACGTGTAGTCGGCCACGACCTGATCCTGTTCAGTCATGCAGGGCAGGTCAGGAGTCAATTCGTCATTCTCAACGCCATCCGCAGATTCAAAAAGTGGCAGCTCTTCCCGGGAAGGCAAGGCCTGCCAGAAGGCGGATCGTCGATCAATCTTCAGCGAAGAGAAAGCGTCAGCCTTTGAAAGAATCTGCAACGCGACTCGGTTCAACCCCGTTCGTCTGGCAAACTCTTCAAAGGTCAGGAACTTTCCCTGCTGTTTTCGGACGGTTTCGATTCGCTTCGCCGATTCTTCAGAAAATCCTCGCAGCAGTCGCAGGCCAAGACGCAGCGCCTTTGCAGAATCTCTGTGAGAAAAGGGAGCCGGTTTCCCGGGTTTCTGTTGAATCGGTTCAAGGGTGCAGTCCCAGTCACTGAAGTTGATGTCCGGTGGCAGCACAATAACGCCATGTTCTTTGGCATCCCTGACAAGTTGCGCAGGAGCGTAAAAGCCCATCGGCTGACTGTTAATCAATGCGGCTGCAAACACTGCGGGATAATGTCGTTTGATCCATGCAGACACATACACAAGGAGTGCGAAACTGGCGGCGTGGGATTCTGGAAAGCCGTATTCACCAAAGCCGCTGATCTGCTGAAAGACGCGTTCCGCGAACTCGGCGTCGTAGCCCCGTTCCAGCATTCCGGTCACCAGCTTCTCATGAAACTTTGCAATGACGCCCGTTTTTCGCCAGGCCCCCATTGCTCGACGCAGCTGGTCTGCTTCTCCGGGAGTGAACCCGGCGGCGACAATGGCCAGCCGCATCGCCTGCTCCTGAAAAATCGGCACGCCGAGCGTCCGATGCAGGACTTCCCGAACATTTGGGTTAGGATAGTCCACGGGTTCTTCGCCCGCGCGACGACGCAGGTAGGGGTGAACCATGTCTCCCTGAATCGGTCCCGGTCGGACAATGGCCACTTCAATCACAAGGTCATAAAAACAGTGTGGCTTCAAACGCGGCAGCATGCTCATCTGAGCCCGGCTTTCGATCTGAAACACCCCCACCGTGTCGGCCCGACTGATCATATCATAGACCGCAGGGTCCTCTGATGGCACACTGGCCAGAGTCAATTCTGTGCCGTGATATTTTTCCACCAGATCAAATGCTCGGCGAATACAACTGAGCATTCCCAGCGAAAGACAGTCCACTTTCAGCAGACCCAGGGCATCAAGGTCGTCTTTATCCCATTGAATGACCGTGCGATCCGCCATGGAGGCATTTTCAATTGGCACCAGTTCGCTGAGCGGTCCGCGGGACATGACCATGCCTCCGGGATGCTGCGACAAATGCCTTGGAAAATTCAGCAGCGAAGTCAGCAGGTCCAGCAGTCGTCGCCCCAGCAGCGTTTCGGGATCAATGCCTCCGGCTCGTACGCGTTCCGGAAACTGTTCTGAACTGTCCACATGCTCCATCTGACCGGCCAGCTTTTCGATACAGTCACTGGACAAGGCCAGCGCCTTGCCGATATCGCGAATGGCCGACCGTGGTCTGTAGGAAATGACCGCTCCAGTCATTCCGGCGCGATCTCGTCCGTAGCGTTCAAAAAGGTATTGTAAAACCTCTTCACGCCGCTCATGCTCAAAGTCCACATCAATATCCGGCGCTTCATTTCGCTCCCGGCTGACAAATCGCTCAAACAGGACGTCGATGCGGCCAGGATCCACCGATGTGATGCCAAGGCAGAAACAGACGACCGAGTTAGCTGCTGATCCACGCCCCTGGCACAGAATATCACGCTCACGCGCAAATCGCACAATGTCATAGACAGTCAGAAAGTAGGCCTCGTAATGCAGGTCTTCAATCAGCGTCAGTTCGTGGCGAATCATGCCCCGGATTTTTTCCGGTACGCCATTGGGGTACCGCAACGCCGCTCCCCGCCACGCCAGATTGCTTAGATGGTCAATCGGAGTCAGCCCGGGCGGCACAAGCTCTTCAGGATATTCATAACGCAGCTGATCCAGGGAAAATTCACACCGCGCCGCAATCTCCACCGTCCGGGCAATAGCCTCCTGATCATTCCCAAAGAGCCCCAGCATGTCTGCGCCGGATTTCAGATGGCGTTCGCCGTTGGGAAAGAGTTCGTGCCCCAGCGTCTGCAGGGAGGTGTTGCAGCGAATTGCCGTCAGAACATCCTGCAGGGCTCTGCGACGCGGCGAGTGGTAGTGAACGTCGTTGGCCGCCACCAGCGGAATCTTCCGGCGACTGCACAGGGCCCGCCATCGCTGCAGCCGCACGGCGTCCCATGGACCTCGGTGCAATTCCCCAAGGGCATAAAAATGGTCCCCAAACGTTGCCTGCAGCCGTTGCAGCATTTCGTCAGACACATCGCAGTTCATGGCGGGCGAATAGCGACGCTGATAACGAAGTTCTGATTCCTGACTCAACGGAAGACAGCACAGCAGCCCTTTGGAATAGTCGCTGATGTCTGACATCAGAATTCGACACTCCCCCTTGGCCACTCGTCGCCGCCCCACAGTGATCAGTGTCGACAGGCGGCCATATGCCGCACGATCTGTGGCCAGCAGCACCATGGCCGGGCCATCCTGCGGAATGATCTCCGCCCCCACCAGCAGCTTCACCCCCGCCTCTTTTGCGGCCACATGCGCCCGGACAACTCCGGCCAGCGAATTGCGATCTGTTACCGCCAGTGCCCGGTACCCCAGTTTCTTCGCCTGCGCCGCCAACTCATCCGCATGGGAAGCCCCTTCCAGGAAGGAGTAATTGGTTTTGCAGTGCAGTTCTGCATAGGGAGCAAATGTCGAATTCTCAGGGGGGCTGGCCGCCGCCTGTTCTGTGTCCGCACCAACCCATGCGGGATTCAGAGTGGCCCGCTGGCGACGTTTGGAAGGTGGGGGATCCGGCATTACAGAAGGTCAGCAGCTGGCAGCATTCGAAGAAAACAGACCGAATGCAAAGTCTACACCAATCGCAAAACAACTTGTACTGCCCGGATGCTCTGTGCGCGGCAGCCGGTACTGTTCACCATGGGGATTTTGCCGCGAGCCGGCAGACGGACGTCCACGACGGTCTTCGCCCCTGCCAAATTCACCAGACCGATCTCGCAATCTGCTACCGGACGGTAAATTTTCTTTCTGGCGGGCGGCATTTTGATTTTTAGGTTGAAAAACTCGTGACCTGGGCCAGCCTGAAATTTACAAAACGTTCACAACAAAACAATTTGTCAGTTGTTTTAACAGATGATTTCTCGCCTGAGCGCTTCAGATGGGCTGCTGAAACAAAATCTGCTGTAGAATTCCTCATCCTGCAAAGAAAAAAAACGGAACGCCTTGTCCTGAAACTGTGAGGAGGAACTTATCTTTTTTTCGAAGGTGGGAAAATACGCTGCTTTGAGGGGCGAGGGGAGGCCGCTGTACATCATGGCGTGCTCCCGCAGCCAATGGCAGTCCCGGCAAGGGAAACAATCCGGATTTATCAGCGAGCGTCAAAAATTTGAATACGGCCTATCGGTATCCCCGGCGGAGTGGTCCGGTTCGTGCTTATCGAAAACGGAAGTGCACATAGTCACTGCGTCGATCACACCATTTCCCTGCAACATGGCGTTCCAGTGTGGTTCGGCGATGCACTGCGTTACTGATCCAGGTCTGCAGTAACAACAGGACGATCACCACGTAGATTGCTGACGGAGTCTCATCGTGTCCGTATTTTCCTCGTCAAAAAAAGATGGCGTCCGCGCCACATCGTTGTCCTGCAGTTACTCCCCAGGACTTGTGCCGTTTCTGCGGAGTCTGAACATTTCGCTCGTCCTGACGACAGCCGAGGGTGACAGGGTCCTGAGTCTTGCAGCAAATCAGCAGGAACTGGTGATGTCTGTCGTGGATTTTGACGAGCCGCACGGGGTGGCCGCCAGTGGTAACAAGATCGCTCTTTCTTTGAAACAGCAACTGCGGTTGTTTGTCTCCCGGGATAGATCCGAAAGTTCTCGCCAGTCGGATCGCTCTTTCGAGAGTAAGAACAGACGGGAATTCTCCGCCCAGCAGAGTCGACATACGGCCGGATTTTCCAGCCCGGATCTGGCATGGGGAACAGATGGGCTCTGGATCGCAAATCCCACGTTTTCCTGTCTCAGCACACTCACAAATGATGGGCGTTTGATGAATCTCTGGAAGCCCGGTTTTGTTTCGGAATGTTCTGAAGAGGATCGGTGTCGGGTCAATGGTGTCGCCCTGGAGAACGGAACGCCGCGTTATGTTACGGCAATGGCCGAATGGAATACGGTTGGGGGCTGGCAAGAGCCTGTACGGAATCCCGGCATCATCATCAATGTACCGGATGGCGAAGTTCTGTGTCGGGGACTGTTTTCTCCAACGGCACCGCGGGTGCACAACGGACGTCTCTGGGTACTTCAGGCCTGCTCCGGTCAGTTGTGTCTTGTGAATCGACAAACGGGTGAGTTCGATGTGGTGGAAACATTTCCCGGATACACAACGGGATTGGATTGTCATGCGGGATATGGCTTCGTGGGGCTCTCCTGCACTTATCGTGATGCGGATTCGAACGTCAGGCCACTTGCTGCTAAGGGAAATCTGTGGTGCGGACTGGCGGTCGTGGATCTTACGACGGGAAAGGCTGTGGAAGCCCTGAAGCTGTTGTCTGGATTCGAGAGCATTTCCGCTGTGGCGGTCGTCGCTGGGCCGTTGCCGACGCTGATGTAAACCGGCAGGTGTCACGTTGGCGAGGCATCAGGTCGTTTTGCCGGGACAAGCCGTCAGCTCGTTCAGAAATTCCGCCAGCCTGATTTGTGAATGACCGCTGTCAGAACTACTCTGTTTGTCTGTGCCTGTTCCTTCAGCAAGACATCGGAGAGTGTCCATGAGGTCTGTTCCTGTGTCAGGATGTGTCCTGCTTCTACTGTGTTTTCAGCTTGTTTGTGCAGATGAGCGGATCCAGTTTCTGCGGCACACGATTGACGCGCAGAATCGCAACAGTGCCTGTTGCCTGATAGACGTCAATCGCGACGGACGTTCGGATATTGTCAGCGGAAATTTCTGGTATGAGGCACCGACCTGGGTTCGGCACCATGTGCGCAGCGTGGAAGTCATTCGCGGACGCCAGGACGATTATTCTAATCTGGTCCTGGACGTGAATCAGGACGGCTTCCTGGACATCGTCAGCGCCAACTATCGTAGTCAGTCTCTGTACTGGAGCCAAAATCCGGGCACGCCGGAAAATCCGGAAGCAGAGTGGTCGAGGCATGTGATCGACACGCCGGGGGCGATGGAGACGGGGCGGCTGGCTGATGTGAATGCCGATGGTGTTCCGGATATTCTTCCCAATGGTACTACCTTCGCCTCATGGTGGAGCCTGAAGTCGGGCAGTCATCCAGTATGGCACCGACATCCACTGCCCGCGGAACTTGCCGGGCATGGCCTTGGATTTGGTGATGTCAACGGAGATGGACGCAGCGACGTGGTCGGTCCGACAGGCTGGGCGGAAGCTCCGGATGATCGCGAGAATGGTCGGTGGACGTTTCATCCCGAGTTTTCGCTTGGGCAGGATGCTTCGGTGCCGATTCTGGTTGTCGACGTGGACATGGATGGTGACCGCGACATTGTCTGGGGGCGCGGCCATCAAGTTGGAGTTTATTGGATGGAACAGGTTCCGGTCGTGGGGCAAACGTCACGCAGCTGGATAAGACATGCGATTGACACGCGTGCCGGCCAGAATCACAGTCCCCTGTGGGTGGACCTCGACGGAAATGGCCGTCAGGAACTTGTCACCGGCAGTCGTTTCATGGCACACGAGGGAAAAGATGTCGGGGAAGGCAATCCACTGACGGTGGTTTCCCTGGAATTTGTTCCCGCCGGGCGATCGTGGCGTCGTCGTCTGATCAGCCTGAACCCGGTCGTGGGATTTGGAGTTGATCCGAAGGCAGCAGATCCGGACGGTGATGGCGACATCGATTTGATCTGTGCAGATCAGAGCGGTCTGTATGTGCTTGAAAATCGTAGGGTCACAGGGCCGGAATCATTCCTTAGTATGCGGTCAGCAGAGGCAGTGCCGGCGATTGAAGAAAT
The DNA here is from genome assembly GCA_903871805.1 of uncultured Planctomycetaceae bacterium. Lineage (GTDB taxonomy): Bacteria > Planctomycetota > Planctomycetia > Planctomycetales > Planctomycetaceae > SXXK01. The sequence continues at coordinate 24,405 of CAIQIE010000236.1, read as the reverse complement.
GGTGATTGAGTCCGGGACCTATGTCCATACGGACCTCGGCAGCGTTCGACAGAATGGTGAAGTTCGACCGATTCAGACGCCGTTTGATGCCGGACTTCGGCGTGAGCACATTCTGCGGGGAATGAGTCTGGCGATGGGTGAGTTGCCGGATGCGGATCGTCGCTGTCCGCTGGACGTTCAGATTCATTCCAGCGAGACTGTGAATGGCTACGTGCGCCAGAGGATTTCGTTTGCACCAGAACCCGGAGATCGGGTTCCGGCATGGCTATTGTTACCTGGCCCCGATGTCGCCCCTCGTGCTGCAATGCTATGCCTGCATCAGACGACGGGGATTGGCAAAGGAGAACCCATCGGGGCCGGTGGGCTGAAGAATCTGCATTACGCCCATGAACTGGCGATGCGGGGCTTTGTGTGCCTGGTTCCGGACTATCCATCCTTCGGTGACTATCCCTGGGACTTTAAGACGCAGGGCAATCATTATGCCAGTGGGACGATGAAGGCCATCTGGAATAATCTCAGAGCCGTCGACCTGCTGCAGAGTCTTCCGCAGGTTCATCCGGACCGCATCGGCTGCATCGGACATTCTCTGGGAGGCCACAATACCCTGTTTACTGCAGCCTTTGATCAGCGACTGAAGGCCGTGGTGACAAGTTGTGGTTTCACCGGGTTTCATGATTACTACAAAGGAGCACTGGCTGGCTGGACCAGTGACCGCTACATGCCGCGGATTCGTGATGTCTACGGAAACAATGCGGACGAAGTACCTTTTGACTTTCAGGAGGTTCTGGCGGCGATTGCACCACGGGCCATCTTTGTTTCGGCCCCGGTGAACGATAACAACTTTGAGCATGCCGGAGTTCTCAAAGTGATCGAAGAGGTGGCAAAGATCTACCGTGTCTATGGCGTTGCGGACACCCAGTTGACCACGGAATACCCGGACTGTGCACACGACTTTCCGGACGAGACTCGGGAGCGGGCGTATCAGTGGCTGGAGCAGCGATTGAAGTAATTGCGAAACTCAACTCGGGTGGTGGGGCTCTTATTCGTTCCCGCAGAATCGTATGTGCGCGGAAATGACGGTTACGTTGCGCCCCACGGGTCCCGGGACGACGGATTGATCCTCGATCCTCTCCCTCCGAACCGGTCTGGCAGATCTCCCTCACCCGGCTCTTTGGTTGATATTCTTCCCCGCGTGAAGATTGACAGACTGAGCTCTGGGCGGAAAAAGACTCGATAGCCGTGCGTCTGGGAAGAAGTGACGGTTCCAGCGACAGTGATCTTTCCCGCGGCCTCGATCGCCACGTTGCTGCCGCAGTAGACTGCAATGACGGCCGCGCCGCTATTTTCCACAGTGAGAAAACAACGACCGGCAGCGACTTTGATGGAATTAGCCGAGTCATCCGCGACGCGTCTGATTCAGCGTCACAATGGGCAGGCGACCACGGCACAATGCAGGTTCCCGTGCCCCTTGTGACTCATACCACGCCAGTTACTGCTGCTGCCCGTCCCCTTTTGCTGACGCATCCGCTGCCGGGACAGACGGACGATTCTGGATGCGGCCGCGAAGTTCCGCGGTTATCAATCGCAGTTGCTCAGGAGCCTGGCTGCGCAAACTGATTTCATCGCTGGCCGGGACACCAAAGATTTCCTGCAAGGTTTGAATGATGTTGATCTCGCCTCTGATCTCGCCCTCTTCCCGTGCGGAATTCAGCAGCCACTGCTGATCGCGAAGCGATTTTTATCGTGTGTCGTACATGGTTTTGTCCTCAATAATCCTGGCAATCCGTGCGATGGTGTCTGTCGCCTGCCAGAAGTCAGGGTCCGGAAAGAGTCGTTTCAGCGACTCCTCGTCGTATTCGTGGTCATGCAGCAGCCAAAACAACCATCGCTCCAGCGTACTGGCTGTGCTCAGATCGCTCTCCTTCGAATTGTACCCTCCCAACTATTCCAAAGTGTCTGCGAGGCAACGCCCAGTCTCACGATCTATCAGGGGAAAGGCATGATGCACCTTTGTGGATTCCTCTCAGAGCCTTCCGTCGAGCAGGCAAATTGAGTACATCGGCTTGAGCCCATGGTATTCGTCCCCGGCCCGTAACTGCCCCTCATAGGCTTCGCATCCGTAGAAAGCGAGGCGTTTAGTCAGGCCGGGACTGGCCGACAACTGCATCTCGATGTCATAGATCACACCGTGCTGGTCAACGGCGCGAATATCGAGAACGGACAGTTTGTCATCCTGAAAATCCTGCGGGTTGAACGGATTCTGGATTGTCACCTCCACGATAGGAGCAAACAGGTTCAGAATCGCGTTGAGCAGGCTGATGAGGGCCAGCATTTTCCCCTGGAGCCGAAGGTTTTATTGAAAGCGAAATCGTTCGTGGGGCGGATATCAATACGAATCATCCTCAGTCCACCTGCGAAACTGTCGAGAAACACCATGGGTATTGTCTATGAAAACGCAAATGCGGAATCATAAACTAACCTACGGGTGTGGTGTAGCCACGCGGGCAAGTGAACCATCGCAGGATTTGTCGAAGCTCACTGGCGCGACCCATTCAGGCCGTTGGTCAATCGGCCCGCCCGAGAGAAACAACGATGGCTGGAACCTTCTCGTGATACGCGGCAGGCAGAAACACTGCCGCAACATCAGGAGAAGTAGAATGACGTCTTTTTATTCTTCAGCGGGGCAAACGAAGAAAGGCCTGTTGCGGTGGCAACAGGCCTTTGAAAGTTCAACAGGGAAGCATAACTGCAACCCAATTCATAGTATTGATTCTGAATGAATCATTCTGGCAGTCGGGCTGAAGAGATGTGCGGGACTGGTCCCGTGCACGCACGCATGAACTCAACCAGATCCACCTTCTGCTGAGAAGTCAGCTTCAGTGGGACGATTTTGTCGCTCAGCCACTTATTCCTGTCGCCACCCTTGTCGTAGTGTTCGACAACTTGTTCAAGAGTTGCAAGACTGCCGTCATGCATGTACGGAGCTGAAAGGGCCACGTTTCGAATCGTCGGCGTCTTGAAAGCGCCTTTGTCCTTTTCTACTTTGGTCTGCGTGTACCGACCGAGGTCCGGTTCCTTTGCGGCCATACCGATCCCGAGGTTGTGGTACTGCTCGTCGGCCAGATTGGCGCCCACGTGGCAATTACTGCAGCCGGATTCTTTGCTGAAGAACAACTTCATCCCGCGGACCGCACTGTCCGACATCGGATTGCCTTCCACCATCGTCTTGACGGCTTCGTACTTTGCGTTGGTTTCAGCGTCGTCTTTAATATCCTGCAAGTCTTCTTCTGCCAGTGAGGCATACTTCAGCCATGATTCCTGCCAGTCGTATTGCGAAGGACCGGTGACCAGAGCCCGTTCAAAGGACGCAATTGCCTTGCCGACGTTCTCGATCGTGACGCCATCCTTTGGGAAGATCTTTTCGAACTGCGCAACGTAGGCTGGAATCCCCTTCAAGGTGCTGACAGCCCCCGCGTGTGTGTTACCCATTTCTCCGGGAGCCTGAATCGGGCCCACGGCCTGTGCTTCCAAAGATGCTGCCCGGCCGTCCCAGAACTGCAGGTCGCTGAGGATACGGTTGTAGCTGCCCGGTGAGTTGCGGCCGCCCTTCTGCCCACCAATGCCAACGCCTGTCGCTGTGTGTCGAGAGAATCCTTCCTGATGATGATGGCAGGACCCACAACTGACCGTATTGTCCTTTGACAATCGAGTGTCAAAGTACAACTGCCGCCCCAGTTCAATGCCGGCACGCGTCAACGGGTTCTTGTCAATCCCTTTGATCTGGGCTTCTCCGAGGTTCAAACCCATCGGAAGCTTGACCTTGAGTTCTGCGTGATTGGCCGGATCTGCCAGCCATGTCTGCACCTGCTCTAATGTCAGCGGGCCTGTCCCTGGGATTCCAGATGTCAGTGAATCCTCTTCGCCAAGCACCACAGTTTCCTGAGCACGGCATGGCGACACGGCCAGTGCCGTCAGGCCAAGTGCCAGACACGCAAGACGTCTGAAACCTTTCATTACTTCCTCCCTTTGAAATACGTCGAATTCAACACGACAAGATGTCCATGGTTATCAGCGAATCGTCAATTCATTCTGCCGACCGCTTGCCCTGACGATCTGCTACGAACCTGAATGGATTGTAGACAGTTCTCTGCGTGCTGCCATCCGCGAAGTTTTCAGGCGACGAAATCTTACAACGGTCCGAATGAACGTTTCTTCCGGCAGAATCCGTCTGCAAGGATTTTTGGCGGAATAGTGTCTTTCCCGGTTGTACTGATGGGGGATTTTTCGCTGCGATCGACACCGCAAACACGTCTTGGGAACATGAATCACAAAGAACGTTATCCGGCGGTGGCTCGCTCTCGCCAATAGTTGGATGATAGATTTTTCGATACATCTGCGTTGCGACTCGCCAATTGCCGCGTTTTGAACACGGATTCCATAGAGAAAATCGATGGCGATGCCCCGGGGCTCAACGAACGCAGTGCCATCATGGCAGGCGCAGGGCGGTTCAGAAAATCCCGGAATTGCGACGATCTTGTCTTGATTCCTGAATGTGGGAGCCAACGGTTGCGGCGTACCGAATTCCCACCGCTCATTTGGGCAGGCCGCTCCGGTACTGTCCCCCGTAGAGGCCCCGATTTGGCTGGATGTTCAGGCTTTTCAGGATGGTTTTCCAGCCAACAGTTGGTTCAGCCGGGACACAAACTGGCCTCGGGAAAGCACCTGCCCAAATCCGGCGGACGAAGCGGCCTCAAGCCTTGCGGTGTGCACATGCGGACCAAAGGCAATGGCGTTTTGCAGGACACGAGGTGATGACAGCGAGGCCAGTTCCGATGGTCCCGCGGGGACGGCGGACAAGTCCACGCACAGCAGCGTCTGATCATCGCTGAGTCGGTCGCGAATGACGTCCGTACGCGTGTCACACTGAAAACTATGCCCTGCCATTTGCGCAGCTCCACCCACTGAGCTGATCAACATCAGGTCTGTGGTGACCAGGAGAACATGCATCTCGAAAATCCTGATTCAGGAAAAACGCCCCCGTTCCGTGCGACGGATTAGGAGCGTGTGCGGTGAAAATGATCCCGAAAGTTGAGGAACCCGGGAGTGAACTGCGTCCGGTGCCCGCCACGCCGGAAATTGTCAACCCATCGCCCATCGTTAGTGCGGCCGATGCTGATCGTGGCTGTGGTCGTGACTGTGATCGTGGCTGTGGTCGTGGCTGTGGTCGTGACTGTGGTCGTGACTGTGATCGTGACTGTGATCGTGACTGTGATCGTGACTGTGATCGTGACTGTGATCGTGGCTGTGGTCGTGACTGTGATCGTGGCTGTGGTCGTGACTGTGATCGTGACTGTGGTCGTGACTGTGGTCGTGGCTGTGGTCGTGGCTGTGGTCGTGGCTGTGGTCGTGACTGTGATCGTGGCTATGGTCGTGGCTATGGTCGTGGCTATGGCTTTGGTTACCAGAATCCTGGCTGGTGCGAGAATTCATGGCGAACGCGGATTCTGCTGCAAGGTAGACATCTCGCAGCGGAATCTGATGGGCCCGGGCAATTGCCGCGCACTGTTCAAACTCTGGAGCGAAGGATTCCGCGTAGCCAGTTCGCCAGGCTTTTTTCCCCTGAACTCGTCCCCATGGAGTTTCAACAAAAACGGTCTCCCGCTGCCGAATGACACGTTCAAGGATGGTTCTGCGAATCCCGAGGGTCGCGGTTTCGTTGAAGAGGATGTGTTCCAAAGCCTGCGTTTGTGCGGGTCGCGCGAGGGTGCTGAGGATTACGGCGGGGCGATCTTTTTTCATCTGGATAGGAGTTACGAAGACATCCAGAGCCCCAGCGGTCATCAGTCGTTCGCGGACGTAGCCGACGGTTTCTCCTGAGACGTCATCGAGATTTGTTTCAAGCAGCGTGATGAGTTCGGTATCTCCATGAGAAATACTTTGCCCGATGAAGATTCGGAGTACATTGGCGCGTTCTGGTAAATCCATGGTGCCGCATCCGCTGCCAATGGACTCAATCGTCATCGCGGGCAGGGGGCCAAAGGAATGTGCCAGCGATTTGACGATGGCTGCGCCGGTGGGGGTGGTGAGTTCTGCATTGATCGGGACGCTGGCGAGTGGAATGCCTTTGAGGATTTCTGCGGTTCCGGGGGCTGGGATCGGGCAGATGCCATGGTCGATACGGACAAATCCCCGACCGGGCGGCACAGCATTGCAGACAACACGTTCGATCTTCAGCAGTTCGAACGCCACGGCGACTCCCACGATATCCACAATGGAATCGACAGCACCGACTTCGTGAAAGTGAATTTTGTCGACGGTGGAACCATGTACGCGGGCTTCGGCTTCGGCGATCGCGAGGAACATGCGTAATGCGAGGTCTTTTTGGGGGGCTGTCATCGCCGAGGCGTTGGCGACCAGTTGCTTGATATCAGAGAAGTGGCGATGGGCATGCTGTTCCGGGTGGTCAACCATGACCTGTAGCGAACGGAAACCGCCTTTGACGACCGTTTCGATGCGCAATCGCACGTCTGGCAGTCCGAGTGAATGAATGGCCGCTCGCACGGTTTCGGGGTTGGCCCCGGCATCGATCAGGGCTGCGAGTGTCATGTCACCACTGATACCGGTTGCACATTCCAGCCAGGCTGTTCGCATAGTTCAGTTCTTTAATTCGTGTGTGAGGTGGAGCAGAAACAGGTACCCACTTCAGCGCTGTCGGGAAGATGGCGTTGCGGACCCGCAGAGAGTCTAACCGGAAACGCAGGAATGTTCCGGCGTGTTGAGTGCTGGTGGATTTTGGAATTCGTGGAATGGACGGAAGCGGCTCGCCGTACCCATGCAGACCAACACAAAAAGAAACCCGGCACGTTTAACGATGCCGGGTAATTGTGGGGTTTGACGGGTCTTTGCCAGGACCAGATGTTTTGTGGGATCAAAACACAGCCGCTGTGACGGCCGTCAGCACGGGCAGGAATTTGGTGAATGCCTGTGCTAAGGTATTGATTAGGATGGGGCTGGGCATGGATCTTTGTCAGCATCCTAATCTTTTTTCACAGCTCCCATAGCCCGAATCCGATCGAGCGGAGAACCGGTCATTGGTACTGCCGGTTTGGGAGTGGCTACGGGTTTTGGTACCTCTGCCGCTGGTGTTTCGGCGGGAGCAGCAGGTGGGGCAGCGGTCGCTGGAGCGGCACTGGCGGCCTTTGCTGCACGAATCTTATCCAGCGGGGATCCACCGGAGGCGGGTGCCGCAGCGGGTTTTGCGGCAACTGACCCAGCGGCACGAATTTTGTCCAGTGGGGAGCCTGTTGCGGCTGGTGCGGCAGCAGTGGCCGCGGGTTTTGCCCCGGCTGCACGGATCTTATCCAGCGGAGACCCTGCTGCTGCAGGGGCCGTTGCGGTCGTGGGGTTTGCGGCAGGAGCGGCTTTTGCGGCAGTTTTCGCCTGGCCGTGGGATTCGGTCTTCTTTGGCCGTGGGCCATCTACAACCGTCAGGAAGCCGGGATCAATGTCGTACCAGCTGATATCGATGCCGTTGTCGAATTCGACCAACGCTCGGCAGTTCATGTTCACAGTACGCACTTTTCCGGTGAGCGAGGAGAATCGCTTCAGCTCTGGAGCGGTGCTGGAGACAACAACCCACTTGTCGGTGAGTTCTTTTTTCAGACGTTCTGCACGATCGATCAGAGACACGAGAGGCTTCCTGAGATCGGATTAAAGTAAGGGATGCTGCGGTGGAGATTCGATACTATCCCCCCGCCGCTTATTGTGAGTGATCGCGAGACGGGTTTCAAGCCGTCTGCGACTTTGGACTGTTGGTCTCTCGATGTCTGGACGCGGCACAACCGAAGAAACCGTCAAATTTCCGGATTTCCCTGAAGTCCGCAGGTTGTACGACCCGGAAAAACAGCCTGTTTGTGCTGGCTGGCACAATATTTCGCTGTGCTCCGACAAACCGGAATCTTTCAGACTGCTGGCAGGCTCGTGCGTGAAACCCGGCGTCGTCGCTGTTAAAACACAGCCTGATTCTGATTGATTCCTGTTCTTTCCTGACGATTTTTTCCGGCAGATGGTCATGGCAAAACCCCGCGTTTGTGTTCTCAGAGCTCCTGGGACCAACTGTGATATAGAGACGGCGCATGCGTTTGAGCTGGCCGGGGCAACTGCGGAACGCGTGCATTTGTTTCGGCTTCTGGAAAATCCAGAGCATCTGGCTGGCTACCAAATACTTTGTATCCCGGGTGGATTCAGTTACGGTGATGACCTGGGTGCCGGGATCATTTTTTCGCGGCAGCTTCGCGGACAACTGAACGACGCGATTCGACAGTTTCTGTCCGAAGACAAGCTGGTTTTAGGAATCTGCAACGGGTTCCAGACGATTCTGAAGGCTGGTCTGCTGATGCGTCGAGGCATCGAAAATCCGGCAGAAAGCGGTCTGGAAGACAAAGTCACACTGACCTGGAACAGTAATGGGCGGTACACGGATCGTTGGGTCCGGCTGAAGGTGACATCCTCCAACAGCGTCTTTCTGCGTGGCATCGACGAATTTGATGTTCCGATCGCCCATGCCGAAGGCCGCATTGCCCTGCAGAATCCGGAGTTGCTGGATGCGCTTCGTGAGCAGCAGCAGATTGCACTGTGCTATTGGTCCGAACAGGCCGCCGAACTGGCAGCAGTTTCTGGCGATGCAACGCGGATTGGGCTGTTGCCAGAGCCGGAAAACCCCAACGGTTCCCTGGCCAACATCGCGGGACTCTGTGATGCCACTGGGCGTGTGTTGGGGCTGATGCCGCACCCCGAACGATTTCTGTTTGCAACCCAGCATCCCCAGTGGACTCGAAAAGGCCTTCGCGGCGAAGGTGATGGCATCAGAATTTTCCGGAATGCCGTCACATGGTTTGCATAACTCGTCATTCCTGCGTGCAGAAACTTGCTCTGGCTGGACGCACAGGCATTTCTCCCGTTGCGGCTGTTATTCCGTGGTGGCGACTGCTGTGCCTGCTGGCAGTGCTTGCCGCTGCGACAACTCCCTGCGCTGCTCAGCGATCAAGGTCACCTGACGAAATTCGCCTGCATGAAATTCAGCTGATTGGAACTCACAATTCCTATCACCTGGCTCCTCACGCCCCGGTGGGAGGCCTGATCAGCACTGTCAGTGCCTCATTGCTGGAATCCATTGAATACTCCCACAGGCCGCTGCCTGAACAGCTTGAACAGCTGCAGGTTCGGCAGCTGGAACTGGACGTGTATGCAGATCCTGAAGGAGGATTGTTTGCCACGCCGATTGGACGTTCTGTGGTTGTTGCCGCCGGGCAGGATCCGGGGCCGGATCCCAATGCAGATGGAAGTCTCGGCCAGCCCGGCTTCAAGGTGCTGCATGCCCCGGGGTTTGATTTCCTGACAACTGTCACCACGCTGCGTCAGGCGTTTCTGCAGATTCGAACATGGTCAAAGTCGCGTCCTGATCATCTGCCTGTGATGATTTTGCTGGAGTTAAAGGAGTCGGCGCCTGGTCCGACCGGTGTGCAGGTCGTACGTTACAGCCCGGAACTCCTTCAGCAGTTGAATGCGTTGATCTGCGAAATTTTCCCTACAGACGCTCGGTTTTCGCCGCAGGACCTGTGCGCCGCTGAAGATCTCTGTGTGCGGGACGCTGTTTTGCGGCGCGGCTGGCCGCAGCTTGGGGATGTTCGCGGACGCGTCTTCTTCTGTCTGGACAATGAAGGGCCGTGGACCGAGCGATATTTGGGTGCCTGTGCAGCGCCCAAAGAAGCGCTGCTGTTTGTCTCCGTGGCACCAGAGCATCCGCAGGCAGCATGGATGAAGAGAAACGATCCGGAACTGCAGTTTGCGGAAATTCAGTCCCTGGTCGAACGTCACTTTTTGATTCGCACACGAGCGGACGCGGATACGATTCAAAGTCGTCGGAATGACGGCAGTCGTCGCGAGCAGGCTATGGCCAGTGGTGCCCAATATATCAGTACCGATTTTCCTCAGCCTCAGCCACGTTTTTCAGAATACTTCGTTCGCTGGCCTGATGGGCAGCCAGCCCGATATAGTCCGCGGTTTACTGCTCCGCCTGCCTCGGATGTGCAATGGGAGGTTCGGGGGGACTGAGCGGGAAGAAGGGACGTCCGTGGGCCGCCCTGATGATTGGCTGCGGCGGAATGACGATGACGGACAATTGCGGTAGCTTAGCTTGACAGTGGGGAGACTGTTGAGGTTTCACTTGGCGCTGGTGCCGTGTTTTGCCATGCACCGGAGCGTACCTGGCGGATGACCGCAAACCTCTTTTTTGACTTGTTGAATTCTGGGAAACACCAGGGGATTCCCCTGATGTGCCCTCTGCGTTGACAGCAATCTGCATTTTAAAGGTGGGATTGGGAGCTTGAAGCATGTGGAATCTGCACGGGCGAGTGGCTGTAGTCTCCGGAGCGGCTCAGGGGTTGGGGCGAGCGACGGCCTTGGCGGTGGCCGAAGCCGGGGCTGACACGGTGCTGATCGACAGAAATCGTGAGGGTGCGGCGGCGACGGGCGAGACGATTCGCGGCCTGGGTCGGCGTGTGTTGGTCTCTGACTGCAATGTTTCGGATCCCGACGCGATTGCCGAGTTATTCCAACAGGTGGATTCGCAGTTTTCGTCGGTGGATTTTCTCGGCAATATTGCCGGGGATGGTTGTCTTGCGCGGCCTGAAGAGCTGACGATCGCTGATCTGCAGCGGGTGTTGCAGAACCTTGTTGTTGGAAGGTTTGCGATGTGCCAGCAGGCAGGCCGACGTATGTTGAAGCAGGGACGCGGGTCCATCATGAATATTGGATCTCTGGCCAGCAGTACAGCGCTGGGACGCGGACACATCGCCTATAGCATGGCCATGGGGGCCGTGATTCAGATGACTCGGGAACTGAGTACAGAGTGGGCGCATCAGGGGGTTCGAGTAAACTGTGTGACTCCAGCCCAGGTGGTGAACCCCAGCCTTGCGGCCCGCATGGCGGACGACCCGACTCTGGAAGGTCGGTTTCTGCGTGGCATACCAGCCGGCCGACTGGGGCAGCCGGACGATATTCGCGGCATAGCCCTGCTGCTGGCTTCTGATGCGTCGTCGTGGATTACCGGCGCCATTATTCCTCTGGATGGAGGCAATATGGCGATGAATGCCGGCGGCACACCAGGACACCTGCTGGAACGTGTGCAGAGCTTTCACGGGCAGAAGTGACCACGCGGCTGATGGCCAAAATGGCTTTGCATGTCATCAGGCGGCCCGTCGTTCACCACTCGATGGTGATTCGACGACCGGCGCGATCGAAGCACTGCGTCGGGCTGCTACTACAGCGTCCAGTCGCTTCTGACGGCCGCGACGACTGAAACGATTGGCAAAATCGATCAGTCCGGGAACAAAGCGTTTCATCTGAAACAGCAGATGGGCCATTGGCGTAATCAGGACCTGTCGGCTGTCGCGTCGAATCCCTTTCAGGGTTTTCTCGGCGACCTGTTCGGGCGTTGCGCAGAGCCATGCGGGGGGATGTGGAACTTTTTGTCCAGGTTTAGAGGACTGCGCGGAATCATAAAGTTGTGTTCGCACGGGGCCGGGACAGATGGCTGTGACACCCACACCGCGCCGACCATACTCCGCCCGCAGTGCTTCGGTGTAGCCGACAAGCCCATATTTGCTGGTATGGTACGCCGCGAATCGACCGCCGGCGACAAGCCCGGAAATGCTGCACATATTGACAATGTGCGGATCTTCCCGCAGCAGCAGGGACGGCAGCAGCAGTTGGGTGATCTGAATGGGGGCCAGCAGATTAATGGACATCAGCCAGTCCCACTGTGGCTGAGTCATCTGGTCTGTGGCACCGTAGTAGGCAACTCCGGCATTGTTGATCAGCAGATCGATTCCACCGGTTTTCTGCAGGGCTTCTGAGACCATCCGCTGCACGGCGTCCGACTCTGTCAGGTCACAGGTGGCTGTCCAGATCTGGACGGGACGGGCGGATAGCTCGTCGCGGAGTCGCTGCAAACCGCCGGCATCGATATCCACCAGAAACAGATTGCAGCCTTCGCGTGCAAGAGATCGGGCAAGAGCCTGACCGATACCTGCCGCGGCGCCGGTGATGAACGCCGTCTGTCCCTGAAATTTTTTCATCCGTGAATCCTGAATGGTGGAGTCCGTCCTGGGATTGCCGTGTAACCGACCTGGTAAGGCGATCTTTACGCCAAACGCGGCTCTGAGCAGGACTGCCGACAGAACGCCGTAATGCGGGTTGGAAAAGTTTAGCACCCATCAGAAAACGCTGCGAGGTCTGCTGCAGGGGCTTTCTGGTGGGGGAATCATCAATTCGGGAGAATACTGCGTTTAGAAGGAAAGTACCTGCCACAGTCCGGAGTAGTCGTCGGTCCACTTCAAAATCCGCTCAGTATCGCTCCATTCCGTTATGGAATCCTGAATCTGCGGGTCATCCAGAAATTCGGCACTGGAAGTCAGCAGAACCCATGTGGAACTGAACACACCCGTGGCATCGTCATCGTTGTTGTCGATTTCCACGGCTTTCCATGCCAGATGATCGGCGATGCCACGAGTAATCGGAGCGAGGTCCAGAAATCTGTTGGAAATATGCACGGCGAGAACGCCGCCTGGGCGAATGTGCTGTCGGTAGATGTCCGCACATTCGGTGGTCAGCAGATGGACGGGAATGGCATCGCTGCTGAAGGCATCGATGGCCAGCACGTCAAACTGCTGCGAAGTGCCCTGAGCGAGTTCGTGTTCCATCATGATGCGGGCATCCCCCAGAACGACCTCGTGGGCGGCTTCGCAGTTTTTCAGGTACTTGAAAAAGCCCTGCTCAGAGAGCGCCAGAACATCGGGATTGATATCGTAAAACCGAAACGACTCGCCAGGCCGCCCGTAGACGGCAATGGTCCCGGTGCCCAGTCCCACAACTCCCACACGCAGGGCATGGCCATCGGACTTTCCGGCCAGATCACGCGCAACGGTGATCGCACGTCCGAGGCCGCTTTCTTTTCCGTAATAAGTCGTTGGCTGTCTGGACCAGTAGTCGTCATCAAACTGAAACCCGTGACGGATCTGACCATGCGTCAGTGAGAACTTTGGGGGAAGCGGATTCAGGTCTCCATCCAGATCCCCGTTGGGCTTGTCGTAGCGGACTCGCAGAACCCCGTAAAAATTTCTTGAGACATGGACGACACTGTCATTGGAAATTTCCTCCACGGCCACTTCTTTCAGCCGCAGTCCGAGGATCATTACCAGAGTCACAGACGGGATCAGCAGATTCAGGCCGAGTGACGCTTTTGCCGGGCCGCGAAAGCCACGTGCAGACAGATCCAGCAGAATTCCGGCAATGGCGGTGGCCACAATCGAAATCAGGCGATCCTTCGACAGCATGTTCTGCGAAAACGCGTCCCAGAGGATCACACCGGCACAGGCATAGGGCAGAGCCGGCAGCAGGTATCGCTGAAGGCGGTCGGACCGTTTCAGTAGTAACAGGAGTCCGCCGGCTGCGAGGAGGGCCGGAAGCAGAGCAGCCAGGACACTTCGCTGCCAAAGCGGGGAAGCCATGAGGAACGAGGCCTTCTCTCCGTCAGCCACAGTCAGCACATCCGGCAGCAGCAACCCCGGTGCCTGCCATCGCACAAAGCCGATCACCCATGACACCTGCAGCAGCGACAACATTGCCCATGCCGCGATCACACGGCCTCGCAGCGGTTCCAGAAAGCCAGTCAGCAGAAGGCCGGAAAAGATGATCGCACCAAAGCCTCCCATCAGGATGGCCTCGTTGGTAGATCGCAGTTTTTCCGCCAGAGGATTCAGCACGAAATGCGACTGACAGAAAACCTGAGCAGCCGAGGCGGTCGCCCACATCCAGAAATACGGAGACGGCGTGCGATGCCAGACACGCTGCATCGCCATAGCCAGAAAGACGGCCAGAGCACACGCAAACAATCCGACGTGGTATTCCCAATAGCCGACAAACAGACGCGGCGCGACCATCGCCACGAACAGGCCACCAAGAGCCCCGCCGGCAGAGATTACCACGAAGTACAGCGTCAGCCAGCGACTGTGTGGTCTAAGCTGATACAGCTCTCCGTGACACGACATGCAGCAGGCAAACAGGACGGTGGAATAAATCAGAATCTGGCTGGCGATACTGACATCGGGCCCATCACTCAGCACTTTGCTGGCCAACGGACAGCAGACCAGCAGCAATAACCCGAAAACTTGTCGGTCATACCAGCGGGGACTATCGAAGCACAGAATAAAGGAGATCAGGTACAGGCTGAGCGGCAGAATCCAGAGAAACGGTACGGTGGCCACGTCGATGCACAGCTGATTGGTGGTGGCGAGCAGCATCACGGAGCTGGCAGCGGACAGGGTCAGCCAGAGGAGGATGGAAAAGATGCCTGGCCTGGAAATCTCGGATTCATCACGCTGGGGGGCTGTTCCGGGGGCCACCGCCGCGGTTTGTTCGCTCCATGTCTGGCGAAGAATTCCAAATGCACACAGGGCCGCCAGGCCAGCGTACAGCGAATACAGACTGCTCCATGAATAGACCTGCTGACTTAGTGTCAGCCACGGCTCAAAGACAAACGGGTAGCTGAGCAATGCCAGTAACGAACCGACGTTGGAGAGCGCATAAAGTCGATAGGGAGATTGTCCGGGAGCGGTGCGACTAAACCAGCGCTGCATCAGCGGCCCGGTCGTGGACAGCAGAAAATAGGGGGCGCCCACGGTCGCTGTCAGCAGCAGCAGAATTGTCGACAAAGGAGATTCGCCGGCCGTGGGCTTCCACGACTCAGACGGAGCGATCGGCAGAAAAGCGAGCGACCCGAGCAGCAGGCCGAGATGCACCAGTGCCTGAGTCTTCGGGCGTAGAAATGTGCTGAGCAGGTGCGAATACAGATAGCCCCCCAGCAGCAGCAACTGGAAGAACAGCATACATGCGGTCCAGATGGATGGACCACCACCGAACCATGGCAGAATAAAACGTCCAGTGAGTGGCTGTACCTGGAACAGCAGAAAAGCACTCACAAAGATTGTCAGGGCGTATCGCAGCATAGAGATCCTTCCGAATTGAAGCCCGTATTATAGTGGCCCGGAAGTGTTGCGTCCCTGTTCCGGGTGCCATTTGTCGTCCCGAAATTCGACAAAAAACGGTCGGTTTTCCTCTGGTTCTCACTTTTGGCTCTCGAGGGAGATCACTTTTTCAGGGTGATGGACTGTTTGAATTTCTGAGAATTCCTCGTTTTGTTTGGCAGTCATTTTTATTCAGTCGGGGGCATCCAGGACGCTTGTCGGAGTGTTCCGGGCGATAGACCGGCCGCCGCAATGTTCAGGCCGCGTGGTCACATCAACAAACCGGTCTCCGACGGTGTGCCGGGGTGATGCCAACAGAAATCCCTGCCCTCGCTGCAGTTTCATCGCCGTGACCGGATGGTCCATGTTCCGGGGGCCAGTGACTTGCACGGTAGCTTATTGCCAGAAGAAGCACGGATCGCAGGCAGGGCTCGGTGCCGGACGTCAGCGAGCGGAATACGAGTCCATTGCCGTCGGAGCCACTGGAATTGGGTGCGGCGTCGCCGGCGATTTTCAAACTTTGCTGACACAAAGCCTCAGGGCTGAGCGGAAAAATTTGTGCCCACAGACGATTGCTCGTCCAGCTACGGGGGCGGTGGTTGCCGGAAAAAAGTTCCAGGAGCCTGGTTTTTCTCTGAATTTTTTCCAGGAAATTCAGGGACTCAGCGAACAGAATCGGTTCGGTTATCGGCGGCCAGGCGGTCCCTGTTCGCGTCTCCCTGCGTTTGGCACAGGTGTTTGCTGCAGAATTCAGTGTTTTGCAGCGTTAAGGCGAAAATTGGACAGGACGGATTGGTCACAGGACGGATTGGTCACATGATCGTTCACGGAAGCTTTTCCCTGCCCTGGGCAATCAGGGCGCGGCTAAGCTTGACCTCCAGGTGGATTCTCAGTGACAATCAAAGGCTCAAGTCACTTCGCGATTGTTTGCCAATTGCTCCCTACTTTGTGTGAGAAGGATTTTTCATGTTTTCTGGTCGAACCAAACAGTCACTGCTCGCCGCTGTGCTGGCTGTCAGCAGCATCGTAAGTTCGGTGTATGCTCAGTCGGAAGGTTCCCCTCGGGTCAACAGCAGTCAGATTCTGCCGAAGGACACATACCTTTATCTGTCGATGCCCAGCGTTGCGGCGTTGAAGGAGCAGATGAGTAAGTCTTCGATGGGCAGGATGTTCATTGACCCGGCGATGGATGATTTTCGAGCAGAGCTGATGACGGTTATGGCAGAGCAGATGCAGGACCGTGCTTCCGCTGTGCAGGATGCACTGGGAATGACCATGGACGACCTGATGTCCATTCCATCCGGCGAAATTACGCTGGCCTTTTCAAAGGCTCCTCCGAATCGCATGGGGGCGGTTGTTTTCTTTGAGTACGGTGACCATGAATCTCAGATGAAGTCCATCCTGGACAAGGCCGTGACCGGCCTGAATTCCAGCCCTGTGCTGGAGTCGGCCAATATGGAACACGCCGGCACAGAGATCGTGCTTTACAAGAATACCTCAGACACAGCCAATGCCACACCGCTGGCAAAGGAATTTGGCTGGTTCCTGAAGGACCAGAAGATGGTTGCTTCCAATAGTAGCGCCCTGCTGAAGTTGGCGTTGGACAACTGGGACGGGACTTCACAGAAAACGCTGACCAGCAACGAAACTTATTCCTACATCATGGGTAAGTGCGAAACAAAGCCGGGTGCTGGCGTCATGACGATGTTCTTTGATCCTATTGGTCTGTTTACTCAGCTGGTGCAAACCGGATCTCTGGGTGAAGCAGGGCTGCAGGCAGGGATGGCCATGAGCGTTCTGCCGATGCTGGGCCTGAATCAGATGAAGGGCATGGGAACTGTGATGGAAATGAACTCAGACTCCTACGATGCCCTGTCGCAGTCGATGATCTACTGCGAACAGCCGCCGATGTTCATGATGCAGATGTTCCAGCTGGATACTGTCGAGCAAGCACCACCAGCCTGGGTCAAGGAAAATGTCACGACGTGGATGGCGACAAAGTGGAAAGTAGACGAAGCATGGAAGACTGCCGAGTCCATGGTAGACATGTTCCAGGGGCCAGGCGCTCTGGCCCGACTTGTTGATGAAGCGGCTGAACGCGATCCACAGATTCACGTCAAGAATGACATCATTGATCAGCTTGACGGACGGATGCAGTTTTCTACTGCTGGAGATGGCAGTGAGACTTCGACCGGGGCCAATGACATTCTGATCGCCATCGGTGTTCGCGACACGGCTAAGATCACTGAACTGCTGACCAAAATGGCATCACAGCCAGGATTCTCGGCTGAACAGCGGGAAATGGAAGGCGTGACTGTTTACGAACTTCCACTCGGACCTGACGGGTCCAAACTGGCGTTTACCGCGGCCAACAATCAACTGCTGATCGGTGTTGGTGGTGCTCAGCTCGAAATGGCTGTCCGCAACACCTCCGATGTTCGACCTCTGTCAGAAACCGCTCAGTTCCAGGCCGTTGCTGCACAGTTCCCGGAAGATGCTCGCATGGTCAGCTTCAGCCGACCAGCCGACACCTATCGAGGCCTGTACGAGATGCTGCGAAAGGGTGATGCGGCTGACGCATTTCCAGGAGCTGACGAATTCCTTGGAATGGTCGACTTCACCAAGCTGCCTGCATTCGAATCCATCGAAAAGTACTTTGCCCCGGCCGGTGGCTACTGGGTTAGTGACGAGAACGGCGTGATGATGAAAAGCTTCAGCCTTCCCGTCGAGAAGTAGTCCACAGCAAAACGTGGCGTAGACGCCACGAAATACTGAATGACTTCAACCACTGCCTCTCCGGGCAGTGGTTTTTTTATTCGACCAGCGATCCTCATTCGCGGCGGGAGTACGCCGATCAGTGGAACGCTTAGAGGAAATTGTCCCATCGTAGACAGGTGCACTCCGCACAGCGCCAATTCCAGCTGGCAGGCCAACGGAAGCTGCCGCGGTGCCTGTCATCCCCGCAAGGCTGCAGTCCTGCAACAGGCTTTCGGCACAAGGGCGCCGACTTCACTGCGATGCTGATGGGGCCAGATACGAGCAAATGGCAGGTATGGGAATGACGAAACACTGTGAAACCGTGCCGAAAGTCGCATTTTCCCCCGCAAAACTCGCACGTCGTTTTTCCTCGCTGCAGATCGGAAAACGGCCACTCCCGACGCGGACGAAATTCATGCCAGAGGCTTCCCTTCTGGCCATCGCTTTGTCGTCCCAGGCCGGTGGGGGTGGCTTGACAGAGGTGGCCGGGTCGTCGAAAAGACGGTTCAGGGTTTTTGGGCGGGGGGAGCTCGGGGTGCGGCTAAAGTTGTCCCGGGCAAGATGGCAGGAAAAAGGGAAGATGTTGTGAACAGAGTTCAAAATTGTTTTTCGTGGGGACTGCTGACGCGGCTGATCTGTCTGAGCCAGTCCATTCTGCTCCAGCTGTTCATGTTCTCAGCAAACGGGCTGGCGGCCGATGATGTACGGGTGATGAGTTTTAATGTTCGCTATGGAACAGCGAATGATGGGAAGGATGCGTGGCCGAAGCGGCGGGAACTGGTGGTCCAGACGATCAGAAAGTTCGCCCCGGATTTGCTGGGGACGCAGGAGATGTTGCCGTTCCAGGCGGAATACATAGGGCAGCAACTGAACAGTTATCAATACATCGGCTGGTCTCGGGATGAATCTGCCAATGGTGAGCAGTGTGGGATCTTTGTGCGCACAGAGCGGTTTGAGGTTTTGGGATCAGGCCAATTCTGGCTGAGCGAACGTCCTGACGAGAAGTTCAGCAAGAGTTGGGATTCGTCGTTGCCTCGCGTGGCCACATGGGTGCGTGTGCGGGACAAGTCCGTGGATGGCTCCCCGTTTCTCTTTGTGAATACGCATTTTGATCATCGCGGCGAGGAGGCTCGACGGCAATCGGCGTTGCTGCTGCAGGAGCGACTTCCGAAGATTGCGGAAGGGCAACCGATTGTGATGACCGGAGATTTTAACTGTGGCGAGGAATCAGATCCCTATCGGGAGTTACTGCAGGGGAATCTGTTTCAGGATACGTATCGAAAAATGGAAGCAACACGCACGGACAGTGAGGGAACTTTTCATGGCTTCACGGGCAAGCCTGGTGCGGAACGCATTGACTGGATTCTGGTTACCAGTTCATGGCAGGTGCAATCGGCGATCATTGATCGAACCATGGAATCAGGGAGATTTCCCTCGGATCATTTTGCAGTAACCGCAGTGCTCCGCAGGTCTGCGGATGCCGGCGGGAAATAGTTCGCGGGTCGGTTTATTGTGCACTCAGGAAAGCGGCAGGCGCAGATGTTTCCTCAAACGGCCTTTTCTGTAAGACCAGAAGACCAGCAGGGTGATTGATGAAAAGCATGCCGGATCGAGTGGCGATCGTGCTGACACTGGTGTCTGTGTTGTCAGCCTGTGGAATCGTGGCTGTTCCGGGGCTGTCTGGATTCGGAACGGCCGTGGGAATTTTGCTGGCCTTGCTGCCAGTGGCGTGGGCCGCACTTTTTCGTCGCCCTGTCGCCGCTGATCATCCCTCGGTGCAGACCATGGTGCAGCAGTTGTTGCAGAAGCAGACGGAACTGAATGAGCAGCGACTGGCGCTGGAACAGATTCGGGGAGCGGTCCAGGCTGAGCTGGAGCGTCGAGCAGAGGAGCTGGGGCAGCGTGAGCAGCACCTGGCCTCGCGGTTTGCTCGATTTCATGAGTTTCTGGAGTATCCGGACGAAGATCTGCACAGCGAACAGAGTGCGGATCAGTTACGGCGTCTTGGGGAGCAGGACCGCGAGGTTCGAAAGTTGCTGGAAGCGGAGGCGGAACGAGTCTACGAGAAGATTCGGGCAAATGGCTACACCGTCAATGGGCAGCCGGACCTGTTGCTGATTCGGGACGAGGTGCTGTCGCTGATTCAGAGGGTGGCGCGGATTTATCGTCCGGACAGTGCAGCGCCGCTGATGGAGACAAGTCTTGAGCAGTTAGCGCGGGCTGCCAGTCGCATCTGGCTGCATTTGCTGGTGCTGCTGGAACAGTTGCCGCTGGGCGTTCAGCAGTACAGTATCGGTACCCTCTACAGTTATATCAGACGTGCGGTCATTGGTTACGGTGTTTATCAGAAAGCCAGTCCCTGGCTGACGTACGCCGCGCGGGGGATTTATGCCGGAAGAATCGTGGCTGCGGCGAATCCGGCGGCGCTGGGAGCGTGGTGGCTGGCGACAGAACTTGGCAAGCAGGGGGCGAAAAAACTGATGGAGCAGACGCTGGATCGACAGGCGGTCAGTTTGCTGCAGCAACTGGTCACAGTGATTGGCGTTGAAGCGGCGGGGATCTACGGGACGGGATTTCGGCAGCGTGATCCGGCGTGGATTCTGGGGGCGGAGCTGGTGGAATTGATTGCCGCATTTCCTGCATCGGGCGACAGTCTGCGACATGGGCTTCGAAAAGTCACTGCCCTGCCGTTGCTCAGCGAGTATGACCGCATTTACCTGTATCGATGTCTGGCGGATCATCGATCTGCGGGGTTGCAGTTATCTGAACCAGCGATGCTGACGCGGGAACAGCGGGAGAAGATTATCGGGGAGCTGGAGCAATTTTTCGCGGCTCATATTCATGGCATGACGGATGCGACTGTGCGGACATGGCGTGAAGGTGTAGAGACACGGTTTGACCTGCGTCTGCGACTGGATGCATCTGTGCATGTCGTCAGTTCGTCACGCAGCGAGCAACTGCAGGACGCGGCCGCCTCACTCTATGGGTTCTTGACGCTGCTTGTCCGTCCGGAGCCTGAGAACGTTCGCGCGATTTTGGGTTCGCTGCGAATCGTTGGCCGGATGACCGAGGCACAAAGGACTCAGTTGACAGCAAGTCTGCCGGGGCTCGGTACATCTGTCTTTGAGCCACCACTGCTGGATCCCGCGTCGGAGTTGACAGAGTTGTATCTGAAAGATCTGGCAACCTGCGCTGTTGCGGCTGTGGAGCCAGTGGACGAAACAGAGCAACTGGTCGTGGAAGCGGGGTCGTACTTTCGACGGCCGGAACACGAGATTCGCAAATGGCTGGACGAAGCGTGGCGACAGAAGTTGCGCTGGGAGAGTACGGACGAGACTTTGTCGCAGGAATGTGAGGTGGGACTGGCGAGGCTGTTTTTTGTGCATCGGAAACCTGGCGAGAGACCGGTTTTCCGTTATGGAAATCTGCTGCGCGTGGTGGATGGGAGAGTGGAACCTTTGTCGGAAGCGTGGCTGCTGGGCTATCAGAGTACTGACCGACTGCGGTTGATTGTCGTAAGAGCAGAGTCGGATGAGGTGCTGTGGACCGCGGCATCCCCCTTGCGGATTGATCGTATTCCTGGCGTCTTTCTGGACGACGCCCGTTTAAGCGGAGGTGAATGGACTGAGCCGGTGTCAACAAAAAAAGAAGCATCTGAACTGCAAATTCAGGGAAATCTGCGGGGAGGGCGATATTCCGGCTATTTTGGGCGATTGCTGCGGTGGGTATAGGATTTGGCGAACGGTTTCGTGACGGATTTTGGTGGTCTTCGACGTGAAAATTGTGTTCCTGTTCCTGTTGAATTGTGAATGGCGGCGTGATTTCGTTAATCTGTGAATCAGGGAAGGGTCTGTTGACCGTCAGGCCGGTTGGTGGCGGATGATCCTTCGGACGACTGGATTGAAGGCCGGCCGCTGAACAGCAGGCAGAGCCGACATTAGAGATTGTGGGGAGACAACACGTGAGCATTGAGGCGAAACTTCAGCAACTGGGCATCACCTTGCCGTCACCACCTCCACCGGGTGGCGTCTATACTCCTGTCGTTGTCGTTGACCGGATGGGATATGTTAGCGGTCAGGTGCCGTATGGCCCGGATGGTAAGCTGATTGTGGGGCGAGTGGGATCAGATTTGACGGAAGAAGAAGGCGCTGCGGCCGCGCGGGTTGTGGCTTTGACAATGCTGGCCACGATCAAAGCCAGTCTTGGCAGTCTGGACAGGGTGAAGCGGATTGTGAAAGTGCTGGGGATGGTGAACTGCACCGCCGACTTTCAGCGGCATCCTGCAGTCATGAATGGTTTCAGCAACACGATGGTGGAGATTTTTGGCGAAGCTGGCAAGGCCGCCCGCAGTGCCGTTGGGATGGGTTCACTACCGTACAACGTTCCGGTAGAAGTGGAAGCGATACTGGAACTGTACTGACGAAAACCGATGGTCCTGTCTATGGAACTGCCGCAGCACCTCGCAGATTGACACTGTGAAGGTGCGAACTGCTCCGCAGGTCCATTATTTTTACCTGGACTGCTGGATGGTATGCTCGGTTGCTGATAAGCAACCCGGCATGCAGGTGAGTGGTGTCATGAACCGGAATTTCACAGAGAAGCAGGAATAATAGTGTCATACAGGGCGAACGGGATATGAAGGAATGGATCATTATCATGGCAGCCGCCAACCGTGCCGGTATTCTGGCAGCGGTGACGCGTGCGATGGCGGAACTTGGCGGTGACCTCCGGGAGGCCAGCCAGACGGTTGTTCGTGGTTATTTCACAATGATTTTTTCCGCGGACTTTCCGGTTGCTATGGATCAGAATCTGATCCGCGATCACCTTCAGGATGCCTGCCGACCGTTTGGCATCGAACTGACGATTCGTGACCCTGCGGCTCAGATTCCCGTACACGTCGCGGCCACCGCAGAGACGCGGCAGTATCGTCTGCGAATCGGTGGTCGCAACGAACCCGGGATTTTGCGAAGTCTCAGTCAGATTGTCTCGCGTCATGGAATTGACATTACGGGCATGCATGCCGTGCGGACAGAAGAGGGTGGGGCGTTTGAAATGATACTGCGATTGGCGTTACCCGTCAGTTTCAGTGCGAGTTCGTTGCTGCAGGAAATTGAAGCAGCTGGCAGGAATGTGGGTGTCACAGCGGACCTTCGACCGGCGGGCTGAGCGATGAGTGATCCCCTGACATTTATGATGGGCCAGTACCAGGCACTGTTTCCAGTGGATCGCCACTATTCCCGTCGGCATCTCTGGCTGCAGCAAACGGGCGAGGGACGCTGGCGAGTCGGGTTTACGGCGTATTCGATTCGACTGCTCCAGGATGTTTACTTTCTGGAGTGGTCGATTGACGAGGGAGCGAAGGTTCGGGACCGTCAGGAAATCGGAGAGATCGAGAGTGCCAAAGCGGTGTCTTCGATGTTTCCTCCGGGGTCGGGCACTGTCGTCCGATTCAACCCGGCGCTACTGAACGATCCTTCGGGGATCAATGCGGATCCCTACGGTGCGGGCTGGTTGTACGAGTTTCTTCCGGATGAAGACATGCTGACTGTGGATGAGTATCTTCAGTATCTGCGTTCGGCCTGGGAAGATGCTCAAAGAACCATCAAAGGGCAAATGAACGAAGGCTGACAGCCTGTGAGGATTTTCTTCGGGCCAATGCGGGAAATTTCACCGCCAGAAAATGTGTAAAACCAAGCTTATGTCGCAGAACCATCTTACTGTTGTGATGTCGCAGGCCCAGGGGCGTAACCCCGTGAAGCGGCGTCTGGAAGAAGAAATTGCTGCCGCGCTGATTGCTGAACCCGGCGTTTCAGTCACACTGGTCCCCCATCTGTATGACATGTCCCAGAATCACTCGGGAATGCAGCTGCTGCGTGAGGTCCCAGGGGAACTGCTGGTCATGGGCTGGCTGTACGAGCGTGCGATACGGTGGACGCTGGACCGAGCCGGAGTTCGAGGGCGTGAGGGGCTGACACTGCTGAAATCGCCGGACGACCAGGACGAGGACAGTGACGAGAACGAAGATGGAGATAAACCATCTCCTGCCTCCGGAATTGGCAGCGTGGAAGTTCCTGATCGAACGATCTGGTGCATAGACCTGCGGGTCGCAGAAAGTTCAGAAGCCTTTGTTCAGGAAATTCGGCGGCTTCGGGACCAGTCCGTGATCCGGAGCGAACCGGCGGTGGACCTGATGTCGTGGATCAGGGGGACTCCGTCCGCTGAGCAACTGAACCGCTACCTGCAGCCTGAGCGAATTCTGGAAGCGCGCAGAGCCTTCGACAGCGGCACGGCGACGCTGGAAGACAAAGCCCTGTTGCCTGAGGATACGGGGCGCCGCTGGTATCCGGTGATCGACTACAGTCGCTGCACCAACTGCATGGAGTGCATTGATTTCTGTCTCTTCGGGGTTTACGGCGTTGATGCCCTGGACCGGATTCTGGTTGAGCAACAGGACAGTTGTAAAAAGGGATGTCCGGCCTGCAGCCGTGTGTGTCCGGCAAACGCCATTATTTTCCCGCATCACAAGACGGCGGCGATCGCGGGGGCGGAGGGTGAAGTCGGCGGG